>JBCCOH010000067.1:0-28744 GCA_039111275.1 Cyanobacteria bacterium P01_D01_bin.1 | reverse complement strand
TGGCGTAGCGGGCTACCTAAAGCGCACAGAGAGCCGATTTGACCACTTTGGCGCAGGCCACGCATCGACTAGCATATCGGCAGCATTGGGAATGGCGATCGCCCGCGATCGCAAAGGCGAAGACTTCAAAGTTGCCGCCATCATCGGCGACGGCGCCCTCACAGGCGGCATGGCCCTAGAAGCCATCAACCACGCCGGACATCTGCCCAGAACCAACCTCATCGTCGTCCTCAACGACAACGAAATGTCAATCTCGCCCAACGTCGGCGCTATCCCCCGCTACCTCAACAAAATCCGGCTGAGCCCGCCAATGCAGTTCCTCAGCGACAACCTCGAAGAGCAGTTCAAGCAGCTACCATTTGGCGAGACCATCTCTCCAGAGCTTAGCCGAGTCAAAGAAGGCATGAAGCGCCTAGCCGTGCCCAAAGTAGGCGCTGTCTTCGAGGAGCTAGGCTTTACCTACATGGGTCCAATCGATGGCCACAACCTTACAGAGCTAATCGAAGCCTTTACCGAAGCGCACAAGCACGGTGGCCCCGTCCTAGTCCACGTAGCAACCGTCAAAGGCAAAGGCTACGAAATCGCCGAGAAAGACCAGGTGGGCTATCATGCGCAGTCTCCATTTGATCTAGAAACCGGGCTAAAGATTCCAGCCAACAAGCCCAAACCACCCGGCTATTCCAAAGTCTTTGCAGAAACCCTGATTACCCTGGCCGAGAAAGACCCGACCATCATCGGTATCACCGCTGCGATGGCCACTGGCACGCGGCTAGATCTGCTACAAGCCAAGCTGCCAAAGCAGTATATCGATGTCGGCATCGCTGAGCAGCACGCAGTCACGCTAGCAGCAGGACTAGCCTGTGAAGGCATGAAGCCAGTTCCAGTCATCTATTCCACCTTCATGCAGCGTGCCTACGACCAGATCGTGCACGATATCTGCATTCAGAAGCTGCCCGTGTTCATGGCGCTAGACAGGGCTGGCATCGTCGGCGTCGATGGCCCGACTCATCAGGGCATGTACGACATCGCCTATCTGCGCTGCATCCCCAATATCGTGCTGATGGCGCCCAAGGATGAAGCCGAGCTACAGCAAATGGTGGTCACTGGCGTCGAACACAGTGGCCCGATTGTCGTGCGCTATCCCCGTGGCAGCGGTTATGGCGTGCCGCTGATGGAATCCGGTTGGGAAGCGCTGCCAATTGGCAAAGCAGAAGTGCTGCGTCGAGGTGATGATGTGATGCTAGTCGGCTACGGCTCGATGGTGTACCCAGCGATGCAAACGGCTGAAATTCTCAGTGAGCATGGCGTAGAAGCAACGGTCATCAACGCCCGCTTTGCCAAGCCGCTGGACACCGAACTGATGCTACCGCTAGCCGAGCAAATTGGTCGAGTCGTCACGATGGAAGACGGCTGCATCAAAGGCGGATTTGGTACAGCACTGGCCGAAGAGCTAATGGACGCAGAGCTGTCGGCCGTGCTGCTACGGCTCGGGGTGCCCGATATCTTGGTAGACCATGCCTCCCCCGATCAGTCTAGAGCCGAGCTAGGGCTAATGCCTGCGCAGATGGCACAGCGTGTGCTGAAGAAGTTTGGCCTCGGGGAGGTCGCTTTGGAGGTAGCTGAGAAGGTCTAGGTTAAGGAACATGCGTCTAAATGTTTCTAAATGTCATCTAGACGCGCGTTCCTAATGTTCATCCGTAAATCTCACACCTGCAGCCAGCCAAAGAGAGTTTCTACCGTTAGCCCAAACTTATCTAAAACATTGGGCATGGGTAGCTGAGCCGTCGGTGCTTCTAAAATTTCAACGGCTTGATTAGAACGAAAAACTAAAACTGTTCTTTCCTTCGGCTCTATCAGCCAACCGAGTTGACTGGCGTGATTCAAACAGTGAGAGATTTTCTTGATCACTTTAGTTGAGCTTTGCTGTGGTGACAAAATCTCGATTATTAGGTCGGGAGCGATCTCTACAATATCCGCAATGTCGCCATCCTGATCACGAGTAATTCGATCACTAGATAAAACTAGGACATCTGGGACAACAGCAGCTCCACCAAAACTGCATCGCAGTCCCGTAAACGCTAACCCTGTATGCTGCGGTTCAAGAGAGTCATTCAGCACATTGGATAGCTTAGTCTGTAGCCTACTGTGTTTCCCCTTCGGCATAGGCTTTTGCGTAATTTTTCCGTCTATAAATTCGCTAGCAGGTTTGGTTTCTGGAAGGGCTAGAAACGCTGCTAGGGTGATAGGTTTTGTTGGAGTTTGTACCATTTTGTTATCCTTGAAAGCGACTGATTGAATGATATGGCAAGGCAAATCGTCTTGCGCGTGACCATTCAGCTAGCTCGCCTGCCCGCTTCACTAACGCTAGCACAGGGGCGAGGTATGCCGACATGGCTAGTACAATGTCAGTAGGCGATATCAAACCACCTACACCCTATGTCTTCCTTAGAAAGCTATACAGTCGTATTACGTCCCGATGACAATGGCACCTTTGTTGCCTACGTTCCAGCTATAGAAGGATGTCACGCTTGGGGGCAAACGTTAGAAGAATCCAGGGCAGAACTAATCAACGTGTTCGACATGATTCGTGAGGAATATATAGAAGCAGGCAAAGAACTACCACAAGATGTAGAGCTTGCGATCACTCATGCCAGCTAAAGCAACGACTATTCCCATTCACGGTGCTGCGGAGATTGGCGGCGGGCTGTTTAAGTCGATTCTTAAACAGTTGGGTATATCAGACGCATCCCAATTCAGAAGGCAGAAATACGAACAATGAGTTTAAAGCAGCAGGATCGCACCTTTACTCAAGGAAACCACTCTTGCTTCCCTCATTCATCATTCATCATTCATCGTTATTCCCCTACCCCCACTCCGCTAGCTCTCTCGCCCGCCTCACCGAATCAAACGTCAGCGCCGCGTCCAGCTTCTTAGCCTCCTCAAACTTCCTAGTCGCCTGCTCCACTTCCCCTGTCCGCGCCAGCGCACTGCCCTGCGCTACTACAAACGCTGCCAACTGTGATCTTGTCCATACTTGCTCACATACCTTACAAGCCTTACGCGCCGTCTCCGTTTGCGGCAAAGTCAACGCTGTGTGGTACATCAGCATATTGCAGCAGTGCCGTAACTCATCCTTCCAAGTACCCACGTACCATAGGCGCAGTGTTCCATCATGGCTACCTGAGATAACCCGATTCCCCTTTGGACTGAAAGTTACCGATCGAATCCAATCGCTATGACCAACAAACGGTTCGCCAATAGGATTACCTAATAAATCCCATAGCCTCACTGTCCTATCAACACTACCTGAAATAATTTGGTCTCCCTCTATGCTAAATGCTACTGACCAGACCGAACCACTATGACCGATAAACGGTTCCCCAATGGGATTGCCTGATAAATCCCATAGCCGCAACGTTTTGTCACGACTACCCGAGACAATCTGATTTCCCTTTGGACTGAAGGCTACTGACCGAACAGAATCGTTATGACCAACGAACGGCTTACCGATAGGATTACCTGATAAGTCCCATAGCTTCACGGTTCTATCACCGCTACCCGAAACAACTCGATTTCCTTCAGGACTAAATGCTACTGACCAAACCGAGCCATTATGACCAACAAAAGGTTCGCCAATGGTATTACCCAATGAATCCCATAACCGTAACGTTTTGTCGCGACTACCTGAGACAATCCAATCCCCTTTTGGACCAAATGCTACTGACCATACCCAGTCTTTGTGACCAACAAAGGGTTTGCCAACAGAATTACCCAATAAGTCCCATAGCCGCACTGTATTAGCCTCACTACCGGAAACAAACCGATCTCCCTGAGGACTAAACGCTACTGATAGAACAGAGCCATCATGACTAACAAAAGGTTTGCCAACAGGATTGCCTGATAAGTCCCACAACCGTATAGTGTTATCACTACTTCCTGAGACAACCTGATCTCCCTTTGGGTTGAAAGCTACCGACTGGACAGAACCATTGTGACCGAAAAACGGCTTGCCAATGGGATTACCCGACAAGTCCCATAGCCTCACAGTTCTATCGCCGCTACCTGAAACAATCTGATTTTCTCTTGGGTTGAAGGCTACTGATTGCACAGAGTCGCCATGACCAATAAATGGCTCACCGATGGGATTGCCTGACGAATCCCATAACCGTAAAGTTTTGTCGTCGCTACTTGAAGCGATCCAACCTTCCTTAGAACTAAAGGCTACCGACCGAACAGAATCGCTATGACCAAGAAATGGTTCACCGATGGGATTGCCTAACAGATTCCACAATCGCACTGTATTATCACCGCTACCCGATGCAATCTGGTTTCCCTCTGCGCTAAAGGCCACGGACAGGACAGAGTCATTATGACCAAAAAATGGTGCGGTTATTAGGTTGCCTGATAGGCTCCATAACCGCACCAGCTTATCACCGCTACCTGACACAATCTGACTTCCGTCAGGGCTGAATGCTACTGCCCATACAGAGCTCCTATGGCTAGTGAACGGTACGCCGATGGGATTACCTGATAGATCCCATAGTCGCATCGTATTATCACCGCTACCCGATACAATCTGATTTCCATTAGGGCTGAACGCTACCGATAGAACAGAACCACTATGACCAACAAATGGTTCACCAATGAGATTGCCTGATAAGTCCCATAACCGTAAGGTTTTATCGCGACTACCTGAGACGATCTGATTTCCGTCAGGGCTAAATGCTACCGACCATATAGAGCCACTGTGACCGACAAATGGCTTACTAACAGGGTTGCCTGACAGATCCCACAACCGCAGAGTTTTGTCGCCACTAGCTGAGACAATCTGCTTCCCGTCAGGGCTAAATGCTACCGACCATATAGAGCCACCATGCCCCTCTAGCTTTAGTCGCTCACGAATGTTGTACCAAACTCTATGCAGAACATCTTGAGCCTGGTAAGTAACTTCACCCAACATAGATTGGCTATTGCCCAATACCTCAATGGCCATGAGTGAGAGCTCCACTGCTTCCATTGGACTTGTCCGAAGTTTCTCGCGAACTTTACGAGAGGATTCCTGTAAACGATTTCTAGCTACAGCCTGCTTCAAAGCCGCGACATTTTGTTGTTCACGCTGGTCACTAACTGAGAAAAAGCTGGTTAGCTCAGTCTCCCTTTTTTCGCTTAGGACTTCCTTCAGCTCACTCCATCTTTCCTTCAGCTCGACCAGTAATCCACCTGCTAGCAGGTAGTGTTCACTTTCATCTTTTTCTCGCCATTCCTCATACACATCTTCTAACCTCTGCACTAGCCGTCGTAAGTCTCGATCTTTCAAACGCCACGTTGAAAACTGCTTCCATTCTTCTAGCAATGCCTCGTGAGCTAAATCCACATAGCTAACGCTTTCTGTTCTTTTTTCAACTCCTCCTAATTTATCTTCACCTATAGTCACATCACTATCGCTTACTAACAGCCGTCCCCTCACCAAATCCGCAATCACATCCGCAATCATCTGCCGCGTCTGCTCATTCTGTTGCTTCCCCGACCCACCCATCGATAGCAACAGTTCCTTGGTCTGCCGCTGCCGCGTATCCTTTTCCCCTCGCCCAATCCGCACCAGCTGCAAGAATATTCGCCTTGCCCAGTCCTGTTCTTTCCCTGCTCGCAGGCTCTCATACACTCGCGTTGCCTGCTGATTCAGCGCCCCCGTCAGCCCGCCCATCTTGTCGTAAGCCGCCACCGTCAGCTTCTTGTTCTGTTGATCTCTCCTATCCCACAGCTCTGTCAGCGCGAATTCCAACAAAGGCAAACAGTTCTCTTCCTTCTCTACATCCGCCAGCAATAGTCTCAGCAGCCCTGGCCCTAGCACATATCCCTGCTTTCGTGCGGGCTCCACAATCGCCGCCTCCAGATTCTCCCCCGTCAGCGGACCCAGCCACACCGTATCGCGCCGAATCACCTCTGGAGACAGCCCCACCCGCAGCCAATCATCCACAAAGTCCGATCGCATCGTCATCACCACCGCCAGCGCCGACGCCTTTTTCGGTAACAGCAGTCCATTCATAAACGCCCGCTGAACCCCCTTGTCCTCACAGAGCGTAAACACCTCCTCAAACTGATCGACAATCAGCAGCAGTTTCAGATCGGCTTGACACAGCCACCCCTCGACTCTGCTCAAGGCTTGGCTACTTACTTGGCTGCTCGCAAAGTCTCCCAACACCTCCCGCACCGTTCCCCACGAAGCCCCCTGCCCCACCAAAAACTCCCGCAGCACTGTCTCTAGCATCACCAGCGGTTGCTTTCCCGGCTTCATTACCGCCACCTGCCACCCCTGACTTTTGCGTCGCGTCACCAGCCCCGCCCGCACCACCGACGACTTTCCACTCCCGGACGGCCCCAGCACTGGCACAAAATTCGAGCCCTCTAGCTTCTGCAACAGCAGCCCAACATCCGCATCCCGCCCAAAGAAAAACTTCGCCGTCTCCGGCGTAAACGCTTTCAGCCCTTGATACGGATTCTCTTCACTCGTTTCCTCACCAGCTACCTGCGCCGCCCGCCAATGCCGCACTAGCACCAAACTCTGCCCGTAGCCAATCGGAATCGGCTCCTGCCCCGATCCCCTCAGCCGTCGCTGCACAGCATTGTGTGCCTCCGATGCCGTAATTTCTTCCATCGAGCGATCTTTCAGCGCCTCCAGCAGCGCCCCGGTATACACGCTATGCTCCGCATCTGTATTCGCCCACGCCTTCTCATAGCTGCGACAGGCCGCGCTCAGAAAATAAGTGCGATCGCCAAACTTACTCAGCCCGCTCCCCACCAACGACTGCTCAATAAAAAACTCACTGTGGCAACAGTCCAACAGCATCGCCAGCTTGGCAGGCGTCGCCTCTCCAATCAGCGCATTCAGCTCCTGAAACGGCAGCGCCCGCTGAGCATACAGAATCTTGCCACTCGTATCCTGATCAATCTCACAGTCATACGTAGCCAAATAGCCCCGCTGACTTCGCACACTCTGCCCCGCCGTAAACCCATGCCCGGTGAAATACAACAGGACTTCAGCGCGGTCGCCCTGCCTTAGCAGCACATACTCCAACCGCTCCAGCAAATTCTCATAGGTCACCTCAGCGTTTTGCAGCAGATGCGCTTCGTCAAAATGAGGACGTAGGCGATCGCACACCGCCTTAGCATCCCCCCTCGGCTTAGACAGCTTCGGCAAATGCCGATACTCACCCACCCCAACAATCAGAGCATAGCGGCCCATAATCCACGTTTATATGACTTCTACATAGCTTTTCAGGCATTCTCTCCTAAGATAGCCAAACAAGCCAACTTGATAGAAAGCTGTCCTAAAGAAGTGAGGCTGCTAACGCAAATCGTCTTCAGAAAGCTGAGCTATCTTCATCAACGCACGCTGAGTACCTGATTTTAGTGACTGATTTCGATGAACTGGAATCGATAAAATCTTGTCTTCTCCGGCTCTCTCGTAGATATGATGACTGCCCGTCACTCTGCTCAAAATCCAGCCCCTTCGCTCGACTATCTTACAAAGCTGCTTACCAGAGACAGACTTCATACCGCGATCTCAACAACTCGGTCGTTTGACTGAGGCGTCTGACGATTGTTGGCAACCTCTAGCCAACCAGCGATCGCATCCTGCAAATTAGCGACCACTTCCTCCATCGTCTCGCCTTCTGTAATACATCCAGGCAGCGCAGGCACTTCCGCCCAATATCCACCTTCTTCTGCCGGATGAATAACCGCCTTTATCTTCATAGCAAGCTCACATATACGCATTCACTAGCTTAGTCTTAAATAGCAAAGTCCATCGTTCCGATAGCAGATTCTAGAGCAACATGAGCACCATCCGCCCCGTCCAGCTAGAAGACCCCGACGGCACCACCTACACCGTCTATATCGAATCCACCGAACCCGCCGAACTCCCCGAAGCACATAGCGCTCCCACCCGCAGCGGCACCCGCGAAAGCTATGGCCTCACCGACCGCCTCCGCACCGAACTCAAAGACATCCACGGCACCATCCGCGCCTACACCTGGTACGTCATCGGCGCATTCAAAAATCTCTCTGGCGTCGAAGTCGAAGAAATGACCCTCAAATTCGGTATGAAAATCGGCGGTAAAGCTGGCCTGCCCATCTTCACTGAAGGCACCGCCGAGAGTAACTTCGAGGTGTGCGTTAAATGCAAATTTCCTAGCAATTTGCAAGGCAAAGCTAAGACTCAGAATCGATAGAATGAGAAAGCGCACCCTTATCGCAATCGCCCCAGGAAAGCCATGACCGCAACGTCAGAACCCAAAGCCATCACCAAACCCAAGATTGATCCCGTCACCCTAGAACTGCCCTCCCTGTCCCGGCATGCTATAGACGAGCTATACCATTTCCTACAATACCTACAGTTCAAGCATCAGATAGATCTCGAACCCGCCATTGAAACCCTTGAAGATGAAATTGACGTCTTCGATGTCGAAGTCGCTCTGCAAGAACCTGGAGAAGCCATAACGCTAGAAGACTTCAAGAAGGAGCTAGGTTGGGAGTGAGCTACCAGGTCATAGTCGATGCTGCCGCGAGACGGCAAATTAGAAAGCTACCTCATCCAGTTCAAGAAATATTGCTCGCCCGTATCACTAGCTTAGGTAAAGATCCCAGACCAGCAGGTTGCAAGAAGCTTAAGGGAAAAAAGAACGAATATCGTATCCGTTCCGGCAACTATCGCATTATCTACAGCGTTGAAGACAAAGCATTGATCGTTCGAGTCATCAGAGCTGGTCACCGACGAGATGCCTATGAGTAATGTTCCAAAGTAATGTTCCAAACCACCCGTCGCCGCCTCGCCCTTTGGTATACCGCCGTCACCGCTGTCCTGCTCCTGCTCTTCGCCAGCGGCGTCTATACTTATGTCCGTAGCACCCTAGTCGAGCGCGTAGACGACACGCTTAATCACGTTGTCGAAGTCGTCGAACGATCCCTCATCATTGAAAGCGAAAGGGTCAATATCGAAGCCAGCTTTCGCAATAGTGAAGAAGCCAGCGAAGACGATCGCATCGATCTCGAATGGTTCGGCCCCGAAGGCAACTTGCAGTGGAGTACCTTTTCCAAATCTCCCAAAGTGCCGCTTCACGTCAACCCAAACGGAGAAACCATCATTCCGCCAGACGGCCTTGCCCTACGGCAAATCACTCAGCGGATTACATCCGGGCCTCTGCTCCTAGGCTATTTGCGCGTTAGCCATCCCTGGTTTGAGGTCTCCAAGCCCAGCCGCCAGCTAATTATCGATCTTGGCAGCGGCGTTGCGATGGCGCTTGTTGCCGTCGCAGGGATCGGCTGGTTCCTCTCTGGCCTGGCGATTGCCCCTGTCCGCGACTCTTACCAGCAGCTCAAACAATTCACCGCCGACGCTTCTCACGAACTGCGCAACCCAATCGCCGTTATTCAAACCAATGTCCAGGTCGCCCTTGCCGATCCCGATGAACAGTTTCAGCGCAGTCAGCTAGAAGTGGTTGAACGATTGACCCGTAGACTCGGCAGACTGGTAGACGACCTGCTATTTCTCGCTCGCCAAGAAAGCGGACTGATCCCTATGCGCCGAGAATCTGTAGAACTCGTTGGATTATTAGCCGATGTGGTGGAAGAACAGCAAGCGATCGCACAAGAAAAAACTCTCACCCTCACCTATACTCACCCTGACACTCACCTCCACACCCAAGGCGACATCGACCAGCTCATCCGCCTATTCACCAACCTAATTGCCAACGCCATTCAATATACCCCCGCTGGCCAAGTCTCCATTGACCTCGCCCCCAGCGCTCAGCAGGTCACTGTCACAATCACCGATACTGGCATCGGCATTCCCGAAAGAGATCTTCGACGTGTCTTTGACCGTTTTTACAGAGTCGATCCCGCTCGCAGTCGCAGTGCTGGTGGGGGCGGTAGTGGGAGTGTTGGCGGCGGCGCAGGCGGATCGGGATTAGGACTTGCGATCGCCAAAATCATCACAGAAAATCACCAAGGCCAGCTCACGCTCACCAGCCAGTCAAACCATAGCCAGTCCAGCGACAGGACTGGCACTACCGCCACCATTCACCTACCGACTAGCCCTCTCCACTAAAAAGCAAAAGCGCAGAATTAGAAAGCAAAAGCGCAGAATCTACTAATTCACCACTGCGCTTACATCCGGAGAGAACGTCCGCGAGATCGGCATGCCTACCGCACCCATCGGCTCCGCCTCGGACTGATTGAAAGAGTACAGAACGCCGCCTGCATTTCCCACGCGAATTACCATCGACTGATCCGCCGCCCAAGAGCGCTTCTCACCCTGCTCTAAAATCGCTTCAAATTGAGTACTGCCATCGGCGACCACCCGCACCCAAGACTGCTCTGTTAGCACGATATCTACCTCAATCGGCTTAGTCTGAACCTTGGGCTTCGGCGCTTCTACTACAGGCTGAACAACGGGCGTGGGCTTTTGAAAGGTCAGCTGCTCGATCTCTTCTGGATTCAAAATTGGCTGAGCCGTCATATCTGGCGCATTCTGCTGCAACAAACCAGATAGAGCGCTCACCGCACCCATAATTAGCAGCACATACGCACCATACAAATGAAAAGGTCTTATCCGAGCTGCCGGAGAATCTCTCCAGGAAGAACGCGGCGCATTGACCACTGGATGGGTAAAAAATTGGCTGGCGATCGCCTCGCCATCCAGACCCAGGGCATTGCCATACCGACGCAGCAGCGCCCGAATATAAATCGGCTCGGGTAGCTCCGCCATATTCGCCTGCTCGATCGCGGCTATTAGCGACTTTCGGATCAAGGTCCGCTTTTCTATTGCTTCGGGTGTTAGTCCCCGTTGCAAGCGTGCCTGCTTGAGCGAACTGCCAAGCGATCGCAATTGCTCTTTCTGTAGCTGCTGAGCAGTCTGTTCCTTAGCACGCGTTTTCTGCTTCATGATTATCTGCTTCATAGAGCCAGTAGAAGGCGATTGGTAGATGAGGGCGACGGTAAATAGCTAGCGAGAAGCATCGAGGACAAGACAGCTAGCAAAGCTCGACTAGCAAAAATCAACTAGCGAAAATCAACTAGCAAAGAGCAACAGCAGCCTCATGCTTTAGCAGAGCGACCTCTTTCCCTGTCAATAAACGATAGTGGCCACGAGCTAGGTTGCCGAGAGGCAAAGAGCCAATTTCTAATCTGTGTAGAGCTGTCACGGGATGACCTAGAGCCTCAGCGACTCTTCTAATCTGTCGGTTGCGACCTTCGGTTAGAGCAACCCGTAAAAGGGCTCGGCTACCTGACTGGCACTTCAACAAACTGACCTCTGCGGGTAGTGTCTGACGGCCGTCTAGCATCACACCTCTCTGCCACTGCCGTAGCGTTTCGGGTGAAGGCACACCCTTCACCTTGACTCGGTATACCTTGGGCAGCTGATGCCTTGGATGAGTCAGTAGATAGGTAAAGCTACCATCGTTCGTCAGCAGCAAAGCTCCCGTCGAGTCAGCATCTAAGCGACCTACCGGATGGATCCCTGCACCCTGTTGAAAAGAAGAGTCCAACAAATCTAAAACAGTTTTACGCCCTTGGGGATCATGACAGGTAGAGACCACGCCTTTAGGCTTGTGGGCGAGAAGATAAATGCCCCGAGGTGAAGCACCGATCTCTACGCCGTCTACACAGATACGGTCAACGTCAACGTCTGCTCGCTGACCAATTTCAGCAATCTCACCGTTGACTGTAACTCTACCACCTAGAATCAACTTTTCAGCCCGACGTCTAGAGGCAATTCCCCTCTGTGATAAAAGCTTCTGCAGCCTCTCACTCATTCGTCTTAACTTAGTCTTATTTTACGATTGCGGAGCGTCGCTTCCCTTAGTTTTTGACCTCTCCGTAGAAAGACTCAACTTAGAAGGTAACTTTTACTGTTCATAGCTCTATTCAAGCAGTTCTCTTTCCATATTTACAAGGGGTAGAACCGCCCAGCAGAGAAGATTTCACGGACTGTCTACACAGATTTCACCAACCGCTTGCTCGGTAGCCAAACGCTCAGCCAGCCACCGCCAGTCTGGGGATCGTTTTGGGCCATTACCCGTCCCTGATGGGCATTCACAATCTGCCGCACAATGGCTAATCCCAGACCCGTACCGCTGCTCGAAAACTCGGCCATCTCTGCTGCTACTGCTTCCTCCGCAGAGCTTTCTTCGCCTAAATTCTCTTTTCGACTGCGAGCAGGATCAGCCCTGTAGAAACGGTCGAATACATAGGGCAAGTCTTTTTCAGATAGACCGCTGCCAGCATCAATTACATCGATCAAAATGCCAGCCCCTGCGAAGTCCGCTCTATCAGAACCATCAGCTATGCTCAATCTCACCTGAATAGTCTGAGTGGCAGGACTGTATTTCACCGCGTTGCTCAGCAGATTGAACAGAACACCATGCATCAGATTCGCATTGATATGGGCCACCAGTTTCTCTGGACCCTCGTAGCTCAAGCTCAGCTGCTTAAGCTTTGCCAAGGGCTCTGCACTCTGCCAAGCGGCTTTGATTAGAGGCACTAGGTCTGTGTCTACTTCGTCTTTTAGCTGAGCTCGGCGCTGCTCTAAGCTACTCATCTTCAAAACATCATCGACCAGCTTGCTCAGTCGAATCACTTCTTTGAGCAGACGTTCTACCCAACCCACCAGGCTACCGTCAATCCGTGACTGTAGTGTCTCAGCAACCAGTCGAATCGAAGTTAGCGGCGTTTTGAGCTCGTGAGCCACGTCGGAAATCCAGCGATCGCGCTGCTGCGCTAGCATCACCGTTTCCCGCTTGTTCTCTAAAAAGACACCCACCTGGCTATCCTCCAAAGGCACTCCATAGCCCTTAAGCGGATAGGCAGGGCGCTCTACATAGTTGAAAGGATCGGTCGAAATCGAATTAAAAGTCCACTTCGCCTTGCAAATAGACTGAGCCTGACGAGTTTGATCGATTAGCTGGTCAAGCTCATAAGAGCGGACAATTGCTAGCAACAGCTTAGGCTGAGTGTAGTCGCCGAGTTCAATATCTAGAAATTCCTGTGCAAGTCGGTTGCACCAGAGCAGCCGATTTTCTTCGTCGACTTGCAGATAGCCTACAGGCGCGCTCTGTAGCAAGTAACGAAACGCCTGCAATTGCGCACTCAGCTGCTCTATCTGCCCCTTCTGCGCGCCGATGGCACTAGCCAGCTGAGAATCATAATCCAAAGCCGACAGCTGACGATTTTCTAAACGACCTAGCAGGCGCTTTAACCTAACGTCATAGCGCCGCTTGGTAATTGCGACCAAGACGATCCCAATTGCTAGCCCTAACAAAAACCCTAGCAGCATACGCCTGTGCCCTCTCACTGCTAAGGCATATGATACAGCAACAAAAAAGCGCAGCCTTCTACAGACTGCGCTTTTTCTAATTGGGTATCTAACATGCCACTAGAGCAAGATCCCAAGGCTAGCCACAGCTTTGCTTTGGCAACCTTTCTCTAGCAGTATTTAGACTTTAACGAACAACCGCACCACGATACTTGAGTACATCTTCAGAACGACGCGCGGGAATATTGACTGCACGGCGAACCTGATAGGTAGCACCACGGTAGTGGCCAGTTTCTTGAGTTTCAGTGACTTGCACAGCGCTTTGGTGAGTGTTGTACTTGACGCCACGGTATGAGAGTTGCATGTTAATCGCCTCCAAAGGGATTGTGTGGATTTAAGAGGCGCGTTCCTTCGGAGTTCGGCAGCTTGCTAGTTCAGTAGCCGACTACAGGGCTCCTACTTCCGTCTTTCGTAGAAAGATGAACGATGCTCGTTTCTGTATTCAATTATACTGTTTTTGTTCGAGATGTGCCAACTAATCAAAGGATTTTGGTTAAGTTTTGTGAAGCCCAACCCCATTTAGACTAGACCCTTCGGTACAGATGCTTCAATTTCAGTCTGCCCCGTTCCTGTCTTGGCTAGAGGCTGACGTGCGTATGGCTGACCGAAGTACCGAAACGGGCGCTCGATAGAAATACTGACGGCGAAATTGTTCTTCTTGCACAGCGGCTATAAACTGGCCCAGAGCCGCGCGATACTCGGCTTCATCGTTGGGAGATTTGGGCCTTTTGTCCAGGCTCAGTCGGATATCGATCGCTGAAGTTTTCACGACAAAACCGACCTTTGATAGTGCTGTTAGGCCAAGTGACAAGGTGCGATCGCACACTTCCAGCTTCTCGGCTAGCCGTTCTCTAGTCACAGGCTGATCTCTTCGACTCAAAAACTTCGCCAATCCCAACAGCCGCGTCCAGGTATCAACTGGGTCGTTCTCTATCGGAGATGAGTAGGCCAAAGCTAGGGGTAACCCGCTCTGCTGAGCTTGGTGCTGCCACAGTTGAAAGTCGCTCCAGAGGGTCGGACAGCGATCGACAATCAGGCTTCTTTGCGCGTCGGTTTGTGTCGCATCTTCAATAGCGTCAGCAGATAAAGTCGTCAGCCTTCTATCTATGAGTTGGCTTTCTTCATTTTCTAGAACGTTGCGCAGTGACAGCTGCTTGTTGCTGTCCAGACTGGTCGTTGAGGGTTTGCTTGCGATCACACTCGGACGAATATCTATCAATCGAACTTCATAGCGACGGCTCTTCGGATGGCTATTAAAGTCCAGCTCTGCCACCACATCCCATCGACCAGGCGGCAGGTCTTCTTTATAGTGACCCCACCACAGTCCTGGAAACTTCGAGCTACTTTCATCGCTACCACTTTCATCGCATAACTGAAAACTGGCTTTGATATAGCCGACCTTCCCACCCATACGGTCTTTTAGCTTCTGATGCCAGACATTCTCAAACCAGCAGTTCTGAATTAGCAGCTTTGGCACCGGATTGCCCATACCGCAGGGCTCTAGCAGCTTTAGCTCTTGAAACAAGCCCTGACCTAGATCTGCAACAGTCACAGTCAAATCCACTCGAATGGCAGGGCGACTCAGCTCTGCGCCCATCTTCTGACGGTACTGCTGATTAATTGCCGCTCGAAACATCGGTAGATCTTTAGCAGGTAGGCTCAGCCCAGCCGCAAATGGATGCCCACCAAATCCGGTTAGCAAATGCGCCTGGGACTTGACCAGCTCATAGAGATCGATCTGGTTCACCGAGCGCGCCGATCCCCGCACAAGCATGCTGTCGCTATTCTCTGTGGGCTTGTCTTCAGTCAGCAAGATAGTTGGCCGACCATACTGCCCAGCGACCTGCCCAGCGACTAGCCCTAGTACACCGACTGGCCACTGCGAATCGCACAGCACGATCACACCCATTGTCGAGAGGTCTCGGGTTTTGAGTTGATCGCTCACCTGCCTGAGCACATCGCTTTGCAGCGCCTTTCGCCGAGCGTTTGCCAGTTCTGCTTTCTCAGCTAGTTCACGGCAGCGCTCTACATCCTGACTCGTCAGCAGCTCGACGCAAAAGCTTGCTTCTCCATATATACGGCTCACCGCGTTGATGCGTGGCCCGATGCCAAAGGAGATATCAGTGGGGCGATCGCCTGCCCGCCGACACAGCTTCAACAGCTGCGCCACCCCTGGTCTCACCGGACAATCAGTCTGCAAATGCGTCCGCAGCCGCTCAATGCCAATCTGTGCCAGGTACCGGCAGTCCCCTGTCAACTCCACCAAGTCGGCAATCAACCCAATCGCAACCAGATCCGTCAGCTCGCTCAGCGCTCTAGTCGGCACATTGGGCAGCGTTTCATACAGCGCCTCTACTAGCTTGTAAGCTACCGCCACACCAGAAAGATGGGCCATCGGATGCGCAGGCGGCAGCGCTCGAGGATTGACAATTGCCACCACATCGGGGCGAACGTCAGGCAGCGTGTGATGATCGCTCACAATCACCTCTATTCCCAGTGACTGGGCATACTTCACCTCATTGGGATTCGTGCTGCCCGTATCGCAGGTCACCATCAGCTGGACGCCCTGGGCTGCTAGCTGATCGATCCCACTCATAGACAGGCCATGAGATTCTCTCAGGCGGTTGGGGATAAAGTAGGTAAGTTGATCGGGCTGATCGAAAAATTGCTTTAGCCCATCCCAAAGCACTGCAGTTGAAGTGATCCCATCAGCGTCAAAATCTCCCCAGATAGCGACCTTTTCACCGCGGTCGCGCGCCTTCACCAGCCGATCTACAGCCCAAATCATCTCTTCTCCAAACGCAAACGGGCTCGATGGAACATACGCCGACGCCTGCCAAAATCCTCGTAGCGCCTCAGCCGAGCGGATACCTCGTATCCACAGCAGCGTCGCGCCTCTTTCAGGGCTAGGCAACTCGGTAATCTGTTCGACGGTCTCTACCCAGTGGGCCGGAATCGCATCCACCTTAGCCACTCGCCAATCCGCGCTAGGTCTATCCACCACAAATCTCAACTCCCAAAAGCAGTCTCAAGCATCAAACACCTGAAGGCTAGCACTTTCGGATCGGCCTAAACATTTTTCTAGAATGCCTAATCAACAATGATCCCTTCGATACAATAGGCGCAATTCAAATCATGGAACGATTCGATGAAGCTAGGTGATTGGATCAGCTTGCTCTGCCTAATAGCAGCAGGCTACATCCTGTGGCAGATTAAGCCGCTGCTGTTGCTTTCGTTTGCAGCGGTGGTGATTGCGATCGCACTCAACAGCCTCACCCAAAAAGTCAAAACCACCCTCAAAATCTCACGCCGCGCTGCCGTTCCGATTACCTTAGCGATCACCGCTATCGTCGTCCTTGTCTTCGTGCTGGGTATTGTCCCACCATTTGTCGAGCAGTTTAGGCTCCTCGTCGAGCTGTTGGTTCGATTTTCTCAGAGCATCCCGGCCCGCCTCTTGGACCTACAGGCC
The DNA here is from genome assembly GCA_039111275.1 of Cyanobacteria bacterium P01_D01_bin.1. Taxonomy (GTDB): domain Bacteria; phylum Cyanobacteriota; class Cyanobacteriia; order Phormidesmidales; family Phormidesmidaceae; genus Phormidesmis. Next base: position 11,903 of record JBCCOH010000067.1, on the reverse strand, counting down.
AACATGCCAGAACGGATTCGGCTACCCGAATTCAACGAATTTCTGGCATGGCTCACCGCACCCGACTCAGCAGCTATTGACGTCTTCGGCAACTTCTTTTCTATCTTCAACTCCTCTCTTCAAATCCTGCTACAGACTCTGTTTGTCAGCGTGGTATCGCTGATGATATTGGCCAACCCAGAAGCCTACCTCAAGGTCATTCTGCTAATCTTTCCAGCCTTCTACCGCCAAAGAGCAAGAGAAATCTTTGGCAAATGCGAACTCGTACTCGGCAACTGGCTCGGCGGCATCTTCATCAGCTCTGTCTTCGTCTTCAGCATCAGCTTCGCTGGGCTGCTCATCTTACAAATAGATCTTGCCTTTGCCCATGCGCTGCTAGCAGGCATCCTCAACTTTATTCCAAACCTCGGCCCCACCCTCAGCATGGTCTCACCAGTGGTCGTCGCCCTAATCTCCGACGAACCCTGGAAAGTCCTTGCCGCTATCAGCCTCTACATCATCATCCAGCAAATCGAATCCTACTGGCTCACCCCCACCATCATGGCCCATCAGGTTTCGCTGCTTCCTGCCTTCACCCTGATTGCCCAAATCTTCTTTGCTAGCGTCTTCGGTTTCTTGGGCCTAATCTTAGCTCTCCCCCTAACCGTCGTCGTCAAAACCTGGATCCACGAAATGCTGATCATCGATATCCTCAACAATTGGCAGCTAGCCCCCTCAGTCCTACAGCCCAAGCAGCCCGCTACGCTAGAGCGCCCATCACGACCCAATCAGCGAACCAACCCGCTAGAAAAGTTCAACAAACAAACCTAACTCCTCTCCCTACTCTCTCCTTTCCCCACTCTCCCAACTCTTCTCCAAATAGCCATCTCTGGGAACCTTACCAATACCGACCCCTCACAGCCATCAAAACAGGCGGCTTCATACTGACATGGCTACTAGCACCAAAAACCTGCAGCACCTTCAGACACTGCTCATGTCTTTTCATCCCATTATCGTGATTGAGACGGTAGAAGAAGAACGGGTGCAGTCTCTATTAGGCAAAGCCACAGAAGATCTACAGCTATTGGCATTTGACTGGAGCATCTCGCAGGGAATGGGACGGTTGCAGGGAAGCCAAAACCATTGGAACAACGAATATACGCCCCCCGGCTCGAATCGCCAAACGCTTGAAAAAACAGAAGAGCCGCTCGATGTGTTGCGCCACATCCTATCAGCGCCAACTAGAGGACTCTACTGGCTAAAAGACTTTGCCCCCCACCTAGAAGATGCCACCATTGCCAGACAGTTTAGAGAAGTCGCTCATCTATTTAGCTACAACCAATCGGCGCTCGTCCTGACAGGAGAACAGGTCACCTTGCCCAGAGAGATCGCGCATGAAGCGGTGTACTTTGATCTGCCGCTGCCTAGTCCTGTCGAACTCAAGCAGGCAATAGACAGCGCCATCCGCTCCTGTCGTGGACGTGTCCAGGTCAACCTGTCACCAGAGGATAGCCAGCAGCTCATCAAAGCCGTTCAGGGAATGACGCTAAAACAGACCAAAAAAGTAATTGCCTATGCGGCGATCGCAGATCGTCAGCTCAACGCTGACGACATTGGCCGCGTGCTAGAGCGTAAAACTCAGGTCATCCGCGAAACGGGTCTACTCGACTACATTCCCCCCGAAAAAAATACGGCTCAGCTCGGCGGCTTCAACAATCTGCGCCAGTGGCTAAACCGCGCTCGTGCTGGCTACAGCACCCAGGCAAAAGGCTTTGGTCTGACGCCGCCAAAGGGAATTTTGATTGTCGGCATTCAGGGATGCGGTAAGTCACTAGCTGCCAAAACTATCGCTCGCCAGTGGCAAATGCCGTTACTAAAACTCGATACTGGTAGACTCTACGACAAGTACATCGGCGCTTCTGAAAAGAATCTGCGTCAAGCGCTGAGTCTTGCTGAGAAAATGGCTCCAGCCGTACTTTGGATCGATGAAATCGAGAAGAGCATGGGTCAAAGCGACAGCGATACCGATGGTGGCCTCAGCCGTCGATTGTTTGGCTCGTTTCTAACCTGGCTACAAGAAAAGTCTGAGGAAGTTTTTGTCGTAGCCACTGCCAACGATCTTTCAAAGCTCCCGCCCGAGCTGCTGCGAAAGGGTCGATTCGACGAGATTTTCTTTGTTGACCTACCAGATGCCCAAGAGCGCACCACCATCTTTCAGATTCAGATGACTCGCCACCAGCAAGACCCGCAGCGGTTTGACGTAGGCAGACTCGTCATTGCCAGTGACGGCTTTAGCGGCGCAGAGATCGAACAGGTAGTTGTCAGTGCGCTCTACCACGCCCTGCACGAGCGCGTCCCAGTCAATACCGATCTGATTGAACACACGATCAAATCGACGGTGCCTTTATCGGTATCTAGGAGAGAAGATTTAGAGCGGCTACGAGCGATCACCCAATCCCGATTCGTCAGCGTCAAATAATCACTAGCCGTTTACAGTAGGAAGACTGTCTCGGCTCAGGCCCATGAATCTCTCTGTCAAGAGCCCTTCTCCAATCGGTCTTCTCCTACTTTCTATCCTATCTGTTCAGTTCGGTTCCGCCCTCGCCAAGTCTCTTTTTAGCGACCTTGGACCTTGGGGCGTTGTTTTCTTGCGAGTTGCTTTTTCTGCGCTGATTCTCTTTGTGGTTGGTCGGCCCCGGCTCAACGCCACAGTCCGACAGAACCTCAAAGCAATCGTCACCTACGGAATTGTGCTCACGGCGATGAATTCTCTGTTCTATGCGTCGATCGATCGCATTCCCCTAGGCATTGCTATCTCGTTAGAATTCACCGGACCGCTAGGACTCTCTGTGCTCAAATCTCAGCGATGGTTAGATGGGCTATGGGCCGTTTTAGCGCTAGCTGGCATTGTTCTTTTGACACCGATCACAGGCGCTAGCCTAGATCCGCTAGGAATGTTTTTTGCCCTTGCCGCAGGGGTCTGCTGGGCGTTCTACATTTTGCTAGCAGTCAAGGTAGGGAGCATACTGCCCGGCGTAGAAGGGCTTACCTGGGGATTGATAGTAGGCACTGTGATGCTACTGCCGATTGGGGTTATCACCACCGGCAGCGCTCTGCTCGACCCCCGATTGCTGAGCTTGGGCGCTGGTGTGGCCTTGCTCTCTAGCATGCTGCCCTATTCGCTAGAGATGATGGCACTGCGATCGCTCCCCATCAAAGTCTTCGGCGTCATGCTCAGCCTAGAGCCAATGGCCGGAGTCATTGCTGGCTTTTTGATTTTGGGTGAGACATTGCCAGTGCGATCGCTCTTTGCCTGCCTACTCGTCTCTATTGCCGCCGCTGGCGCTGCCCAGTTTCAAACCGCACCGCCCACACCACCGCTACCGCCCAACCAATAGCAACCCATTACATCAACCATAATTTGTCTAATTGACCTGGGTAATCTAAAAGAGATTACTTAGGTTTGCTGCTGCTGCTATGTCACTCCCCGCCTTATCGCTGCCCGTATCACCCGAAGCGTTTCGCGACCTCTTTCCTCTTTTTAGCAACGCCAGCCCCGAAACGCTAGACACCCTCTACCAAGGAGCCACCTTCAACGAATGTCCGGCAGGGCGCACCGTTCTGATGGAAGATTCTTGGGGCAACGCTGTCTATTTAATCGTGTCGGGCTGGGCAAAAGTTCGCGTCCAATCCGGCAGCGGCTACGTTACTCTAGTCATCCTCGGCAAAGGTGAATACTTCGGCGAAATGGCCGTCCTTAACGAGTCACCACGCTCTACTGACGTAGCAGCGCTCTCGCGGGTCGAACTCGTTAGCATTCCAGCTCAGCTCTTTCTCAAAAGCCTGTTCCAAGACCCGCAGCTTCACCACCGTCTGCTGCAAAGTATGGTCGAACGGCTAAAACAAACCCAAAAGCGATTTCAGCTTCGTCACAAAGCGCCTGGTATCAAGATGGTCTATACCCTACTAGGTTTGGCAGAAGCCTATGGCGCGCAGCGAGGGGAGGCGGTCGAGATTTTCAATATTCCAGATGCGGATTTGGCTGCGATCGCAGACGTAAAACCCAACGAAGTCCCCAAAATCATCGAAAAGCTCGCCACCCGCAACTGGCTCACCATCGACACTACCCAAAACGTCATCCGCCTACTCGATATCAAAAGCCTCACCCATCTCTCTAAACTGGGCTGATAAGTTAGCTAAATGACCTGAGTTCTGAACCGTTAAATTTTGTAGGGCACTTTCTTCCTTTCTCGCTTTGCTTCATACAGTTGAGAGAAATCAACTAACTCATCTCAGGCGAGGAAAATTATGAACATCACTCCCCCTCCTATCTCCCCTCGTCAGATGAACATGCTCAGAGTCGTTCTCTCTATGGCCTGGGCTGATAGCACCCTAGAGCAAAAAGAAGTAGAAGTCATGCTCACCCGCTTCAGCCAGCTATTCGCCACAGACCCAGAACAGCAAGACTACCTCCAAACCCAGCTCAAGGAATACTTCGTCCAAGACATTCCCCTAGCAGAAGCCGTCGCCAAACTCACCACTGACGAAGAAAAAGAAGTTGCTCTTCGCCTCTCGTACGAAGTCATCAACTCTAGTGCGCGCACACCAGATGAAGCCTTGATTAACGAAGACGAAAGTGAAGCTTACAGTCAGCTAGTTCAGCTGTTGGGTCTGCCTAATTCTGTCGTCAAAAGAGCCGAAGAAGCTGCCAGTGCCAGTCTCAATCAAGGCGGAAAAAACATCGTCGATATGCTGGCGTTTCGGCTTCGAGAACAGCTAACCTAACCGTAAAACTCTATAGCAAAACTTCAGAGATAAGACTACTTAGCACTCATCTCTAGCATTCGCGTGATGGGCGCTAGCGCATCGGCTTGAATCTCACGGGGAATCGTGACTTCAGGTGTCCTATTCTTCATAGCTAAATATAGCTTCTCCAGCGTATTTAGCCGCATGTAAGGGCACTCGTTACACGCGCAGTTTGCCTCCGGCGGTGCCGGAATAAAATGCTTTTTGGGCACCTGCTTTTCCATTTGATGAATGATTCCAGGCTCAGTTGCCACGATAAAACGATCGTTCTCGCTTTTCTGCACGTGATTTAGCAGCGCTGTTGTCGAGCCTACAAAGCTAGCGTGCCTCAGCACTGACTGCTCGCACTCAGGATGGGCAATAATCTCGGCGTCGGAATGCTCCACCTTTAGTCGCAGCATCTTCTTCTCAGAAAATGTCTCATGCACAATGCAGCTCCCCTGCCAAAGAACCATATCGCGCCCGGTTTGCTCCATTACATATCGCCCGAGATTACGGTCTGGCGCAAAGATAATCTTTTGATCTACAGGCAGCTGATTCACTAGCTTTACTGCGTTAGAGCTGGTGCAGATAATGTCGCTCATCGCCTTAATTTCAGCAGTGCAGTTGATGTAAGAAATCACAACGTGGTCGGGATGCGCCTGCTTGAACCGAGCAAACTCCTCCGGCGGACAGCTGTCTGCTAACGAACAGCCTGCTTCCAAATCCGGCAGTAAAACCAACTTATCTGGATTCAGAATTTTGGCAGTTTCAGCCATAAAGTGAACCCCAGCAAACACGATCACGTCTGCCTCTGTGCTGGCAGCCTGTTGAGAAAGGCCCAGAGAATCGCCGATGTAATCAGCCATATCCTGAATATCTGGCTCCTGATAATAGTGAGCCAAAATAACCGCATTCATCTCTTTTTTAAGCTGTTCGATGGCTGCAAACAGATCTTTTGGCAACCGTGTCTGAGTAGGGGAGACACTAGCAGTAGCAAACACAAACGTTCCTCTCTAAATACATCGAAAAATAATTGAGCCTACCAATTGGCGGATTTTAATTATAGTCAAACTCACCAAAATTGACCAGATACAATCTGACCAGTACTGAAGACTGACCAGACCAAGCAGAGGATAATTTACTCACTCCTAGGATCAACCGCCAGCCCAGAACAGCTAGTCAAGTCAGCGGTTTCAGCACGTTCAAGATCTACAGAGATTCAATCGCAGTCAGCCAGCAGTCAGTCGACGCAGACGTCAGTGGCACTTCTTGAAAAGTAATTTCAGCTTCTACCGATCGCGTTGCAGCACGTAAGCAGTCCAGCGCTAACTGATGCTGACTCAAGCCAATCACTTCTAGCTCCTCACCGAGAGACGAGTACGCAGACAGCAAAGCAGCTACCGCCGCTGTCAAACTAGCGCCTGCACCTACCAGCTCTGAAAAGCGACTTTCCTCAGTCGCCCGCCAAATCACATCAAATCCCATTTCCTCAGCAGCCTGCTGTAGAACCTCTGGCTCGACCGCTTTTGGCGTCATGAATAGCTCGCTAAACTCTCTAGCCTTTGCTTGGTGCGCTGCTGTCTCGGACAGGCTAGCCAGGCGCTGTAGCTGAGGAATTGTAAAGTCGCCTAGTCCTTTTAGTGGATGAGAAATCATGTTGGCAATCACTCGCAGCCCTGCTCTCGCTTGAACATAGGGGCAGCCGAGCTGCATGACGAAGTAGCTGCCATCGCGATCGCCTAGCGCCTTTTCTACAGTTCCTGCAAACGGGTTGTGCTCTACAGGTGTGAAAATTGCACTTCCACTTTCCACAATAAAAGGATCGTCAATCTCTAATACCCGGCGAATAGGCTCTAGCTGAGCGCGATTACATCCCGAAAACAAAATCACAGACACTCCGTCCGATTGCAGCCGGTTTAGCACCGACTTTATCTCTGCCATAGTCTCTGCTAATAACCCCAGCCACTCCTCACCTACAGCCATCAGTAAAATTCGCCTAGCCATAACGCTCGTGCCAAACTCTCGTCATCTCTCTTATTAAACCAGCCTAGCTAACTTAAACCAGCCTAGCTAACACAGCGAATTTACAGACGTTTGATATATGCTGAAGAAAGTATCTCCATACCTGTTTAGCGTTACACACCGAGTCTTTGGACCGGACCTTTCGACTAAGTCTTTGGGCAGTGACAAAACGGTCTTATCCTCTCTCTCCAAAAGGTTCACTGTGCATCAGTCAGTTGTCAGAATAGCCGTTGTCGGAGACATTCACGATCTTTGGGAGCTAGAAGACAATATTGCTCTCAAGCATCTAGGCGTTGACCTGGCTCTTTTTGTCGGAGACTACGGCAATGAAGCTGTCGAAGTTGTTCGTCGCATCGCTTCGGTAGAGGTACCCAAAGTCGCTGTGATGGGCAATCATGACGCCTACTACTCCGCTAGCAAAAAAGGTCTAAAAAACTGTCCCTACGACAGAGACAAAGAAGACTGGGTACAGCTCCAGCTCGATCTACTTGGAGAAGACCATATCGGCTTTGGAAAGCGAGAGTTCCCTCAGTTTGGCATCACCGTAGTCGGTGCTAGACCTTTCAGCTGGGGCGGCTCAAAATGGCGCTATCGAAAGTTCTACCGCGACAGATTCAACGTCAGTGGCTTTAGCGAATCGATTGAGATGATTCTAGCCGCTGCCGACGAAGCGCAGCACAATACGGTCCTCTTTGTCGGTCACGTTGGTCCCTACGGACTAGGCGATCAGCCAGAAGATCCCTGTGGAAAAGATTGGGGTAAACACGGCGGTGGCGGTGACTACGGCGATCCTGACTTTGCAGAGGCGATCGCGCTGACTCAAGACTCCGGCAAACAAGTGCCTCTGGTCGCCTTCGGGCACATGCACCATCAGCTCAAAAACAACTCTAGCCAGCTTCGCACCAGAGTCGTTACAGACCCAAAGGGCACTGTCTACTTCAACGCCGCTAACGTCCCTCGGATCGAAAAAACTCCTAGAGGAAACCGCCGTAGTTTTTCTCTAGTCACACTCGCTCACGGCACCGTCGATTCTATTCAGCTCATCTGGCTTGATTCAGAGTTTGCGTGGATCTCACAAGAGCAGCTTTATTCTAGAACGCCATCGGAATAGTCACGGGCTCAAATGGATAGCCCAGCCAGATAGCCCAACTAGACAGCTCAAAACAAACAGGCTAATATAGCCAAGCCCTTTTAAGTATGCAAGCAACAACTGCCAGCGTATACTTATGAGCATGCCTACAGAGCACATCTACAAACGTGTACAGGCATAGATGGGCTACACCTGGAGAGGTGGCAGAGTGGTCGAATGCGCTCGACTTGAAATCGAGTGTACCGAAAGGTACCGTGGGTTCGAATCCCACCCTCTCCGTTCCTCTAATCACCACTCACTCTCACCAACGACTCAGTTACTACACCATGCGCGCGGGCCAAATATTCAGTGAAAATATCCGTCTATCACACGCCTGAGGAAGTCCCAACTGGCTCCTTGCCCGACTGTGCGATCGCAATTGATGTGCTTCGAGCCACCACCACTATGGCTGCTGCTTTCAACGCCGGAGCCGAAGCTATCCAAGTCTTTAGCGACCTAGATAAGCTGATAGCCGAAAGCGAAAGCTGGCCAGCCCACAACAGAATTAGAGCAGGCGAGCGCGGTGGGCAGAAAGTCGAAGGATTCGACCTGGGAAATTCTCCGCTAGATCATTCACCTGAGCAGACCAAAGGCAAACGTCTGTTCATGAGTACGACAAATGGCACTCGTTGCTTAGAGCGCATCCAAGAAGCGCCTCTGGTACTCACTGCTGCACTCACCACCCGCCAGGCAGTCGTCAACTATCTACTAAAGAATCAGCCCGATACCGTCTGGTTGGTCGGGTCTGGTTGGGAAGGCGAGTACTCACTCGAAGATACCGTCTGCGCTGGCGCCATCATTCAGCTAGCAATTGAAAAAGCAGATATCGATCTAGCCAACATCGTCGGCAACGACTCAGCGCTGGCCTCTGTCAGTCTCTATTGCCAATGGCAAACAGACCTCAACCAGCTCATGCACCATGCTAGCCACGGTCAGCGGCTGCTAAGCAAAAACAACACAGCCGATGTCAACTACTGCGCACAGCTAGATACCCTAGACATTGTCCCCATCCAGCAAAGCCCAGGCATCATGATATGGGATCAACCCTAGGGATTGCCTATACGCCAGTCACTATCTAAACAACATTCACTGTGCCACCGTTGATAGAAGCCTGTTGCAGAGCATCTCCTACCCTTAGGGCATACAGGCTCTCAGCTGCACTTACGTACAGAGTATTGCCGTCTATTAGATGGTCCAACACTTCTTTAGTATCTTTCACAAAGAGACCACGTCGAGGCTCAACAGCGATCACGCTCGTTTCTGTAGCTGTTGTCAGCGTCCCCTCATTTCGATCAAAAAACAGCGTTCCTTCATCACCTTGTACCTCAATTTCTCGGTGGTACACGCATAGCCTTTCCCCTTTCCCGTAGACTACCTCTGCTATCAGCCCGGACTCGAATAGCAATCGGCCAGAGCTCAGAATCTGTCTAAAATGAACACCGTCTGCGTCTGCTAGCATTCGCGTCTGACAGTTCACCTGCCTTACCTTTCCAAATAGATTGGTCAGCCGATGTACCCGTGAGAGCGCACCGCAAAAAGGAAAGCCAAATAGCTCGGTTTGGTAAGTCCATTTTTTGGGGGCAGGGCTTTGGGGGTTGATCGTCCGATAGGCCACGTAGCTTGGCTTACCGACTTTGGGAAGGTGCGATCGCATCGCTAGATGCAGCCCCCCTAGGAGTTCGATATGCTCTACATGTAGCAGCAGCTGTTTATCTGCTGCTAGTTTCACTAGCTGCTCGGCCTGTGCGACCTGTAGAGACAGCGGATACTCTACCACCACGTGTTTCTCACTTTTTAGCGCCGCCTCGACTATCTCACCATGCAGAGCACTCACGGTACAAATCACCACCAGTTCAACTGCTCTATCATTAATCAGCTGCTGCCAGTACGTAACGACTTGCGCGCCGTATTGCTCAGCTAATTTAGCAGCCCGTTCGACACCGCGACTAGAAGTACTACCACTAGAGATACTGACAAGGTGCGATCGCCCATCGGCTAGCAATGCCTTCGCTCTCGCGTTCGCTGCGTAGCCCGTGCCTATCAACCCAACTCCAATCCCTGTCATACCGTTCGTCATATTACCCGCAATATCGCCCGTTACGCTGCCAGAACGAGCAAGTCGATTAACCACAGGGATCAGCTAACCCCACAGACTGTCCAAAACAAGATCATCATCGCATTACAACACAGATCTTTCAGGACAGAACAGCCCTCAACTATCTTCTAGGCATCTCCTCAAAGAGGCATATCTATAGTTAGAAAACACTCGTAATTAGAAAGATTTCTCAACTACTAAACCTCACTGATCTCTATATAAGCAGAGATTATGAGAAAAGAATTACTGATAAAATAAACGCCCATAGAATCGTACAAAGCTGTTTAGATACACGTTTATAGAAAAGCCTAAAACACCCTAGATATCGACGTTTCAGGCTAGAGTTCAACCCTAGAAACAATCATCAACCATAAGTAAACCAAAGACTTTTCTCAAAGTTAGATTACGAATACCGTTCAACCATCCACCGTAAGATAGTTACAGCTCTGTAGTTTTCTCGTAGTATCAAAATACGCTGTCTCTAGACTTTATCTGTATAGTCTTTTTGACAAAAAAGAGAGGTTTAGACACAAGCCAAACAAACCAAGAGGATATTCGCATGGCTAGCTATAAAGTCACTTTAGTAAACGAAGCAGAAAATCTAAACACCACCATCGAAGTGGCAGAAGATGAATACATTCTAGACGCCGCAGAAGAGCAGGGCATCGATCTGCCTTACTCCTGTCGTGCAGGCGCATGCTCCACTTGCGCTGGCAAAATTGACAATGGAACTGTAGACCAGTCCGATCAGTCTTTTCTAGACGACGACCAAATTGAAGCGGGCTATGTGCTTACTTGCGTAGCCTATCCAACTTCTGATTGCACGATCACCACTCACCAAGAGGAAGAGCTGTACTAAAGCAGCCTTCTGATTTTGCTCAGTAGATAAAAGCCTCAGGTCTTCATTGATCTGGGGCTTTTGAGATCTGGGGCTTTTGAAGATCTAAAGCTTTTGAGGGTCTGAGGCTTTTGAGATAATCTAGCTCTTGAACCCTTCACATGCGGTCATTCCGATCGACAAGAAGTGTTAAAGACCTGTAAGGGAGCTATGAAGTCTTAAATCCTATCAGGGCACATTGATAGCAGCTTGATAGCATTAACAGGGATCAACAGTCAGTTTTATAAGTTGAAATGTGAGGAATCTTCAAAGATGAAAGCCATGATTTTGGCCGCTGGAAAAGGCACAAGGGTACGGCCTATCACGTACACCATTCCTAAGCCAATGATTCCTATCCTGCAAAAGCCTGTTATGGAGTTTTTGCTAGAACTGCTAAAAACCCACGGCTTTGATCAAATCGTGGCTAATGTCAGTCATTTGGCCAATGAGATCGAAGGCTACTTTAGAGATGGCCAGCGCTTCGGTGTCGAATTAGCCTACTCATTCGAAGGTCGAATCATCGACGGAGAGCTAGTTGGTGAAGCGATCGGTTCGGCCGGCGGAATGAGAAAAATCCAAGACTTCTCTCCTTTCTTCGATGATACGTTTATTGTCCTTTGCGGCGATGCCCTGATCGATCTAAACCTCACTGAAGCGGTCAGACAGCACAAAGAAAAGAAATCTATTGCCACCATCGTGATGAAACAGGTGCCTCTCAAACAGGTGCCTAGCTACGGTGTTGTGGTCACTGATGAGAATGGCAAAATTAAGTCTTTTCAAGAAAAGCCAACCGTAGAAGAAGCCCTAAGCACAGATATCAATACAGGTATCTACATCTTCGAACCAGAAATTTTCAACTATATTCCATCTGGTCAAGAATTTGACATCGGCGGAGACCTTTTTCCAAAGCTAGTCTCTGCTAATGCGGCATTCTACGGTATCCGCATGGACTTTGAATGGGTCGATATCGGCAAGGTACCGGACTACTGGCAGGCTATTCAGGATGTACTGAC
>JBCCOH010000066.1:0-28941 GCA_039111275.1 Cyanobacteria bacterium P01_D01_bin.1 | reverse complement strand
GTCAGCTGATATCAGCCGATACTCTGGTCAACGCAGAATTCACTAGCGATGCCCTAGCGAGAAATATCAACAATAGCTCCGCTAATATTGTTCATCTGGCGACTCACGGACAGTTCAGCTCTAATCTAGAAGACACTTTTCTCGCAACTTGGGAAGGCCGATTGGGTGTCAAAGAACTCTCCGAAATTTTGCAAGCGCGCGGTCGCTCAGACGCTATTGAGCTGTTGGTTTTGAGTGCCTGTGATACGGCAGCAGGCGACGATCGCGCCGCACTGGGCCTAGCCGGACTTGCTATCAAATCGGGTGCGCAGGCGACTGTCGCTACTCTTTGGCCCGTTAATGACAAAGCTGCAGCTCAGCTGATGAGAGTTTTCTATCAAAAGATCGCTCAGTCAGCGGTAAACAAAGCTGAGGCGCTGCGACAGGCACAGCTGACGCTTTTAGCCGACAAGAGCTATAGCGATCCGTTCTTTTGGTCTGCCTATACCCTGATTGGAAATTGGCAGTAGTGAGCAATAACACTGACGTAATAACACTGGCGGCCTTACCAACATTTCATACGTAGTTCAGCAAGGTTACTACGGGAAGTTTGCCCTGTTGGTCTTTAGGCTAGAAGAGCACAAAGTTTACAGATATCCTACAGGAAGTAAATCATGAAACAGCGTCGATTTGCCAGTAGTCTTGGTGCCATGGTGATTGCCATGACAGGCGGGTGGAGCCAGACAAAAGCGGTACATGCAATTCCCTTTACCCCTCCTAGAGACAACGTCGCACCACGGACTTCTACAGGTGGCGCTTCTAGAGGTAGCTTCTTTACCCCGCCCCCCGAAAGCTCAGTCCCCCAGTCCTCTACAAGTGGGGCTTCTCGCGATAGCTTTTTCACGCCACCTGCCGAGAACGCCGCGCCGCAGGACTCTGCTGGCGGCGCTTCTAGAGACAGCTTCTTTGCTCCACCGACTGAAAACGCCGCGCCGCAGGACTCCGCTGGCGGCGCTTCTCGTCGGCTGAATGAAAGCGCAGATATTCCGATCGCTGCTGCGGCTGATTCTATGTTAGCGGTGACGCCAGAGAGCCTCTACGGTAAGACATTAGAAGCAAGACCAACAGTTTTGGTCTATGTGCCGCCCTCTAGTGCAAGCGGCGCTATCTTCAGCCTCAAGAATGAGGCAAGAGATACGATCTATCAGATGACGCTAGCAGTTCCCAAGACAGGCGGTGTGATTGCGGTTGAGCTGCCTGAGAACGCACCTGAGCTAGCGATCGCACAGAACTATCAGTGGTATGTCGCGCTAGAAATTGATGGTGAACTGACGCTAAGCAGCCCTTTTGTCGAAGGTTGGGTCAGGCGAGTGGCTCCTAGTTCAGAACTGGCGATCGCGCTATCAAAAGAGGACCATATATCCAGAATTGCAGCACTAGGCGCTAACGGGATTTGGTATGACACGGCTGCGCAGCTAGCTAGTCTACAAAAAGATCAAGGAGACGAGGCTTTGAGCGCTCACTGGTTTGAACTGCTTGAATCAGTAGGGCTAGCAAATATCGCAGCAGTGCCCATTGTTCAATAGACAAGGTGGATAGACATAGCTTAATAAATATAGAGAGCAGATAGTGAATTCGAAAATGAGCATTGGTACTGGCCAGTGCTCATTTTCTGTTGATGCCCTGTTTTTGTGGAGTTTGCTGAAATTGGGAACGCTAACCACGGGTCGAAGCTTCAATAAAGCCTGAGCTTTTTTGCCTCTTATCTACCAAGTCTTCTCGATAGAGTTCTGCATGTTGTGGTCTAGCGCCAAAACCTTGCTTCTTAAAACCAGTAGCGTCTGTATCGTAGCGGCTACGGTGGCAGTGGCTGTGATTGCAGGCGATGCGCTCTCCCTGTTTACTGTATCGGAGTGGGAGCTAAAAGACCGCTTTTTTCGCTACAGGCTCTCTGAAGGTTTGGATGACAAGATTGTAGTTGTCACCATTGATGAGCAAGATATTCAAGCGGCAGGCGACTGGCCAATTCCCGATGAGCGCCTGGCAGAACTTTTGCAGAAGATCAATCAACAATCCCCTCGCGCTGTCGGTCTAGACCTCTATCGAGATTTGCCCGAAGAACCCGGCTATGACGATCTCATAGAAACTTTTCGAACGATGCCCGTGCTGATCGGGATAGAGAAGATCATTGGTAGCCGGGTCGGCCCGCCACCAGTGCTAGCAGAGCTAGGGCAGGTTGGTTTGGCCGATCTGGTTCTCGATAGCGATCGCAAGGTCCGCCGAGCCTTATTGACTGCTGTTGACGAACAGCAAGACCAGATCAAAGCTGGCCTAGCGACCAGAGTTGCTCTGATGTATCTAGCTGATGAGGGGATTGAGCTGACTGCTGTAGATGCTGAAAAACAGAGGTTTCAGCTAGGAGAAACGACGTTCTTACCGCTCAGGACGCATCAATCGGGATATTCTGAATCCGCGCTAGGCGGCTACCAGATACTAATGAACTGGCGCGGTGGCATGAATGCTTTTCCTACAGTGCCGATGCGAGATGTATTGTCTAGTGAAGTCAGCGCCGATCTGATGACAGATCGAATGGTGTTTATTGGTAGTGTTGCTTCTAGTACCAATGACTTTTTTGAGACGCCGTATAATACGCCTGCTCGAACGGTGATGCCTGGTGTGTTTGTACATGCAAATATTGCCAGCCAGCTGGTTCAAAGCGCACTGACTGGTCGCAGCGGTATGACAGGATTCTTGCAATGGCAGCGATTTAGCTGGATCCTACTGTGGTCTTTTGTTGGGGCAAGTAGCAGCTGGCTAATTTCTGCTAGAGAGCAACAACAACAGAAGTATGCCTTTCATCGGAGTGCTTTTCTTTCTGTTTTAGGGGCTAGTACATTACTGATTGGCGGTGGCTATCTGCTTTTTTTAGAGGGCTATCAGGTGCCGATGATCTCCCCCCTAGTCGCTTTTGGGATGAGCGGTGCGATCGCCACTAACGCCTACAGGCAAAAGCAGCTAAAAACCAACAATCTTCAGCTAGCAGTAGCAAACGCACAGCTGCAAGACTACTCTAAGACGCTAGAAACAAAGGTCCAAAAGCGAACTCGAGCGCTCAGTGAAGCTAAGCAAGCAGCAGATGCGGCTAACCAGGCGAAGAGTGATTTTCTCGCCAACATGAGTCACGAGCTACGCACGCCGCTCAATGGCATCTTGGGCTACGCTCAGATTCTAGAGAGATCTGAGGCGCTAGCAGAAAAAGAAAGTCAGGGGATCAGAGTCATCCATCAGTGTGGCTCGCATCTATTGGCGCTGATTAACGATATTTTAGATCTTGCCAAGATTGAAGCGCGTAAGCTAGAGCTGGCTGATACGGCTTTGCACCTGCCTTTACTGCTACAAGGTGTAGTCGAAATGTGCCAAGTCAAAGCCGAGCAGAAGGGGATCGCGTTTGTCTATGAGCCTAGCGATCGCCTGCCTGATGGCGTCGAAGCTGACGAAAAACGGCTTAGTCAGGTCTTGATTAACCTACTGGGTAACGCAATCAAATTTACCGATAGCGGCTCCGTGACGCTGCGAGTAGAAGTGTTAGATCTTTTGGACCACTGCGTTACTCTTTGCTTTCGGATAACTGATACTGGCGTAGGAATTGCACAGACAGATATTGACAAGCTGTTTCAGTCTTTTGAGCAGGTAGGCGATCGCCAAAAGCAGTCCGAAGGAACGGGTCTAGGGCTGGCGATCAGTCAGCGCATCGTACAGATGATGGGCTCTCAGATAGAGGTGAAAAGTCAGCTAGGTGAAGGTACAGAGTTCTCCTTTATCGCAGAATTTGTGCGCTCGTCTGCTGACTCTAAGCAGATTGCGATTGAAAACAGCCATCGAATCGTTGGCTACAGCGGCGCGCGTCGGCGAATCTTGCTCGTCGATAGCCGTTGGGAAACCCGCGCAGTTTTGCGAAATCTGCTAGAGCCGCTGGGCTTCGAGATAGATGAGGTAGAAGATGGACAAAAGGCGATAGTCGCGCTGCTTGATACTCGCTTCGATCTGGTAATTACTAATGCGGTCATGCCAGTAATGGATGGGTTTGAACTCTTGCAGCAGCTTCGGAGCGATACCACACTTCGATCGACAGCGGTAATTGTTTCTTCTCCGGCAGTGTCTGCTTCTGCCCAACAACAGGCAGTTGCTAAAGGCGCGGATGCTTTCCTCCCTCAGCCTGTAGATGCTACGGAGCTATTGGGCTTAGTCTCTAGCCATCTGAGGCTAGAGTGGATTTACAAGGCTGAATCCAACCCAGCCAAATCCAACCAAGTCGACTCCAATCAAGCCAAATCAGATAGAGCAAGCCAGATCGCAGCTTTGTCTACTGGACTTGTCTTGCCACCAAAGTCCACTCTAGACGAACTCCTAGAACTAGCAGAGCAAGCAAACCTAAGAGAGCTGCGTCAGGTTTTAGATGCGCTGGTAGAGACCGATGCAGCGTATAGCGCCTTCGCCCAGCCTGTTTTGCGACTAGCAAAACAGTTTCAAGTGGAGGAGATTGAATCTCTGTTGCAACAACATTTAGCTGGGGAACTTGCACATGTCGGAAAATGAGAAGATCTTGGTAGTAGATGATACACCTGCTAATTTGGAAGTGATTAGCGAATCACTAGCGGCACAGAACTATAAGGTTGCAACTGCGCTGAGCGGTGATCGCGCCCTCAGAAGACTGCAGAACTACCTGCCCAATCTGATCTTGCTTGACGTTCAGATGCCAGGAATAGATGGCTTTGAGACCTGTCGGCAGATCAAAGCAAATCCGGCTACGGCTAGCATTCCGATTATCTTTATTACGGCCCTTTCAGATACTGAAAGTATTGTCAAAGGCTTTTCGCTAGGCGCGGCTGATTACATCAACAAGCCATTTCGTGAGCCAGAACTCCTCGCTAGAGTCAAAACCCACCTGGAAATGCAGCGGCTGACTCAAAACTTAGAAGCTCAGGTGATTGAACGCACAGCGAAGTGGCAAGCTGCCTTAGAAGCACTGCAGCAATCCAAGCTACAGCTGATTCAAAGTGAGAAAATGTCTGCTCTTGGCAACCTGGTCGCTGGCGTCGCTCACGAGATCAACAATCCGATTGGTTTTCTCAACGGCAGTATCAGCAATGCGCAAGAATATTTACAAGACTTATTTCAGCATCTGAAGGTGTATCAACAGGTGTATCCAAACCCAGATAAGGCAGTAGAAGAGAGTGCGGAAGAAATTGATCTAGACTACCTCTACCACGATTTTCCAAAGCTATTGGGTTCAACGACTGGGGCGCTAGAGCGAATTAAGTCAATTAGCACTAGTTTGCGCACCTTCTCGCGCGCGGATACTGAGCACAAGATAAGCGCCGACTTGCACGAGGGGTTAGACAGCACGCTGCTAATTTTAAAGTATCGCCTCAAGGCAAACGAGCATCGCCCGGCGATCGATATTGTCAAAGACTATAGCGGACTCCCCAAGATTGAATGCTTTCCCGGTCAACTCAATCAGGTATTCATGAATCTGCTAGCGAATGCAATCGATGTATTCGATGAAGCTGCTCAGCATTCTTCCTTTAAAGCGCTAAAAGAGAAGCCCCAGGTGATTAGGGTTAAGACTATGCTTTGTGCTGAATTGTTTAATCAGTCATCTGTACAGTCATTGAATCAATTAGCGAATCAGCCGTCTGGCCAGCTCGCTCACTACAACGCAGTTGCTATTGGTATCTGTGACAATGGCAAAGGCATGACAGACGATGTCAAAAACAGAATATTTGACCATCTGTTTACAACCAAGGCAGTGGGTAAGGGCACTGGTCTAGGACTGGCGATCGCACAGCAGATCGTCGTCGATACGCACGGGGGCACTTTGTCTGTAGAGTCTGAGGTGGGACAGGGAACGGAATTCTGGATTCGATTGCCGCTCGCGGTGCCTGTATCAATATCTGCGCAAACGCCTATGGAGATGTCTATCCCAGGCGTCTGAAACTGTTTAAATAGCGATCGCGAGACTATCGCCGCTCTTGCAGCTTGCGATAGACATCGTTGAGATCGACGTCGTGATGGGCAATTGCCACGAGTGTGTGATAGAGCAGATCGGCCACTTCTCCCGCAATCTCGTCGGGTTCGTCATCTTTGCAGGCCATGACGACTTCGACGGCTTCTTCACCAATCTTTTGCAGAATTTTATTATCGCCGCCCTCGAAGAGCTTGTTGGTGTATGAGCCGGGTCTAGGGTTTTGTTTGCGATCACGAATCACTCCGAACACCTGTGAAAGCGTATCCGCAGGTGGCGGAATCACCTGACCACCCTGCGTGTCTGTGACCTGATGAAAGCAGCTCCGCTCCCCGGTATGACAGGCAATGTCTCCTATCTGCTCGATAGTGACTAGCAGCGCATCGCTGTCACAGTCGTAGCGCAATCCTCGAACTTTTTGAATATGACCAGAAGTCGCGCCCTTATGCCACAGCTCCTGGCGCGATCGGCTCCAGTACCACACCTCGCCTGTGTCCATTGTTTTTTGCAAAGCGGTAGCGTTCATCCAAGCCATCATTAGCACGGTGCCGTCTAGATAGTCCTGAGCGATCGCAGGCACCAGCCCTTGCTCGTTGAAGCGGATTTGGTCAACCGGAACAGCGCCTGCAAACGGAGTCATAGCTTAGCGGTAGGTTCAGCAATAAAGAGTTCAGCAGTTTCAATGCTATCAGTGTCGTAACATTACGACACCATTCGAAAGCAAAGCGAACCCAACCCGCTACGATAAAAAATACTGCTTTTCAACCCTCAGGAGCGCACTTTGGTTAGTACCCCGACTCTAAACACCCCAACTCTAAACACAACCAAATCTGACGAGATCTTCTCAGCCGCCCAATCGCTAATGCCCGGCGGCGTCAGTTCTCCCGTTCGCGCCTTTCGCTCCGTCGGCGGTCAGCCCATCGTCTTCAAGCGGGTAAAAGGTGCATACGTCTGGGACGTAGATGAGAACAAGTATATCGATTACGTCGGCACCTGGGGCCCTGCCATCTGCGGTCATGCCCACCCTGAGGTTTTAGAAGCGCTGCACGGTGCTCTGGATAACGGCACCAGCTTCGGCGCCCCCTGTCGGCTAGAAAATGTGCTGGCCGAAATGGTGATCGACGCCGTTCCCAGCGTCGAAATGGTCCGCTTCGTCAACTCTGGAACTGAAGCCTGCATGGCCGTACTCCGCCTCATGCGAGCCTTCACCGGACGCAACAAGATTGTCAAATTTGAAGGCTGCTACCACGGGCATGCCGATATGTTCTTAGTCAAAGCGGGTTCTGGCGTGGCTACGCTTGGTCTGCCCGACTCTCCCGGCGTTCCCAAAGCAGCGACAGCCGATACTTTGAACGCACCCTACAACGATCTAGAAGCGGTCAAAAAGCTCTTCGCCGAGAATCCCGATGAAATTGCAGGCGTCATTCTAGAACCCGTCGTTGGCAACTCTGGCTTCGTCACGCCAGACGTCGGCTTCTTAGAGGGCTTGAGAGAAATCACCAAAGAAAACGGTGCTTTGCTCGTTTTTGACGAAGTCATGACTGGCTTTCGCATCTCCTATGGCGGCGCACAGCAAAGATTCAACGTCACCCCTGATCTCACCACAATGGGCAAAGTCATCGGTGGTGGCTTGCCCGTTGGTGCCTACGGCGGTCGCCGCGAGATCATGGAGATGATTGCACCCGCTGGCCCTGTCTATCAGGCAGGTACGCTCTCTGGCAATCCGCTGGCGATGACCGCAGGCATCAAAACATTAGAGATTTTGCGCCGTCCTGATACCTATGAAAAGCTAGAAAGAACCACCAAGAAACTCAGTGAAGGCTTGTTAGAAGCCGCTCGTGAGGCTGGACACGAAGTCACTGGCGGCAGCATCAGCGCTATGTTTGGCATGTTCTTTACTGGCTCGGATGTTCACAACTACGACGACGCCAAGCAGTCTGATCTAGAGAAATTCAGCCGCTTCCATCGAGGCATGCTAGAAGAAGGCATCTATCTAGCGCCCTCTCAGTTTGAGGCAGGCTTTACCTCTTTGGCACATACTGACGAGGACATTGAGCAAACAATCGCGGCGGCACGTCGGGTGTTTGCGGCGCTCTAGACGACGCCAGTGAACACATCGTGAACATATACGAAGACGAGCTATCGGTACTAGAAGCTGAGATTGGCGGCGCTACCCCACACGATCCGCTAGACCTCATTGCCCTCGCAGGTGAAGACGATGAGCCCAAGCCGGATGCGGACGTAATGCTAGCGCTGCTCTACCATCCCGATAGTCAGCAGCGGATGCTTGGCGCCAGGGCGTTTTGTGAGATTGACGATGCTCGGGCGATTCCTTTTTTGATTGGACTGCTGGGCGACCCTTGTCCATTGGTGCGGGTCAGCGCCGCTAATGCCCTAGCGCATAATCCTAGCTCGAATGCAGTAGAACCTTTGATGGCACAGTTCCATCGAGATTGGAACGGCTATGTCCGCAAAGCCTTGGTCTGGGCGCTAGGCAATAGCCAAGACACGCGAGCAATCGATACACTTATTGACGCGCTCAAGCATGACATCACAGCGGTGCGGCTATGGGCGGCAAGTGCGTTAGGGCAAACGTCAAAGATTGGCTACGACTCCATGATCAAGGCTATGCCTGCTTTGATCGGTGGCTTGCGTCGAGACTCTATGGCTGCGGTACGCAGTAACTGCGCTTGGGCAATTGGAAAGCTCTGCGCAGAATTGCCGTCAAACGTGGTGTATGCGACAGCGATAGATGCGCTGATCGAGGCATTTGCAGAAGACGAAGAGTTCGGCGTGAAAGAAGACGCCCGCTCTGCGATTTTGAGCGTAGGTGATTCTCGTGGGCTTCAGGTAATCGAAGAGATTGAGCAGGATGGCTATTTCTAGCGATGCCTAACAGCATTCATTCAGCAGCTCTTAAACGCACATATCAAATCTCGAGGCAAAAGTCTGTTTTGCTTCGGGCCTGCCGGAATAGAAATTCCTCGCACCGATACTGAGAACAACGTTCGCTCTCCTGACAAAGTGGTGTGCGTTGGCGCAGCCTTTCGGCACGAAAATCGAGCTCAGTGGCGTGAGATGAGGCACCTAACCAAAGCGGTATTCGCAGTGGGCAATCCGCCTGCGCTAGCCATAGAGGTCGCTAGTCCGGGCAACACCGCTCGCGACACAGTCGACAAGCGACAAGAATACGCCTGGGCTGGAGTTCCAGAGTATTGGATTGTCAATCCGGTGGACGGCTGTGTGTTGGTGTTGGCACTTGCTGACGGCGAGTATCAGGACGTTGGCGAGTACAGG
Organism: Cyanobacteria bacterium P01_D01_bin.1; assembly: GCA_039111275.1. Lineage (GTDB taxonomy): Bacteria > Cyanobacteriota > Cyanobacteriia > Phormidesmidales > Phormidesmidaceae > Phormidesmis. The sequence goes on along the minus strand of JBCCOH010000066.1, from coordinate 19,640 downwards.
GACTCTGAACTGATCAGCTCTCTGCTCTTTCCCCATCTAGAAGTTTCGGCAGCGATTCTATTAGATCTGAGTGAGGCTGACTTGCTGGATGTTAGCTAATGCCACAGTTTTGAAGTAAGCGTACAGATCAAATTAACGTTCCTTTTTTGCTCTTCAGCTTGGGCAACTGCCTGCTATCAGGATCCCAACATGTATGCTGTCTCAAAAACTCGTAGTGGCCACTGCTTCTGAAACATGTCACGAAGTCGCAAAGATATATCCAGCCTTCGTTTCGAACCTCAGAACTAATTTTAATCTCACGGAGGCGCACAATAGACTCACTGTCAGGCATTTTGCCTTCCTTGGATTTTGACCGTAGTACTGGGCATACAATCGTAGCTTCCCTCTATGTATAGGCAGAGAGATCATCATTAAAGACAGGCTGTAAGAAGGCCCATCGTCTATTGATGATGGCCCCCTCCAGCGTAAGTTAGGAGAAATTTTCAAATCAACGTCGTTCAACTCGTAGGGAACACTATAGGTCGTAAAATAGTGAAAGCATCAGTATGAATGATGCGCTCTACGATGAAAATTATTTCATGTTGTCGCAAGTTTGCTAGTGGCATAGCTCTGATGCTCTGTGTAGTTTCAACGCCAGCCTTCGCTCAACAGATTCGCACTGACAACAGTCTTTCAACCACCGTCGTTGTAGATGCTCTCGACTTCACGATTGATGGTGGCGATCGCGTTGGTGATAACTTGTTCCATAGCTTCAGCGAATTCTCGGTTCCCACAGCCGGAGCAGCTATCTTTACGAACCCTATCGACGTTACCAATATCATTAGCCGAGTAACGGGCGGAAGTATTTCGAGTATTGACGGATTGATTAAGGCGAACGGTACTGCAAACCTCTTTTTGATCAATCCTGCTGGTCTTATTTTTGGTTCTGATGCTCAGCTTGACATCGGTGGTTCGTTTGTCGGCTCTAGTGCGGAAAGCCTGCGCTTCGCAGGCAGTACAGAATTTTTAGCCACCACCCTTGCCCCAACTTCACAGCTCATGATCAACGTCCCTACGGGACTTCAGCTAGGCGCGTCATCACAAGACATTCTTATTCAAGACACAGGCTACACCACCTCCACCACTCTCCCGCTGACAGTAGATAACTCTTCGAGTCTAGGCGTTAGCCCTGCTAATACTATCGCCCTGATTGGCAGCAACGTCCTTTTAAAAGGCGGCGGCCTCTTTGCACCTGCTGGGCATATAGAGCTTGGCGGTGTGCGCACTGGCGTTGTTAGCATGAATCCAGATTTCACAGATTTCGACTATACAGACGTATCGCAGTTTGGAGATATCGAGCTTTTATCGCAGTCTTTGGTCAATACTAGCGGTCTGTTTGTTCTACCTGCCGGAAATCCTCTAGATTTCAGCAGTCAGGGAGGAAGCACTCAGATTGTAGGGCAGCATCTATCTGTGCAGAATGATTCAAAGATTGTGACTCAGAACTTTGGCGATCTTTCGTTTGGTTCTGTTTATATTGATATCCGCGACACTGTAGAACTGAGCGAAAGTGGAACAGGTCTCTCAGGCATTTTTACAACGAACTTTGGTGAAGCTGGTGGTGGAGATATTGCAATCTCGGCTCAACACTTGCACCTGGATGGAGATGCTGATATCAGCACAGACACATTCGGGAACGGCAATAGTGGCAAAGTTATAATCACAGTACCCAACACGATTAGATTCAGGCCGAGCACTGGTATTCAGCCAGGATTCAGCAATATCGAAACTGCTTCTTTTGGTACGGGGACTGCTGGCGATATTGAAATTGGCTCCATCGCATTTCCGACCGGAAGCCTAGAGATTATCGGGGGTAGTCCTTCTGCATTAAGTGAATCTATTGGTGTTGTCTCTCAGACGGCAGATCCAGGCAAAGGTGGAAATGTCCAAGTATTCGCAGATAGCATTCTACTTTTAGATGGGGGCAGCATCTCAGCGGCTACCCTAGGACAAGGCGCTGGTGGAAATGTAGAGATCACAGCTGATGTAGTAGAAGTCATTGGCGTTGCGCCTTTCACGCTGGTGCCTAGTATCATTGCCGCCGCTGCCACCGCGACCGGAGATGCGGGCAATGTCATGCTGACCACTGAGACACTACTGGTTCGAGACGGGGGACGAATCGATTCTTCTACGCTAGCTTTTGGAGATGCTGGTTCGATCACTGTGACCGCCTCTGAGCGCATAGATGTGAGAGGAACCGTTCCTGACTCTGTCAATCCCAGTTTGATTATCTCCTCAGCCAATGTTGTTGACCCTGATCTACGTGCATTCTTTGCGAGCGTAGGGTCTCCTCTCCCACAGATCCCTACAGGCGCTTCGGGAGATGTCACTGTCAGCACGCCCAATCTAGCCGTAGAAGAGGGCGCTCAAATTACTGTTCGGAATGATGGTACGGGCAATGCAGGCAAACTAACGCTGAATGCTGACGCTACATACATTAGCAGTCAAGCCGGTATTACGGCTTCTACGCTGCAAGGCAGCGGTGGCAATCTAGACCTAAACTTGCGAGATGTTTTGTTGTTAAGACGGGGAAGCCGTCTCTCTGCTGAGGCGGGTGGCACCGGAGATGGCGGCAATATCGATATTGCTACACCTTTTTTGCTCGCGTTAGAAAATAGCGATATTGTGGCAAATGCGTTTCAAGGGACAGGAGGAGATGTGTCGATCTCAGCACAAAGCGTGCTGGGTACCACGTTTCGTGATCGCCTTACCCCACAAAGCGACATTACCGCTAGCTCTCAGTTTGGAACAAACGGAACTGTTACTCTTGATACACCCACGGTAACCCCCAGCTCAGATGCTGTCGAACTACCCTCTGCTTTGGCAAATCTCGATCAGCGGGTGGCAGCAGGATGTTCACAGCAACAGGGTAATCAGTTCATCACATCAGGCCGAGGCGGCGTGCCCACAAATCCTACTAGTAGCATTGAGAGTAATCGACTGTGGCAAGATGTTCGCATTCTTCGAGAGTTATCAGGACATCAAGTTGATGCTCGTCGCTCTCCCTCTGATCAACAGACTGGCTTAGAGCCAAACCGTATTCAAGAGGCTGTTGGGTGGCAACAATCTCAAGCAGGACAAATTGAACTAATAGCAACAAATTCCTTTCTATCTTCCGAAGTGTCAATGCCATCGTGCCTAGCGAATCATAAGTTGTAGAACCGACAACCTACGGCTCAAAACCTAGGCCTTTTGAACCATAGATTGAACCATGGAGAAAGTGTTTCTCTTTTGATGTCCTGTAATGAATTTCTCAAAAGGCTTTGAGGCTTTTGGAACCCAAAAAATCATCTATCGAACTGGTCTGGTAATTGGCCGCACTTGTTCAATAGTTGATGTAGTTCAGATGCGACCTCCCAGGGACTCTGACCTCGAAAGGGTGCTGCCATGACTGCCTCATAAGGATTTCTTCTCGATGCTTTCACCGTTGCGATCGCATCTTCAACCCCAAAGCCCCGTTTAGCAACTAGCCAAGCTGCCAAAACCTGTCCTGTACGCCCAATGCCAGCAGAGCAGTGAACAACAACTTTCTCTTGCTTCTCGTTAGCGATCGATAGGAATGGCAAAACTCGATGAATAAGCGTATCGGAGTCGACTATTCGAAAGTCTTCTATCGGCGTCCAGCAAACTCTCTCGGGGCCGAAGACTTGTCGATAGGCGTCTAGCAGAGCGGTGTATCCCGTGAGCTGAGAAGCCGTCAGCAGACAGCAGATGCGCTGAATATTTTGATTTTTCATGAACTCAATCCACTCCCTCACCTGCTCATTACGATAGTCAGGACGAGCAGAGCCGAATACAATCAGCTCGCTTTTAGAAGCCGGAGCAAACCTTATTGTTCTGCTTTTGAGCACAGTGATCTTCTCCTCTCGAAGTCATGTCAATCGACAAGCCGAAAATAGTTGCACCATTGATCGCCTAGTGTATGGCATGATTGCATGGCCAAGATTGCTGGCATTGCAAGTAAGGCGCTTATGCAACCTATTGACTGGCTGATTGTTATTTTCTACCTGATTTTGACGCTGATTCTAGGCGCGTATGTTTCGCGTCGGGTGTTGAATCCGGAGCGGATAGATTTCTTTGGGGCGAGACGATCGCTCTCTTGGTGGCTCTCTGGTACCAGCATGGCCGCTACAACATTTTCCGCTGATACGCCGCTCTACATTGCTGGGATTGTGGCCAATCGCGGTATCGCAGGCAACTGGGAATGGTGGTGCTTTGGCATGGCGCACGTGATGATGATCTATCTGTTTGCGCGGCTGTGGCGCAGATCGGAGATTGTGACGGATGCAGAGCTGACGGAGCTGCGCTATGGCGGCGAAGGGGCAGGGCTGCTGCGGGGGGTGAAGGCATTTCTATTCGCGGTGCCGATCAACTGTTTGGGGATTGGCTACGCGATGCTGGCGATGGTGAAGGTGATGGCTGTATTGCAGGTGTGGGAGGGCGCGGATACGTCGGCTGGTGGTCCGAGAGTTTGGAGTGCGATCGCCCTTACTGTTCTAGTTATTCTCTACGCTGCCTTTTCTGGCCTTTGGAATGTTGTCGCTACCGATTTCTTTCAATTTTTTGTAGCGCTACTAGGATCTATCGTCGTTGCTATCGTCTCTGTCAATGCGGTCGGTGGCATGCGCCCCCTGATCGAACAGCTCAGTGTGAACAATCCTGACCTACTGAGCTTCACTTCTTTTAGCCTAGATCAGGGCTTTGAATGGAGTACTTTGGCTGCGATTCCTTCTAGTACCTTTCTGGCTTACGGCTTCTTGCAGTGGTGGTCTTTTCGGCGCAGTGATGGCGGTGGCGAGTTTGTCCAGCGACTGGCCGCATCCAAGACGACTGTCGAGGCTGAGAAAGCCGCTTGGTTGTTCAGCATTTTGCACTATGTGGTGCGAACCTGGCCCTGGATTGTCTCGGCCTTAGCGGCAGCGGTGCTCTATCCAGACCTGATTGATAAAGAGCTGGGCTACCCTTTGCTGATGGTTGATTATCTGCCGCCCATAATTTTGGGCGTGGTAGTGACCTCTTTGATAGCGGCTTTCTTGAGTACAGTGTCTACGTTGATTAACTGGGGTGCATCTTACCTGACGAATGATTGGTATGTGCGGTTTATCAGTCCGACTGCAACTGTGGGTGAGCAGCTATTAGCCGGGAGAGTGGCCTCTGTTTTGATCGCGATTCTAGGGGGGATGGCGGCTTTTGTCGCGGACGATATTGCAACCATTTTTCGCTTAGTCATTGCGGTGGGGACTGGATCGGGGCTGGTGCTAATATTGCGCTGGTTCTGGTGGCGAATTAACGCAGCGGCTGAACTAACCGCCGTAGTCGTTGGCTTTGTCGTCGGACTGCTAACGAGTGCGGGCCCAGGTTGGCTGGTGGTAGAAGATTTTGGGTTGCGGCTGCTGACGATTACGGCGGTGACGACGCTGGCCTGGGTGGTGGCAATGCTGGTAACTCCGGCGGAAAGTGACGAAGTGCTAGATCGCTTCTATGCCAAGATTCGTCCTGGTGGGCCGGGTTGGCGACAGCAGCGATCGCGCACGGGGCTGAAGCCTCTACAGAACCTGGCCCTAGACGGACAGAAGGCACTGGCGGCGCTGCTGGTGCTGTTTGGTTCTATGTTTGCGGTGGGTGGATTTTTGCTGTTGCGATCGCCCACCGGATGGCTCTCTTTGATCGTTGCGGCATGCAGCGGTTTCTGGCTGCGTCAGTTGACCAAACGGCCCGCTTTCTCTACCCCGAGACCCGGCGTTGAAGACGGTTAGAGTAGGGTGAAGTTAAACCGCTAAGATAGCAGTAGACAGTTACATAACTTTAGTCAAACATTTCGCTATGGGCTTTTTTCGTCAGTATATTGCACCGCTGTTTATTGTTTTGATCTTTGCGATCGCCCTTTTAGCTGTCAGCGCCAGAATCTTTCTCCCTAGCGACATGATGGCCCCTGCCCCCGTAGAAGAGCCGATTTCCGCCCTGCCAGTCTACAATCAACTCAGCGCAGGGCTTACAGCTCCTCCTATAGCCTCTCTATCTATCTAGTGCCTGATGCTTTTGCAGTGCCGAACTACCGACTAGAAGCTGGCTCCGCGCTAGATAGAGCCCGCCTAGTCAAATTTATGCAGCGTGCCTACCGCGACCTAGGCGCGACTGAGACGGGTACCCATCTAGCGGATACCGTCAATCGTCACTTCACGGCCAGTTCCAAACTGTGGTGGCTAATCGGTCCGCGCTCATCTCTTTCTAGCGGCCTGCCTGGACTACAGCGGTACGACCCGGTCGGATGCCTGTGGCTAGGTGAATCAATCGATCAGCGCAACGGCCACCGACAAGCCTATGTTTTCTTGGTATATGTAGAAGCCTCACACCGCCGACAGGGGCTAGGCAGTGCGCTGATGCAGCATGCCCATCAGTGGGCAAAAGAACAAAACTATCAACAAATAAACCTACAGGTATTCGAAGACAACGCCGCGGCGCTCAACCTCTATCAGAAGCTAGGCTACAAACCACAGGCAAGGTGGATGTCCTTAGATATTCGGTAGAGGCACAGCATGCTGTGCCCCTGCGGTCCTAGCGATAGTTGTTGAACTGCAAAGCCATCGGCCAGTCTTCTGATTTGATCAGCTGCATGGCCTCTTGCAAATCGTCTTTGCTCTTACCCGATATCCGCACCGAATCTCCCTGAATCGATGCCTGTACCTTCTTTAAATTATCTTTGATCAGCTTAGAGATCTTTTTGGCATCTTCTTTCTCGATTCCTTTCTTTAGCTTAATCTCTTGCCGGACCCGACTACCGCTAGCAGAATCGATCTCTCCAAAGTCGAAGATTTTCATCGATAGATTGCGCTTCGCCGCTTTGGTCTGAATCAAAACATGCACAGCTCTTAGCGTCATGTCGCTATCAGTTTCTACATCGATTGTGTCTTCTTTGAGATCAATGGTTGTTTTTGTATCCTTTAGATCGTAGCGACTTTTGATTTCGCGGCGAGCCTGGTCGAGCGTATTGACCAGCTCCTGTCGGTCAAAATCACTGACAACATCAAATGATGAACTAGAAGCCATAAGAAAAGAGTAGGCGAACAACGATGAGGAACATGAGGCATCCGTGCCTGGTAAAAAATCGAACACGAATGGTTTGATCATAGCGAGGGTTGTAGGGTATTAACTTAATCAAAGTAAAATAGCGTTACAATCTTCCGCTGATCCTCAGCGTCCTGACAGGTCTTTAGCAGCGTCTTGCTATCGTGAAAGGCGAAGCAAATCAGCTGCTGACATCGACTGATAATTTCTTGATTGCACAGCGCACTAGCGTCTGCGAGCGGGAGCATATCACTAGCTGAATTTTCAACTAGATTAGTCACTAGCTCTAGCTGCTCTCGCGATTCTCTCGGCTGCTTTTTCAAGCTCTGCGGCAAAATCACCGTCAGCAAGTTCGGATCCGCCTTCATCGCGCCTCGAATCGCGGCGGAATTGGTGCCCGCAGCACCAGAGGTAATCAGCCGATTGCCGCCCAACACAAGCGCGTAGCTCATCAGCTCGATCAGGCGCTGATGGGTAATCGGCACATGACGAGAACCCAAAACAGCAATCCGCTTTGAGCCAGACTGCTGAATCGTGGCCAGCTCTTGCAAAAAGTCGTCTACTTTAACAGAATCAAGCGGATTTTCGACGGACTGACTCAAGGGCTACCTCTGGGGACTAAGATACACGGAAAATTTGATTATGCAATAGTACCAAACCCTCTAAACTCTGCCAAAGTCTGTAGCAACTAAGCCGTCACAGCGGGTGCTAGCTCTAGCGATTCCATCATGCGGTTGATATCAAAGTGCTGCTCCATCAGGTGCTTGATACAGGCAACTTTAATCGGTTCATGCAGGCGCACCTGATCAAAGGCTTGCTCGATCATGTCTACGGTGGTCAGCGTATCGAGATCGACTGACAAGATCGGCACTTCGACATCGTTCGCCCGGTCTAGAATGTCTTTTCTAGGGGACAGTCTGCCAGTGAGTACCAGGCACTGGGTAGAGCTTTCTAGCGCGGCCATCTGGATATCAAATCTGTCGCCACCAGTGACAACCACCATGTTGTGAGCTTGGTTAAAGTAGCGCAGCGCCGAATTCGCGTTCATCGCTCCGATAGAGATTTCTTCTACCATCATTTGGTCGATGCGCTCAGGTTTGTTTAATAGTTCTGCTTTGAGGTGGTCAACTAGCGCGCCAACGCTGACGCTACGCATAATTGCCGTTCTAGGCAAAATGCCGAACACCTTGATATCATGCCGCTCTAGGCAGTCTCGAACTGAGGTTTCGGCGACTGCCATCAGGCTATCGGGGACGTCGTTGATAACGACGCCAATGAGCTTGTCACCCAGCTTTTTCTTGGCAGCTAACAGCTTGTCGACAACTAGCATGGAGTGATAGCGGGCAACTAGCATGACCGAAGCTTGAGTGGTTTCGGCGATATCAGGTAGCGAAAGACCAAATAGAGACCCCTCTTCCAAATTGCCCGGCCCTTCCATCAGCAAAATGTCTTCGCCCTGCGGGGCTAATGCGGCGGCAATCGCGGGTCCGTCGAATGACTTTTCTTGGGAAAGCTGCTGCTGAATGGTCGATTCGTCTAGAACGAAGATAGTGGGCCTGATTCGATCTGTGCCTAGCTCTAGGGTCTGTGAGATGAATCGGACGTCTTCATCGAGATCGCTACTGCTGTCCTCGCTAAGGCAGGTGCCGATGGGTTTGGCATAGGCGACATCTAGTCCTTGCGATCGCAATTGCACAGCCAGCCCCAGCACCGTAGCAGACTTGCCGCTATACGCCTCAACTGATCCGATCAACAGCTGTTTCGACGGTCGGATTGATGACTGGGGCACGCCCTTTACTCCTTTCAACTTCTAAGCGCTGCTTTGTATCTTGTAGTGTCGACGCAGGATAGTCCGATGCAAATGATACAAGCGCAAACCTGCAATTATTCTGACACGTTCGCTTGCTAAGTCACGAAAGAAAATTAAAAAAGCCAAGGGGCTCCGACTTAATGAATGGAGTCCTTGGCTTGGTTCGCTATGGTTTGATTTCAACTTCTACTTATCTGGCTCCTCACTGGAGATAGCGCTTATTCAATAGCGCTTACTCATCAATGCGTAGTAGCTTGCGATAAAAAGCCTTATCAAAGTCCGGTGATTTGTTTTGATTCATAGCAACCACAAGGCTAATCAAAGAGCCTACGAATTCATAGGTCGGCATGGTGATCTCGTAGGTGAGCTCGGCGTCGCCGTCAAACTGCATGCGGCAGCGGGTGAGGTCAGCTGGCAGCGTAGAGACGTTCCATGTTGCTAGAAAGGCGATACTGTCGGTACCTTCAATTCTACGTTCGCCTTCGATGTTGCCCTGTTTGTATAGACCGATGGCGTAGGGCAGGGCGTTGCGCTTTTTGCCCTGATAGTAGGGAAGATAGACGCTGGCTTCTGGTTTGGTCGCGGGTTTAATGGATTGAAGAGACATGGTTACTATGGATGCTGGCAAATGTAGTGCTCTGACGGGGTGATCTGACTTAATTACTTTCGGGAAAGTCAGAAATAGAGGCGCTCCGATGAACCCGCACTGACAAAGGCTTGCTAATGGGCGTGCCGATAGGCGTGCTAATAGAAGATTCCCTATCGCTAGAATTCCCGACTGTGATAGCTCGCTCACTTCACATCTCTTCAGCTCTTGGCGTTCAACTCCTGACGTTCAACTCCTGAACGTTTAACGCGCGTGAGACGGTATGGTTAAAATGAAAGAAATTGTTAAGAGATCGAAACAATAACGCATGACGGATTTTGTTGAACCGATGGATTCTGAGCTGGACTTAGAATCTGATTTTGGCTTGAATGGTGACCTGTTTAAGGGCTATGCCGGACGGCGACTAAAGGCTGCGATCGCCCTTTCTACCCTATGGCTACTGACCGCCTTTCTCCACAAAGTCAGCTGGGGACATACGTTCGTTTTGTTTGTGACTGCGGTGATGGCAATCCAAGCGCTGCGGGTCGTCTTCTCAAAGCCTCAGGTGCCACCGATACCTCTCGCTTCAACCCAGTCCGTAGCCGCTGAACTGGCTCTTGGGCTAGCTCAGGAGCTAGCTGAGACTCAATCAGTCAGCACCACGATAGAGGCCAGTAGCTGGCCCTACGTCTCTCTACTAGTTGCTGCTAAAAATGAAGAGCAGGTAGTGGGCTCACTGGTCGAATCGCTGCTACACCTCGACTATCCCACCGATCGCTACGATCTTTGGATTATTGACGACTACAGCACAGACGCTACTCCAAAGATATTGGATAGCTTGGCTGAAGAGTACAGTCGGCTCAACGTTATTCATCGAGGCTCAGATGCGGTCGGCGGCAAGTCTGGAGCATTAAACTTGGTTTGGCCCCAGACGAAGGGTGACTTGATCGCTGTATTTGATGCGGATGCTCAAGTGCCTAGCGATCTGTTGCGCCATGTGGTGCCGATGTTCGACTCAGAACAGGGCGGCGAGAGAACAGGCGCGGTGCAGGTGCGTAAGGCGATCGCAAATGCTGCTAGAAACTTCTGGACACGTGGCCAAAAAGCTGAGATGGCCCTAGACTGCTACATGCAGCAGCGGCGAATTGCAATCGGCGGCATCGGTGAACTGCGCGGCAATGGTCAATTTGTGCGACGAGAGGCCATAGCTCAGTGCGGCGGCTGGAACGAAAAAACCATTACAGACGATTTAGATCTCACCATTCAACTGCACTTACAGCAGTGGAACATTGGTTTATTGTTCGAACCTGCTGTGGGTGAAGAAGGCGTGACTAGTGCCCTGGCCCTTTGGCATCAGCGCAACCGTTGGGCAGAAGGCGGCTTCCAGCGCTACCTAGACTACTGGCGTCAGCTAGTAAAGAACCGTTTGGGCTGGAGTAAGTCGCTCGATATGCTGGGCTTTTGGATCATTCAGTACATGCTGCCGCTAGTGGCGCTGCCCGATTTGGCGATCGCTCTGATCCGCCATCAGCCCCCAATCTATGGCCCAATGACCATTATGGCCGTTTGCCTATCGGGTATCGGCATGTTCACCACGCTGCGTCAGGTCGAGCGCACCTCTGTCTGGAGCGCACTTGTTCAGACCCTACGCGGTTCTTTCTATATGATGCACTGGGTGGTAGTGATTGGCTCTATGGCGATCCGCATTTCCATTCGCCAAAAGCGGCTGAAGTGGGTGAAGACTGCTCATGGAGGTTAGGATGCTTTAGTCTTTTGCTCTGCTGTGCTCAGTTGAATTCATTTTGATTTGAACGATTAGTATGCACAGCCCAATGGCCAAGGCTGCGCCAGTAACTGCTAGCGGTAGAAGCGTGCGGTGGCGAATGGCGATCGCACTCAGTGCCCAAACCGCCACTGCTGGGTAAGCCGCATCTCGATACTTCGCGGCGACTGCTGCGGCTAGTCCCGCACTAATCACCATCATGGTGACCGTTGCCAATAGCCCTTCGATCGAGGCATCAACCACGCTCGAAAAAGCGCCTAAATCTTCTGTCGGGACATCCATGACGTACAACGCTCCTGCGACATTCACAACTGTTGCCACCGTAATCCAGCCAAAGTAAACACCGACTGGAGCCTGAAACAGCCAGCGGTTTTTCCAGGTGGCCTTGACCAAGCGCGAATTGACATAGGCGTAGGCCAAACAGGCCAGGATACCGATGATGAACACAACGGATGGCCAAAAGTTGAAGGTTAAAAAGACGTATATCCAGATAATTTGCAGCACGCAAGCGCCAATGATTCCCCACGAGGCTCTTTGAAAGGCAGCCTGGTGACGCTGAGCAGGCAGCGCTTGATAGATACTGTAGGCAATCAGCCCGATGTAAATCAGTCCCCAAATTGCAAAGGCATAGCCTGCGGGCGTGATCAGTACGCCGCCTAGAATCGTGTTGGAAACCTCTCCTGTATTTTTGCCAGCGGGTGGATAGACGTTTGAGATGCCATTGATGGCGATCGCCGTCAAAACTGCCACTACCGTCAGCCACTGCCGTGCGATCTGCCCCATAGCCAAGTTTGACCCGTAATTTTGTATAGCTAGATAGAGCTAGCTTTGCTACTAGCTCTAGTAAATAGCACCCGTAGATACGTAGGGGATACAGACTTTGGGAGGAATTGACTCAAAAAAACTGATGTTAAGGAATTGATCGGTGTCTTAAGCAGTGTGTTGCTGCGTTAGAGAAGTCAAACGGGTTGGTTAAGGTGAAAGTAACTCTCGAACTTCTTTACCTCCTAGAATCCGACGAATTCGATTATGACCAATATTTCTAATCTGTCTTCAAAGCTATCTCGGCGTCAGTTTAGCTGGGATGCATTTGTATTGCTGGTTGTGACTTTCTGGCTTAGCAGCAGCGTGCTGCTGGACTTTTTGATGATGCCGATGATGTACGAGTCTGGCATGATGAGCACGCCTGGTTTTGCGACAGCTGGCTACAGCATGTTCTGGGTGTTCAATCGGGTCGAAATTCTATGCGCGGCGACGATTTTGACCGGACTGCTAGTGCTTCGTCAAGATCGCAGTGAGTACGACGTGATTGCTAGCGGCTCTCGCAGTCGCTGGGCACTTTGGCTGAGCGGGGCTTTGTTTGCGATCGCCCTCACCTACACCTACGCACTCACGCCTCAGATGAGCGCACTCGGTCTCAACCTCAGCGGCGAGTTCTCCGACTTTGTCGCCCCTCAGATGAACCTAATGCACGTCTTGTACTGGGGCCTAGAAGCGCTAAAGCTAGTCGGCGCTGGTCTGCTGCTAAAGCTTTGCTATCGCGATCTTGCCAATAGTCTTGTGTAGGAGCTAGGCTCGGTGCCCCCCTGAACAGGTCCGGTGCTCTCTGGTTCTTAGCTAGTTTGCATCGGGCGTTTGACTAGCTGCCTCATCTTCTGGCCACAATAATCGCACCGCCAATAGACCAAAACCAATGGCCGCGATGCCTTTGACGACTTTCTCAGGAAGAAACAGCGCCGTGCTCTCTCCTAAGACGACGCTAATGAAAGATGCACATAGCAAAGCGCTAGCAGACCCTAAAAAAACAGCCTTAGGAGAAGCCGACGAGCCCCCAAGTGCTACTGCGGCTAGCTGACTTTTATCACCCAGTTCAGAAATAAATACTGCTGCAAAGGTGACAAGAAATAGTTGAAAATCCATATTGCTCCTCTACACTCCGCCTCTAAGCTCCAACGATATCGCCAACTAGTCCGATAGTGATCAGTAGCAGTAGGATACCTGCCCAAGTATCCAAGGTGTCTTCTGAGACGCGTCTTGATAGCCACTGACCCAGCAAAACCCCGATTAGACTAGTCGCAACAAGCGCTAATCCCGCACCTGCAAAGACGACAAGCGGCGCTTGTGACTCAGCGCTCATCAGCATTGTCGTGACTTGGGTTTTATCTCCTAGCTCTGCTAAGAAAATGGTGATGAATGTAGAGAGAAAGACACTCCAAAAGCCGCTGCTCTGATTGCTTGCCTCACTGCTTATCTCACTGCTTGCCTTACTGGTTGTATCACCACCCTCAACAGGAACAGGATTTTCTGTCTGGGCTGGCTGTCGGTTAGAAGAGTTAGAAGTCGTCGGCTTTGATGTCCAGTTCGATTCGGCCACTGCTTAGTTTCACATTTTTTTCATTATCTGCGATTGTTGAGCACAAGTGCAATTATTCCTTTTCTTCTAGCTCGCCTGCTATTTCTACTCCTTTGCTATCTATTTCGCTATCTATGCCAACCGCCGCGTAGAATCGGTTCATTTCTGGGCTTGTGCTGCCATAGATGCCACCGATCTGCTGCTCGCAGCATTCGATTGCAAAGTCGTTCAGTTCGTTTGGCTGAATGTCGTATAGGTGCTCGAACGTGTCTGGCTGTACTCTACAAAAGTTTGGACGCTCATCGTAGATTGTGCAGTTACGCTGGTCCTTGTTGTAGTGAATGCACCAACCGTCTTCACCGACCATGCTCATGTACAGGCTCAGCTCGGTGGGCGAAAGGTAGTCATCTAGATCTGGTCTATCGGCTGGGCTGAGTTCGCAGCAGGCCCCGCAGTTTTTCACACATTGCCAAGTTGCCATACTACCTTTGCTGCCTGATTTTTTGCTGAACTGATACTGGATCTAATCTAGTTAAACTTGCTGTGGATAGGTAAACAATCAACCTTAGAATTTTGTAAACGAAGCTTAATATGAGCCACCGCAAACAGGTACAATGCTCTGAAGTGAAATTGCTTGACGCGGTTCGGTTTAAACAGTTTGGAGGATAAATAGCTTTGTTAAATAGCGCGCTCTCTTTGGTCAACAGTATTGATTTTGTTTTGATTGCTCAGCTGACGATGCTGGCGCTAGTGGTGATCTCTGGTCCTGCAATTGTGTTTTTGCTAGCGGTTCGAGGCGGCGACCTCTAGGACAACTCTTCGGTTAGTTCGTTCTCTTGCTTAGCTTGAACCGGATTTGTTAAGAGCCCTATGACTTCCCTGATTGAGTCATAGGGTTTTATTTGTGTGTTTGGGTCTGTGTTTGGGTCTGTGTTTGGGCAAGGGGTTTTAGAGGGTCTTGTGATCGCGTTGTTGAAGAATGAACTGGGCGATCGCAAGATCTACCGGCGTCGTTACCTTAAAATTAGTTTCTTCACCCTCGACGATGCTCACTGGCACGCCACATTTTTCCAGCAGTGCCGCATCATCTGTTACCTGCCAACCCTGGCTCGCCCCTTTAGCATGACACTGCCTTAGCAGCTCGACCTCAAATCCCTGCGGTGTCTGAGCAGCCCATAGCTGTGAGCGATCGGGGGTATGCGTGATGATTCCACCGTCTACCTGTTTGATAGTGTCTTTGACCGAAACAGCAGCAATAAAGCCTTGAGTATTCAGCGCGGCCTCGGCGCACCGATCGAATAGATCTGGGGTCGCTAGACAGCGAGCACCATCGTGAATTAAAACGTGAGTTGCGTCATCAGGCAGCGCCTGTAAGCCATTGAATACCGACGCCTGACGGGTGTCGCCACCCTGAATGAATTGAACGGGCTTTTGAATATTGCACTGCTTGGCCATCGCTTCGATAGCTGAGCGGTCAATAGGCTGACAGATAATGCCAATCCAGGTGAGCCTGTCAGCCACAGCAGCAGCCGTCAGCGTCCAGGCCAAGATAGGTTGATCTAGTAAAGGAAGCAGCAGCTTGTTGCGATCGCTTCCCATGCGACGGCCAACCCCAGCTGCCGGAATCAGTAAATGCATAGGATTTAGATTATTAATTGACTGCTGGTTACATAGAACACCTTTTTGGGTCTATTTCGGTTTTATTTCCGCAGAATCACTCTAAGCTTGCCAGCGTCCCGTAAAATGATGAGCGGATAAAAACACGAATTTTAACCGCATGCGCATACTGGCCATAGTCCCTGGTGGCATCAGTGATCAGCTTTTGTTTTTCCCGACTTTAGAAGATATCAAGCGGGTCTATCCGAATGCTGAGATTGGTGTTGTCTCTGAGCCCAAGGCGATCGCTGCCTACCGAGTCTCAAAGATCGTCGATACCGTTGTCCCATTTTCGTTCGTGGCTGCAAACAGTCCCTCTGACTGGGCCAATCTGCTAGGAATCGTGCGCGACAGAGAATACGAAGTAGTACTCACCACAGATTTTAGCTGGTCAATGGGCCTAACGCTCTGGCTAAGTGGTATTCCTACAAGAGTAACTTTCAAGGGGACTAGCGCTCCATACTTCTACACAACGGCGCTGGCTGATAGCAGTCCGTCTGGCAAGGAGTCAACGTCTCAGTATCAAGCAGATCGCTACCACAATCTGCTCTCAGCTATCGGCATTGAAGGGCCAACGCCGCCGCTGTCTGTCAATGTGCCCGAGGGTGATTTGGCCTGGGCAGAGGGAATGCGCGATCGCCTCAACCTCAAAAGCGGCTATGTTCTCATGTATCCCGGTCCAGATACGGGGAGCGCCGATCCAGGTGCTCGCCTCCCTGTTCCTAGCTGGCAGTCCGTGATTGCGGATTTTCGCGAGAAGCAGCCCCAGATGCCAATTGTGCTACTACAGACAGAAGGCAGCATTCCACAGATCAATGCGCTGAGGGTGGGTGACGATAAATTAATTGTGGCCAACGCCGAAAATCTTGGTCAAGCGGCAGCAATTGTCGCGGGTGCAGATCTGCTGTTGACGCCTGATAGCTATGTGATGCAGCTATCAGCCGCGCTTAAGGTGTTCACGCTAGCGCTGTTTGGCAAGAACACACCAGAAGAAATGCTGCCGCCAATTAAAGGTGAGGAAACTCGCTTCCTAGGTATTTCCTCAAAGACTGGTAAAATCGCCGATATTCCACCTAGCCAGGTTCTAGAGAAAGTCTGGGGAGGATAAGTCTCTGTCGGCTGCTCCGGGGGTGACAGTATGCGCTTTCTCTATCTCTATCCATTGCGGTAAGTCTATCGGTTACGCAGACAGTAGCGTAAAGACAAAGCTCACTTGTTCCAACTCAATCTTATCTATAGCCATGGACCGTATTCAAAAACAGGCGTCAGACCTATGGGCGCTGCTCTTTGATGAAGAGACTGCCGAGACCTATCAATCGGCACTAAATCTCACAGGTAAGATCCTGACCGATACCGCACAGTTGCTCTGGCTAATCATTTGTTCTGTCTTCGTCTTTGGCGCATGGTTTAGCGATGCTTCTGTGAAAGCAGGTAACAGCATTAGAACCTGGGTAGACCAACAGGCCAGTAGCCCGCCTGCCGGGGAATCCAAACCGCTGAGCGAAACGGGTAAGGATATGCTAGATAGTAGTCGCATCGCTATCGTGAAGCTGCTAAACCGGGCTAGGGAAGAGCTGGGCCTTGAAGCAGAGCCCATATCAGAGTCGCCTGCCAAAAAGGTAACCATGCCGACCCCTTCAGCCGCTCCGACGGAGAAAACTGACTCTGCTTCCTCTGTAGCCGTTTCTTCTCCGTCTGCTCCGAAGACTTCACCAGTGGCTCTTTCGTCCACGACGCCTACGACTACACCCAAATCTACAATGGTCAGCGCCAGTTCGACTGAAGATCTAAGCGACGATGTGGATGATGAGGACGACGATGAAACGGAGATTGAAAGTTGGCCGCCTCAGACTGCTGACGACTAGCTGCCGCTACCCAACAGAAATAGTCCGACCATCGTAACGCTGTTCCAAGTGCTATGCAGCAGAATTGAGGACATTAAATTTCGCGATCTGGCGTACACGAACCCTAGTGTCATGCCTAATACGGTTAGCGGCAGCACTTCTGAAAAGCTCAGGTGCGCTGTCGCAAAGATCAAGCTGCTGAGCCCGATGGCTGGCCAGATGGACATGTAGCGGGTAAGCGAGGGGAGTAGGAAGCCTCTGAACAAGATCTCTTCGAAGACGGGGGCGGCGATCGCAGCCGTAAATAAAAACATCCCTAGCGCCACCGAATCTTGCTCCTCTAGCACCAGCTGTAATATCGGGTTATTTCCGCCTTGCCCTTGCCAAATTTGCTGATTCAAGACAGAAATTCCTACCATCAGCGGCAGCGCTACCAGATAGCCACCCCAGCCCCACAGCGGCCAGCGCCCAGCTAAATCCAATCGAAACCATTCTTTTGAAAGCGGCAAGTATTTTTTGATTGCCCAGTACAGTACGCCCAGCGTACTCGCTGCCATCAGTAGATAAAACACTAGCGAGTAAAGCGCCCTGCCCCGACTAGTCAGTCCGAAAACGGTGCTAGCTATAGCAAAGCCCAAGTTAGCAAAGCCTGAGTGAGTTAAGCCAGCAGTTTGCAAGCTACCCGGTTGAGTCAGCAGCATTCCTAACTGTAAGACCAAGGGTAGCGCCAGCTGGCCGATGAATAGAAAGCCACCGACAATGACTAGCCAAACTACTTCCCAGTCCCACGGAACTTCCCATGTAGTATCTGTGATCGCCAAGATAGAGACCTTCCCCCTCAGCACCCGCTGACCGACCAGCGCAATCAAGAGCCCTGCACCTAGCAACCCGCCTAATGAAGGCAGCAGACCAATCACACTGAGCTGAATCAGCGTACCTTCTGCGGTTTCAACCTGCGTTCTTTCTATCCGAGCGAGCGATTCAGCTTGATCTTCTATCTCGTACAGACGAATCAGCGCCGAATCTCGATACCAGCCTCGAAGATTAGCATCGATCACCTCTATCGCCTCTGATCGAACAACAGGCGGATCTTTCCACAGATCGGCAAGCGTTGCAGATGTAACTGCCGTATCCGATAAGACTTTGCTAGTGCTTCTTTCGGCCAGATCCTGCCAGGTCGACACCGCCTCCGCACTCTTTCCTTGCTGTGCCGCTACCATCCCTAAACGCAGATCAATTTGGTCAACCAAAGCCTGCTGCGACCGGGCGGTAGTCATCAGCTTCTGACGGCGCTCGGCATCTATTTCAGAGGAGTCCTCTAACTGCTGCTGCAAGCGAGCAAGCCCGGTCGTCGCATCTGCGCGGACTTCCTGGTACTGCTCAGCGGCCGATTCTAGTGCGTCTTTGCCAAAGACAGCCCGGCGAAACTGTTCGACTTCAGCCTCTGGCAAGCCACTACCGTTCCATTCACTCGCTTGGACCAACAGGTCTGTCTGATATAGCTGAAGCTGGTTACCTACCTGTGGTTCACCCAGACTGCTAATAAGTGAACTGCCCATCACCCACGCCACGAGCAGTGTCAAAACAGAAAGGACGATTCGCTTAAGGGTCATGCCAATGAAAGTAATTAATGAAGTGAAGTGATAAAGACTATTATTGCATTTTGGTTGATATCGCATCTGCCAGGTTGAGTTATGACTAGTCCAAAGGTCACAATCGTGCAATTTGCCAAAGGCAATTTGCCAAAGGCGGTTGGGAACTGGCGGAAAAAGCGGCGGTGTATGCCCTCAACTGGCCTAACTTGCGTACGAATTGGCCTAGCAACAGCAAAAGTTGGTCCGTCGTGGGGCATTATGTTGGGGATAAAATCGTCAATAATTAATGTTAAAAATTACTCGTCTCTCAAAGCGGTTTGGTCAGCGCTCTGTACTCACCGACCTTTCTTTGAGCTTGCAGCCTGGAGAAGTGTATGGATTGTTAGGGCCGAACGGGGCGGGCAAAACAACAGCGTTGAATCTACTGTGCGGTCTACTGCATCCAGATAGCGGAGAAATTCTGGTTCAGGGCCTGCCAGTATGTCAGGCAACTAAGCGACTCGTCGGTGTGATGCCTCAGCAGAATCTGCTGTATCAGAGTCTGACCTGTGCGGAGAACTTGTCCTTTATCGCTCGTATTTATGGCATAGAAAAACAGGAGATGATGCAGCGAGTGCAGGTCTGTCTAGAGTCTGTGAACTTACTAGAGCGGGCGAACGATGTAGTCGGCGAGCTGAGCGGTGGTATGCAAAGGCGATTGAGTCTGGCGGCGGCGATTATTCATCAGCCGAAGCTAGTCGTGCTAGATGAACCGTCTACTGGGTTAGACATTGAGGCTAGATACGAGGTTTGGGAGCTGATTCGCTCGCTGAAACAACAGGGCGTAACGGTTCTGCTGACCACGCATTTGCTCGATGAGGTGGAGCGGCTATGCGATCGCATCGGCATTATCAAGCAGGGCAAACTGCT
>JBCCOH010000065.1:0-29032 GCA_039111275.1 Cyanobacteria bacterium P01_D01_bin.1 | reverse complement strand
TGGGGCACTGGTAAGGGGCGCTCGATGAAAATGGCTGAGCAGGCGGCGGCTAGGATTGCGTTCGATGGGCTTAAACGGATGATTGACAGCGCTGATTGATAGGTTCAGGCGGGCATTTTGGGCTTAGGAAAGCTAAGCCGAGAGTGAACGGATGATGACGCAGACGGTAACGAGTGCAGACCCGATCGATTTGGTGCTGTTGGGGGCTGGGCGTTGGGGGAGCCACCTGCTGCGTAATTTTTTGAATCATCCGCAGATTCGGCTACGGGCGGTGGTGGAGGCGTCTGAAGCTCGGCTGGTGACTTTGGTGGATGAGCTGAGGGGGACTTCGGTGGGCTCTTCAGTTTTGGTGATGAGTGATTGGCAGGCGGCGATGGCGTTAGAAGGGGTGAGGGGATGTGCGATCGCCACCCCAGCCGCCACTCACCACAAACTGATCGAAACTGCCCTCAAGCGCAATCTTCACGTCCTCGCCGAAAAGCCACTAACCCTAGACGTTGCTAGTGCTCAATCCCTTTGCGACCTCGCCACTCAGCAAAGCCGTCAGCTCGTCATTGACCACACCTACCTTTTTCACAGCGCCGTCTCCGCAGGAAAAACTGCGCTTCCTTCCTTGGGAAAACCGCGCTATGGCTACGCTACTCGCACGCATCTTGGTCCGGTCCGCCGAGACGTTGACGCGCTTTGGGATTTGGCCATTCACGATATTTCGATTTTCAATCACTGGCTGGGGGAGAGTCCGGTGAGAGTGCAGGCGCAGGGCAGCAGTTGGCTACAGCCGCAGGTGACTACGCAGCTATCGCCGCATGGGCTGGCGGATATGGTGTGGTGTCGGTTGGAGTACCAGAGCGGTTTTCAGGCGACGATTCATCTGTGCTGGGCGAATCCTGATAAGCAAAGGCGGCTGGCGGTTGTCTGCGATCGAGGTACGCTCATCTTTGATGAGATGAATAAAGAGACGCCGCTGATGCAACAATATGGCGATTTTGAGAAGAAAGACGGTTGGTTTATTCCACAAGGGTTGGAAACGAAGTCAATTGACCTATCGCCTGCCGAACCACTGAAGAATGTCTGCGATCATTATGTGAAATGCATGCAAGAGAATCGACTGTCCGAAATCTCGTCGGGTCAGATTGGGACTGAACTGGTTTCTGTGCTGGTTGCGCTTTCGGAGTCGTTGAACGCAGATGGGGTGTGGGTTGCTGTATCTGATAGATGATTACTTTATTTGATGGCGGCTCTGATGGCTAGACCGAGGATTGCGATCGCCCCACCAAAAGAAACTCCCACCGACAAACCACCTACCCACTTAATCACATCCCAAGTACGGTCCTGCCATTTATCGATTTGCTCGGGTGCTTTGTCTTGCCAGTCCTGCCGCTGACCTAACTCTTTCTTCGTTTGCGGTAGCTTACTGATCAGCACTCCTTTTGTTTGCGCCAACTCGCTAATCAAATCCTCTCTAGTCAATCCTTGAGCGAGCTGGTCTAGTCGATTCAGCTCACCGCTCATGAGGACACTCTGATCGGACCGTCTGCCAACAAATCCAGTGTTCTCTCTCATTGGCAGATTGTCTATAGCTACTCCCACGTTTTCTGCCTTTGTTCATCCACAAAGGACTGTGCCGCTTCAACAGTCTCAAACCCAAAAGGATAGCGCTGGTGCAAGACGCCTGCCATTTTGTCACAATCTCGATCTCGGTCAACTTCAACGTCACTCGGCAGGAGAGAATTACAAATCAGGGCCGATGTCTCTCCATTCAGACTTTCCTTCGGAAAGGACTTAGCCGCACGTAAGTCTGTGTTCAATAAGATAGCGTAGCTGAGGTCGGCGGAGAAGAGGTCGGCGGAGCTGAGGTCGGCGGAGAAGAGGTCGGCGGAGAAGAGGTCGGCGGAGCTGAGGTCGGCGGAGCTGAGGGCGGCGGAGCTGAGGTTGGCGGAGCTGAGGTCGGCGGAGAAGAGGTCGGCGGATCTGAGGTTGGCGGAGCTGAGGTTGGCGGATCTGAGGTCGGCGGATCTGAGGTTGGCGGATCTGAGGTCGGCATTTGCTAAGGGGGCTCTTAAGAGCGATTCGCAGTTTCCGAACAGACGCTTTGCTACATAGGTCGGCAGCCAATACTGTTTCAATTCGGCGCATCCTTCTACAAGGCTTTCAACCGCAAACTTTTCTGCATAGCCTCCCTCTTCGTCCAGACGAGCAAAGTCTGCTTTAATACCAGAACTTCGTAGGTTGTGTTCTACTACGCCAATGGCGATCACGGCTGGAATAATCAGCCAGCTAGCCACTTTCATCTGGTTCCAGCGGCGCTGCCGACGACTTTGTCGAATGAACGCTTTAGCCGAATCAGATAGCGGAAAGCTGTCTGCCTGCTGCTGCTCAAACTGAGTCGCTTCAATCAGCGGCAACCCTTGCAGCAGATAGCCAGTCTGTTTTCCCTGACCCCGCCACTCAATCGCCTCCGCCTCAATCTTTCGCTGCTTGCGCAGCAAATCTCGATTCTGCTCGATCCAGCCGCGCAACAGCCGCCAGTGCCGAATCAACGCCTCATGCGCCACATCCACGATCGCCATTCGCGCCGCAGCATCCCTTTCATTGCCGCCTTCACTGCCACCCTTACTCACAACTTCGCTAGTCACCAGCAGCCGATTCTCTTTGTTCGACAGTCGATCAATCACCTGCTGCACCCGCCCCACCGAATGCTGCGGCGCTGCGACCAAATCACTCTGAAAGACTCGTCGCCGGGTATCTTCTGTCCCCTCCCCTAGCTGAGTCAACTGTTGAAAGATGTGCTGAACGGTTTGTTGTTCTTGCTGATCAAAACTGTTGTAGATTTCTGTTGCTCGCTTGTCTAGGGTGCCTCTAATTCCACCCAAATCTTGATAAGTTGATAGCAGCAGCGTACTGTTCTGTCGCTGCTGCCACAGTTCCTTTAGCGTATATTGCAATAGCGGCAAGCTTCCCGGCGCACCCGCAATTTCATTCAGCATCGCTGTCACTAAAGACGGCTCCACCTGCAAATCCACCTGCTGCGCTGGCTTGCAAATCGCCGCTTCTAGCTCACCTCTCGCCATCGGCAGCACGCTGACCATCGACTGCTGCACTCGCCGTGCTAGACCGCTGTACTCATGCTCCAAGCACTTCCCGACAAAATCCGCCCGCATCGCCACAATCACACACAGCTTATTTGCTGTATTAGAGGTTTCGATGCCCGATAGCGCCCCCATCAAGCAGTCAAAAAACTGCTCGCGTTCTTCCTCGCTCTCACAGCGGGTAAAGACTTCCTCAAACTGATCAATCACCAAAATCACTCTAGGCGCAGACGCCGCCTGCACCAGTCGCTGCAATCCAGCCGCACCCTCATTCAGCAGCTCAGTCGCTTTGCCCAGCGCCCCCGCCCGCTCTATGTCCGACAGATTCTCATCCGCGCTATCATCCACAAACGCCAGCGCCAAATTCTGCATCGGCTGTTTATCGGGCCGGGTCAGCCGAATCCGCCACTGCTCGCTACCCGCAATCCGTCGCCCTAGCTGAATCTGATGCAGCAGCCCCGCTCGCAAAACCGAGGATTTGCCATTCCCCGACGCCCCAACCAAGGCCACAAAGTTATCTGTATTCACCTTGTCCAGTAGCTGATCAACTAGGCGCTCTCGGCCAAAGAAGTATTTCGGGTCTTCGCCGTTGCAGTCGAAAAATTCCAGACCCTTGTAAGGGCAAATGCCGCTGTCTGTCTGCGGCTTACCCGTTGGTTTGTCAGCCACCCGCCAGTTTCTAGTCAGATTGATGGGTTCGCCAAAATAGCTACAGACAGGCTTTTGCAGTTCGCCCTGCATCGCCTGACTGACGTAGTTGACCAGGTACGCGGTATCTACCCAGCGGTCGGTCAGTTCGGTTGGGTCTAGTCCCTCTAGTAAGGCTTTGGTCAGGGTGCTGTAAGGACTGTTGAGGTCTTCCCAGGAGCTTTCAAACTCACGAGAGGAGGCAATGAAGCAGCGATCGCGACTCTCTCCATTACCCGGATTTGCCGCGCCCACATCCACCATCAGGCTCCCGCTATGACAGCAGTCTAGCCATACAATCTGCTGCTTCACTGGACTTTGCGACAGCAGCCACTGCAACCACCGCATCGAAATGCCAACGCTAGCATCTCTCGGGCTGCTGTCACTCGTGGCTAGATAGCCTTTGTCATAGCCTTCTGTATCGGCAATGCCATGCCCAGAAAAGTAGAAAAGGGCGGTGTCTGGCGCTTGGCCGCTGTCTGGTAGGAATAGCTGCTTTAGTGCGGCTTTTAGCTGCTTTTGCGAGACGGGCTGTGTGGCCGAGACAATGGGCGTTTTGAGTGGGTTTTGCGCGGTAGGCGGCGTGATGGCTTCGGGTAGTCGGCTTACCTTTTGAAAGGCTTTGTCTTTGGATAGGCGCTGTGCGATCGCCTCCGCATCCACAGCAGGTGCTTTTAGATCCTGCAAGTGTTGATAGCGATTGATCCCAACGACTAGGGCATCTCGGCTCATAGCGCAGCGTTAAATATAGTGAGCAAACATAGTTGATTACAGCATAATGGCTAAACGCACCCTTTCCCTCGTTTCACATTTACCTCGTTTTCTCAGTGTCTTCTGTAAGATTATGAGAACGACGACCTACGATCTAATGGAGTCAAAACATGACATCCTTTGAACAAATTCAGCAAGATATTCAAACCCTCCCCCAAGAAGCACTGGATATCTTGGCTCAATTCATCCAGCTTCTCAAGAAGGGTAGCTTAGCTACTGAAGAGCTTCAAGCCGCTAAGCTACCTGATAGAGGTAGCAGCACCGCTATCTTACAGTTTTTACAAAAGCATCCTTTCCCCCCGAACATCAGCGCTCGGCTACAGAAATCGATCAACAGATCAGTGAGGAGCGAGCAGCGTGGGAGTAGTTTTGTGTTTTACAGAATTGTTCTAGAGGCAAGGCGATAAGAGGTAAGGCGACAAGATTTGGGGAAACACACTATGATTCCCGGCCCGGTTCCTCTAATGCGTTTTCCCCATGCCCCTCCTTCGCTTGGAGACTTTACATCCTGCTTGGGGGCCGCACGGCCTCCCCCAACCCCCCCGAAAGGGTTTGCTGGAAAGGATACGAGGGGATTGACTTCAGGTTAGGATAAGAGAGAGTTTGCACGGTCTAAGGCAATTCTAACTTGTTCAAATCCTGTGCCGCCTGCGCTGTTGCGGGCTGAGACGACTTGGGCGGGGGTGATCGCATCATAGATATCCGCCTCAAACTTCGGATGCAGTGCCTGCCATTCTTCTAAGCTCAAATCTTTCAGAAGCTTCCCAGCGGACAAAGAAGTTTTCACTACTTCCCCAACCAGATTATACGCTTCTCGAAAAGGCACGCCCTTTGCTGCTAGATAATCGGCTACATCTGTTGCATTAGAAAAGTCTTCTGCCACGGCTTGATTCAGTCTATCACTGCGAAAGGTGATTCCCTCTTGCAACAGAATTGTCATCGCCTGCAAGCAGCCAGATACGGTGGCTACAGTATCGAAGATTGCCTCTTTGTCTTCTTGCAAATCTTTGTTGTAAGCTAGGGGCAGTCCTTTCATCATTACCAACAAACCTTGCAAATGACCGAAGGTGCGTCCGGTTTTGCCGCGTACTAGCTCGGGTACGTCAGGGTTCTTCTTCTGTGGCATGATGCTCGATCCGGTTGAGCAAGTGTCGCCCAATGTCACGAAGCGGAATTCTTCGGAGGCCCAGAAGATGATCTCTTCTGACAAGCGAGAGAGATGCACCATAATGATGCTGGCGGCGCTGGCGAATTCGATGGCAAAATCTCTGTCGCTCACCCCATCCAAACTGTTGTGATAGATATCATCAAATCCCAACAATTTGGCCGAGTAAGCCCGATCGATTGGGAAAGTCGTTCCGGCCAAAGCGCCACAGCCCAAAGGTGAAATATTTACTCGCTTTAGCACATCGCCTAGTCGCTCCCAGTCGCGCTGGGTCATCTCAAAATATGCTAGCAAGTGATGCGCCAGGCTCAGCGGCTGCGCTCTTTGCAAATGGGTATAGCCAGGAATTAGCGTCTCTACGTGCTTGCTCGCCAGCTCAAATATTGTCTGCTGAAAGGCTTTGATCTGTTCGCGAATCTGCTCGATTTGACCGCGCAGATATAGCCGCAGGTCAGTCCCGACCTGGTCGTTTCTAGATCTGGCAGTGTGTAGCTTCTTACCGCCATCGCCAACTAGCTCAATTAGGCGATGCTCTACCGCAAAATGAACGTCTTCTTCGTCAACCCCCGGATTGAACTCACCTCTGCGGTATTCGCCGCGAATGGTCTCTAGGCCGGAGACAATCTGTTCGCGCTCGGATTCTGAGAGGATGCCGACTTTGGCGAGCATCTTGGCGTGGGCAACTGACCCGGTCAGGTCACATTCTAGGAGTTTGATATCAAAGCCGATGCTGGCGTTGAACTGTGCGATCGCCGGATGCAGTGCCGACTCAAATCGCTGACTCCATGTCTGCTGATTACCTTTGTCTGTGATCTGCTGCCCCGCTGGTTGACTACCCACTTGCGTCCTTTGCTCCTACCAAGATCAATCCACCATACAGTAGCAGCTACTCTGCTCATACAGTAGTGAGGCAGTTGAGCGCAGTCGAAATCCGCTAGTTGAGCGTAGTCGAAACTAGCCGTATGACGAAAAAGACTTGAAGCCGTAGCCAATCACAAGTCCGATTAGCAGTGCCCACATCTGGCCCGATTCATAAAAGCCCCTGAGCATTACCCCTGTATCACCGACTAGGTCCTGATCAAAATACTGAGCTACTACTGGCGTAGTGACCGTAGCAGGTAGCTCAAATTGATTTAGATAAGAGGAAGATTTCATGGTCTAACAGCGGCGATCGCCGAACGTGCAGTAGAGACCCTAACGTACCCGCTGTCTCGTTTCGTTAACTAGACTCGATATCTAGACTCAGTCACTAGACTCAATTACTACGACAAATTAGTGGTAGAGAGCTGTCGGAACTCGGCAGGCTGCGTGATTCTCATGACGACCAGCGTCGTATCGTCCTCCGCTTCTCTATCGGTGCCGATGAAGCGCTGAAGCATTTTGAACAGGTATTGCAAAATCTCTTTTGAGCTGGAGAAATTGCGGCAGGCCCAGCGAAAAGAATCAATCAACTTCTCTTCGTCAAAGCGTCGACCATCGCGATCGGCAGCTTCTGTGAAACCATCGGTGTAGTAGATGACGGTATCGCCTGGCTGAAGCTGCACCTGATTTTCTTGATAGTGCGTTTCCATGTCTAGCCCTAGCAGCATGCCGTCAGCATCTAGACGCACGACCTGCCCGGTCGCAGCCTGCCACAGCAAAGGTGGATTGTGGGCCGCATTGCCATAGCACAGCACCTGAGTGAGTGGGTCGTACTGAGCACAGAACAGCGTCACAAATCTATTGGAGCTTTCTAAATCTGTGCGCATTACCCAGTTCAGATGCTGCAAAAGGTGAGCAGGCGAGTGACTATTTAGGACTTCAGCGCGTAGCATGCCTCGCAGCATGGTCATCATCAGCCCAGCGGGTACGCCCTTACCCATGACATCGCCGATCGCAAAGTTCCAAGGCTTCTCCTGAGAGGAAAGTGCGTTTGGCTCTCGCAGCTGGCCGTAGGTTGTAGGAATAAAGTCGTAATAATCGCCGCCCACTTTGTTCGCGGTCTGGCATTTGGCCGATAGGTCAACGCCCTTGATCTCCGGGCACTGGCGAGGCAACAGTTGGGCTTGAATTTCTGCACCTAGCTCTAGCTCTCTATCAAGTCGCTCTTTTTGCCTAAGCTCTTGAGTGAGTTTGTTATTTTCGATGGCAACAGCAGTTTGATCGGCGACTAGACGAACGAGTTTTTCTCTGGTGTCGCTCCAGGTATAGTCGCCTTCTTGACTGAATACATACAGCCTACCGCGCTCTACATTCTGGACAATGATGGCAGTGCCAAAGATCTGAAAGTCTGCGCCTAAATAACGGCCCGCGTAGCGATCTAAAGAGAGCATAGCCGCGCTGGTGGCTGCACTGGAGATTGCGCTAGAACCCTCCTCGGCGGCAGATAGCACCGGTGCTGGAGCAAGCACTATCTGCCTAGTTGCCATTTCTAAGGCTAGTCGGACGGTGTTGCAGTCGTCTGTGGCTATGCTAGCGCTCGCGCCAGCGCCTGTTCCAGAATTCGCGCTCCCAGGATTCGCACTAGAACAGTGCAGTTGCTCTAGTCGCAGCTGACCGTCAGGCTGACACATGACCAGCGCCCCCCCGGTTGCATCAGTCACACGGCTGGCAATCATTGGAATCAGCTCTAGAAACTGACTGAGGTTGTTGAGACTGCGCAGTGCAAATCCCAGAGAACCTAGCAGGTCTTGAATTTTGTGCTGCTCTCGCTGCAGTCTGGCAATTAGTTCCTTTAAGGCATAGACGGAGGTGCCGTTGGCGACACCGCTCATGCCGCTGGCCATGCCTCCAGTCATACCGCCCGGCGCTGCCGAACCCACTTGTGGCCCAATTCCACCTCGGCGACCGCTGGTCGTCGGCGAATTAAACGGTGGGGTTGGCCTCGGGTGCATAGCAAAGGGTGAGTTTTCTAAGAACGGTGATGCGGGATCTCACCGCTGTGAGCCGAGCTGCCTGCTGCTTGGTAGCAGTCCTAGCGGATAAGAATGCGCTGATAAGAATGCCTTAGGCAGCTTGACGAAAGTGATGGCGCCGAACGCAAGCCGAACGCCAAAAGTAGCCATCACGATAGCACTTATCAGGCAATAGTCAAGGCGTAAATAATAAGAGAAGGTTTAGGGTCAGGTTAGTACAACCTGAGCGTTTCGGCACAGAATTCAGCGGCTTCTGATATTAAATTTGTTTGCTTTGGGTAGATCAGCGTAGGTTGTTTGTTCAAAATCAGACGCGTGCCTAATCCGGTGGCGATCGCCCGCTTCGTCACCTCCCCACCGGGCGTCTAGGCGCCTTGTCCACCACCGCAGAAATCTGCCACTGCTACCACGCCTTTTCTAGCGCAGTTGGGATAGACAGTCTAATTGCCATGATTTCATGAGCCGCAAAG
Organism: Cyanobacteria bacterium P01_D01_bin.1; assembly: GCA_039111275.1. Taxonomy (GTDB): domain Bacteria; phylum Cyanobacteriota; class Cyanobacteriia; order Phormidesmidales; family Phormidesmidaceae; genus Phormidesmis. The sequence goes on along the minus strand of JBCCOH010000065.1, from coordinate 19,956 downwards.
CCTGCCATTTGCACCGCTGATATCGTTTCTGTAGAAAGTAATACTCGGACAAATAGATGCTCGCGCCCGCAAACAAGACAGCCGGGTGCCATCGGCAATAGCTGTCAGTAGCCTACAGTGAACAATACCCGCTGCCGCCAAAGAAACTCATCTGCTAGCAGCTAATCTAGCGATTCAACGAAGGTAACGTTTTCATTTGTTGATGTATCACTTGCTGTGCTGCTTGCCCTGTGGCTTGAGCTAACCGAGCTAGTTTCGGCTCTGCAAATGGATGAGACGCATCTAAAATGCACTTCACCTGCCAGCGTTTGATAAGGGCATTGTGTCTACGGCCAACGCACTTTATGGCCAACGCACTTTATATAGATGGAACAGCTCACCGTCCCGCTGCTTGACGATCTTAGCGCCGACCTGCTTAACCAGCGACTTCCAATCGCTTAGATCCTCCAAGAACACCTCAGCGCCCAGATACGTCTCTAGAATTGCCCAGTTCTCTGCCAGCGGCTGCTCAGCATCCACCACATCGAATACAAAAAAGCCCCCCGGCTTGAGCAGCGGCCGCACCGTTTCCATCACTGCTTGCCAATAGTTCATCGGGTAATAGCAGCTAAACCCCGTAGCAACGACTAGATCAAAGCTTTCAGGTGGATAGTCGAGCTGATGTGCAGGCCCCTGCTTCACCCCCTGAAACAGCTTGGAATCTAGCTGCGGCCCCCGCTGGTGCAGTGTTTTAATCGCAAACTCACTGACGTCCTGGCCATAAAACCGCGCCTGCCAAGCCTTCCACTCATAGATCAAAAAGCTAAAGCCGCAGCCTAGATCCAGGCAGTGCTGATTCTTTTTGGGCTTAGCAATCTGCCAAAACGGAGAAGCTACCCGAGAATTGAGTGTGCCAGCTGCCCAATCGCGAAAAACAGGCATTGCCTCTACTTCCTCAGGTAGCTCAAACGCTTTCCCCTCATATTCCGCGTCAAATCGCTTTGCAACTGAACCGATCATCGGTAACCAGGAAACACTGTTGGATTTGAGAACATCGCCTAGCACTGTGCCTGTCGAAGCCTGGCCTGCGGTTTTATCGGGTTTAGCCATGTAGATTATCCAGTGATTTTCTCAGCTCAAGCGCCTTTCAAGAGCCTTTAAGCGCCTTAGAAAAGTTCTTGCGATACGACTGATTGGCAATCAAGAGAACAGGCCACATCAAAGTCAAATAGACCTTCTTGTCGGTGAAGTTGGTGCGGTTGAACCCGCTCCAGAACCGCCAGCCGCCGACTAGATATGTGCCTAGCAAAACGATAGTTAGTAGCTCTCCCATCGAACCCTCCGTCGCTCCAAAATCAAGTTAGTCATTTGTCGCCTATCTTAGCTATTTGTTGCCCATCATGGTGCCGATGAAATTGAGATCGTCAAAGAAAGGCTGCTTAAAATCGTCATCTAAATCGTCATCTTTAGAGAGGTCCGCGCTTTCCAGCACTCCTATAGAATGGATTTGTATAGCTTTTGACAGAGAACCCTTTCTCTATGCATTGGATCAGGCGCTGAATTCGGCGCCGAATACGTCCAATCGAATGCGTGACGGGTCTGGCTATCTTATATCAGCTACCTCACTCAAGCTTAAGATCTGAAGTAGAAATAGTTCATTTTCAATACTTTCTCATCATCAGGAGAGCAATTATGCGTGCAGTACTTATGGCTGGTGGTTCTGGGACTAGACTCAGACCGCTGACCTGCGATCTACCCAAGCCGATGGTGCCAGTGCTCAATCGACCCATCGCTGAGCACATTGTCAATCTCCTGAAGCGCTACGACATCACCGAAATCATCGCGACTCTGTTTTATCTGCCTGATGTAATGCGCGACTATTTCCAAGACGGTAAGGACTTTGGCGTGCAGATGACCTACGCCGTAGAAGAGGACCAGCCGCTTGGGACTGCAGGCTGTGTCAAGAACGTATCAGAACTATTGGACGAAACCTTCCTAGTCATCAGCGGCGACAGCATTACTGACTTTGACTTAAAAGAGGCCGTTGAGTTCCACAAAAGCAAGGGCTCGAAGGCCACCCTCGTATTGACCCGCGTACCCAATCCGATTGAATTTGGCGTGGTCATCACCGACGAGGAAGACAAAATCGTACGTTTTCTGGAGAAGCCCTCTACCAGTGAAATTTTTTCCGATACAGTCAACACCGGGACATACATCCTAGAGCCTGAAGTTTTAGACTACCTCCCCGGCGACTGCGAGCAAGACTTCTCTAAAGATCTATTTCCGCTCCTGTTAGAAAAAGGTGAGCCGATGTACGGCTATGTTGCCGATGGCTATTGGTGTGATGTAGGCCATTTGGAAGCTTACCGTGAGGCCCAATATGACGCTCTAGACGGGAAGGTCTTGATCGACTACGACTATCCAGCCACCCCAGAGGGCGTCCGCATTGGCAAGAACACATACGTCGATCCTGATGCTAGGATTCATGGTCCTGTGCTGATTGGCAATAACTGCCGGATTGGACCGAGGGCAGTGCTAGAACCCGGTACAGTCATTGGCGATAACGTGACGATCGGTAGCGACGCGGATCTAAAGCGGCCCATTATTTGGAATGGGGCTGTGGTGGGTGAAGATACGCATCTGCGCGCCTGCGTGATTGCTAGGGGTACCCGCGTTGACAGGCGAGCGCATGTGCTAGAAGGCGCTGTGGTCGGCGCGCTTTCAACGGTTGGAGAAGAAGGACAGATCAGCCCAGGGGTTCGTGTTTGGCCCAGCAAGATCATTGAGTCTGGGGCCACGCTAAACATCAACTTAATCTGGGGCAATACGGCGCAGCGTAATCTGTTTGGTCAGCGCGGCGTGACGGGGCTAGCAAACATCGACATCACGCCCGAATTCGCAGTGAAGCTAGGCGCAGCCTACGGTTCGACGCTAAAGCCGGGGGCTCATATCACCGTTTCTAGAGACCAGCGCAGCATTTCTAGAATGGCCTCTAGATCGCTGATTGCCGGACTGATGTCTGTGGGAATTAATATCCGAAACCTAGAGGCGACGTCTATACCTGTGGCCAGGTATGTGCTGCCAACGCTGGATGTCGTAGGCGGTATTCACGTTAGACTGCATCCCGATCGGCCTGATCATCTGCTGATTGAGTTTTTTGATGATAAGGGCATCGACATTCCAAAAAGTAAGGAAAAGAAGATTGAGGGGGCCTACTTCAAGGAGGATTTGAGGCGATCGCAGATTCACGAGATTGGCTCGGTCACCTACCCTAGCCGCGTCATAGACACCTACACCACGGCCTTTAGTAGGTATCTAAACGCTGAGTCAATTCGCAACAGCAAGTCCAAAATTGTAATCGACTATGCCTACGCGGTCTCGGGCGCAGTCTTGCCGCAGCTACTGGGCCAGTACGGCTGCGATGCGGTGGTGCTTAATGCCAGTCTTAATCCGACCGCACCTTCAGTCGCAGAGCGAGATGTCATGCTTGGGCAGCTAGGTCAGGTTGTGCAGGCGCTCCAGGCAACTTTTGGCGTACAGATTTCAGCCCATGGAGAGCAGCTTGTGCTGGTTGATGAGGTCGGATCACCCATTCGAGGGGAGGCCCTGACCGCCCTGATGGCGCATATGATCTTGACAGCACATCCTAGAGGCACCGTCGTCGTGCCTGTACAAGCATCGGGTTCAATCGAAGAGATTGCTCGCCGCCATGATGGCAAAGTGATTCGGACCAAGTCCAATCCCACTGCGCTGATGGAAGCGTGCCACACCCAGGAAAATGTCGTCCTTGGCGGCAGTGGCGATATGGGCTTTATTTTCCCACAGCTTCACCCTGGCTTTGATGCGATGTTCTGCGTTGCCAAGCTAATCGAGATGCTGCTGATTCAAGAGCGAGCGCTCGGCCAAATCTGGGAGGAGTTGCCTAGAGTATTCCACCGTTCGCAGACGATGCGCTGCCCCTGGACTATAAAGGGGGCGCTCATGCGCTATCTTGTAGAGGCCCATCCGACAGAGAGTTTGGAGCTGGTTGATGGTGTCAAGATTGTTGATGCTAGCAGGCAGAACTGGGTGTTGATTTTACCGGATGCCGGAGAGCCACTGGTCCATATTTTTGCCAATAGTGAAGACCGAGATTGGGTGGACAAGCAGCTACAAGACTATCGGCAGAAGGTCCAAGACTTTATTGAGTCAGAGCAGGGAACCAAGGAAAGCGTCATATAAGGAAAGCGTCATATGAATAACTGCGTCTTGATGGCGGAGATTGTGGAGGCTCCACAGCTGCGCTATACCGCTGATAATCAAACGCCGATTGCGGAGTTTGTGGTCAAATTTCCGGGGCTACGAGAAGGCGACGCACCCGGACAGATGAAGGTGGTGGGCTGGGGTAACCTGGCTCAGCAGATCCAGGAGCGCTACCGGGCAGGTGATCGCGTTCTGCTAGAAGGTCGCCTCAGCATGAACACCTTAGAGCGGCCCGAAGGCTTCAAAGAAAAGCGCGCAGAGATGACGGCTCAGCGGGTGAGTCCAATCAATGAACTGCAATCGGTTTCGATTGCCGAACCAACGCCGATAGCAGAAGGGCGATTTGCTAACAGTGCTACGCCAGCTTCGACGCCTTCGGCCGCAGCGGTTCCAGCAGCCTCGGCAAAGCCCGCTGAGCCCGCACCGGACTACGACGACATTCCGTTTTAGAGTTTCAAACAAATAACGTACATATCGCAGGGGCATAGCATGCTATGCCCCTGCGGCCCTACCGTGATGCCTCGAACGCTTCGCGGTTTTCGTATATCTCAAATACGCGGTCCATGCTGGTAAGTTCAAATAGCATCTTGACCTGTGGATTGATTGAGCAGACGTACATTTCGCAGTCTTGTGATCGCACTGCCTTGAGCACAGAGACCAGCGTGCCTAATCCAGAGCTATCGACGAAAGTAGTCTCTTTCAAGTCCATCAGCAGTACTTTAGACCCTGCGGACAGAGCGCTATCTACCTGGGCACGCATTTCGTCTGCTTTGGTCCCGTCTAGAATGCCAGAAGGTGTCAATACTTGAACGGCTGTATTCATACTCACCATGCTCATCTGCGTCTCTCCTAATTACGGTCAGTTTACACTGATTTTTACATTGGTTTTAGGGTGCCCCCGGACGAGGGCAAAGCCAGTTTGCTGACCCGATGGTCTTGGTTAAGTGTGATGACCAGATCTGTACAATCGCTCCGTGTCAAAGGCGTGATAAATAGTTGGGGATGCAGGGCCTGCCAGAAGTATGTGACAAAAGCCGCAACTTCTGAGTCTAATAGTCCGCTCTTTCCGCGAGCGATCATTTGCCTTTCGGCCTGCTGTCGCCACTGCCGAGAGAATCGATAGTCCTCCGGTTGCAAAACTATCAAGCTATCTAAATACTCCCACAGCGGCAGATACGCCATCAGTCGCGCGTTGCACTCCCGCGCAAACAAACGATCGGCCTCAGTATCAATCGGTTTGGGCAATGCCGATAGATCAGCAAATGCATCTGCGTCCAACGGCTGAGCGCCCACACACCAGCCCTCAAATAATATAACCGTGGGTGCTGTCGTTAGAGTCGGTTGAGTGCGATCGCCCTGCCCCCCATACAAAGACTTATCGAACCGAGGCAGTTCCACTTGCTGCCCTGGCGTAGCGTGGCCAATCTGCTTGAACGTCCGAATTCCCAAATCAACGTCATGAGTTCCCGGCGGTCCTCGCCAGACAAACCTTGGATCCTGGCGCTTTAGCTTGCAGCGTTCGGCGTAGGTCAGGTATAAATCGTCAATTGACATCACTGCCGCCTCTTGTCCTAACATGTTCAGCAGCAGCTGCAGGATTCTAGAAAGCGTGGTTTTTCCAGTTCCCTGACCTCCTAAAATCCCTTGAACAAGGCAGTGTTGAGCATGCGACGCTTTGTGCCGTTGCGTCCGGTCAATTCTCAGCGCTAAGGGCAGCCAAAGCGTCCACATCGGCTCGATCCATTCAGTCCAGTCGCCTGGCAGAGGCAGCTCTACTCCGCTATTGAGCTGTCGAATAATAGATTGCAGCAGCCGAATGCGACTATCTAGCGCTGCGCTGATAGATGACCGATCAACCTGCCACGCAGCGGCGCGCTCAGGATCTACCATCCAGTTCATCACCTGGTCGCGCTGGGCAATGGTCGGTATTTCTCCACTTCCCCAGGCCGTAAGAATCGGCCAGATGGTGCTAGCTGTGGTCACTGCTCAAAATGGGCAAACAAGTTAACAATTTCATCTTGTCTAGTAGCCGCCACAGTATCAATGTGGGCAGACAGCGGAGCGCTCAGGGCCACTACCTGATTAAGCAGAGGAAATCTACGGCTGAGCGTAGGTGCAATGGCTGGCCAATCTAAGTAGAGGTAGCCTTGGTTTGGTGTGGCGAGTGGTGTGATCGCCTGCTTGAACTTGGCTGACTGGACCAGCGAAGTGGAAGCTGGCGGGTCTTGCGCTGGCGAGTCCTGAACTGGCAAGTCTTGATTGAATGCTGGTTCCGATGCTGTTAGCACATTTACCATAGTCGCCAAAGAGTTAGCAAAAATCTCATAGCGTCCCCGCTGCATGTGCAACCCTAGCAGTTCTGTTTCCAACTCACTAGCAGATTTTCGAGTATTGCGACGAGTAGTCAATCGACTCCAGACCGTTGCTGTGGTGTCTTCGATAGTGATAGCCGACTGGCTGTAGCCAGCTGCGATCGCCCGCTTATCCAAGGCTGCTATGCCGGCTTGGTCTCGTTCAACGGCCAAGATCCAATCCTGCGGCCTGCCACCTACCCTAGCTAGTGCATACTCGCTAGTTGCCCAGCTCCACGGATCGTCACTTGACCCCGTTTGTGAAGGTGAAAGTGTAGAAGAAGATAAAACAGATCTAAAGAGTGCAGGCATTGCTTCTGCCGATAGCCCTGCTGTGATTAGGGCTGATTTGAGATGGGGTAGATTGTGACTGGCGATCGCAAGATCACTATCTGTAGGCAGAAGCCGCAGCACCTCTACTGGCTGCGTCGACTGCTTTGGCTGTGTTAGCCCTCTTGTCCATGCCAGCTTCCCTCCCAGTACAGATTCGTTTTCTCTTTGGTCAAGAGCACTTTGAGCAGGAGGAACCAGAGCGCTTGCTATCAGTCCAGTTCTTTCTAGCCCTATTGACACGGTAGTAAACGACTTATTTAGAGAGCTGCTTGCCTCATCATCTCCGGCGTCATTCAGCAGATCTAGATCAAACCGAGCTAGCGCTATCCGCTGCTTTGGCAAGTCTGTAGCAGCCTGCCTATAAGCTAGGGTCTGAGCCAAATTGTCTGCGGTTTGGGCCACCTGGATTCCGCGTCGAAGCACCCTGACATCATTGGCCAATAGGACAAACTGACCGCCGACTAGCGCTGTGGCCCTGGTAGACTGTGACCCGGCTGGTGAGGTAGACAAAATCCGAACGCCACTAATCGCTTCACTTCCTAGCACATTTCCGGCTAGTGCCTGCTGCTGCCAAAATAGCTGCAAGAATTCCCTAGCCTCAAGCTGATGATTAGGCGCAACTTCGAGCGCAATTAAATAGCCTGGCTGCTCGCCATTTGAACCATCCGCGTCCAAATCCGCCGAGACAATAGCAAAAGTCGTCTCCTCTCCTAGCCAGGGCTGAATAGCTTGCTCGTAATCGAGTCCTATTTTGTCTAGTCCTATCGTCTCTATGAGGTGCTGCCTAGCCTGCTCTATTTCTCGAAGCGTTTGCTGACGCTGCTCGGGCGCTTCGAGTGACTGCGCGAAGGCAACTAGCTTCTCTGGCTGCGTGAGTAAAGAGAATGAGAAAGGAGATCGACGGGGTACGAACAAAGTAGCCGCTGCAACTGGGCGATCGCTTCCATCTATCAAAGACAGAGGACTGCTCGCTTTTATATAGAAGAAGCCGACAGCACCGAATGAAAAAACTAAAAGTGAAAGCGTCAACATCGCTATACGGAACCGCTTTGACCAAAGGCTAGGGCCAGATCGGTTAGATTCGGAACGCTTTGTCACGGTGACCATACTCATGAAATCGTTAAACGACCTAGAGCATTAGTTTAGAGGATCAAGCTGAGCTTACTAGAGGCAGCTGTTGAATTTAGCCCAAACCACGACTACGCCAGACGCCAATTAGCTCGCCGTCGATACTGACTTTCTCGGCCGGGTACTTCATCGGGTCAAATCGAGGATTGGCTGGTTGAAGTGTGACGACGCCATCATCAAAGTGGTAGTACTTTAGAGTCATCTCTGATTCGACTCTAGCCGCCACAATTGTACCGTTGCGAATTCGCTTGGGGTCTTGCACTCTGCGCAGAATCACAACGTCGCCATCATCGATCAAGGCTTCTATCATCGAATCGCCCCGCACTCTAAGGGCGAAGTCAGTGCCTTGAAAGTCTAGCGCTGTCGGGTCAAATCGCTCTAGATTTTCGTCAGTATCTAGGGTGTCAGCAAACGTTTCAACGATGGAACCAGCTGCGATCGCGCCAAAAATAGGCACGCCCTGTGTATCTTTTAGAATCTGGATAGTTCTCGCCTGACCTTCTTGCCAGTCGATATAGCCTTTGCGTTTTAGATGATCTAGCCGACTCTGCACAGGCGCAGGCGATTTCAGCTTCATCTCGCGCATCATCTGTCGAATCGAGGGAGAATGACGATTTTCACGAATATAGACAACAAGCCAATCGTATAGTTCTTTCTGCGCGTGCGTTAGAGATTCCATCAGAGTTTGCAGACTACCAGCTACCTACTAATAAGAACAACCGTACCAACTTCCGACATTTTTGTCCATAGCTGAATTTCATCAGCTAAATTTCATCAGCTGAGTTTTATCCTGCTGATGACAAATCTCTATAGCTACGTTCGCTTTCTGTTCTACATGTCTGCTGGACTACTCTATGCAACTACTCTATGCAACTACTGAATTGCTACAAATCCAGCCTCGTTTAGCAATCGCTTACCGTCATCTGTTTGCAAGATTTGCGCGTAAGCCGTTCCCGGTGCTTCTGAGTTGGGGTCACCCTGACGAACAACGACGTATATTGGACGAGTGAGTGGATAGCTCTGGTCCTGAATTGCCTGCATATTGAGCTGATTGCGCTGAGCCGGACAGTTCTGTGGCGGCACATACGGCAGCTGATAAGGGGGAATCAATTCCCTCGGGTCAGTCCCGATTGGCAATGGCGCGACGGTACACTGGCCAACTAGCTCCGGTGCAGAGGCATAGTAGATAGCACCTGGGGTGTCACTGACAAAGCGAATAGCTACGGTTGTTGTTGGCTGCGTTTGGACACTAGCGCTAAACGCCTGACCGTTCAAAACTTTTTCTTGAAAGTACTGGACTGTTCCGCCCTGCTCTGCGCGAGTCGTAGGAACCACCGCTAGATCGGGTCCGCCAACCTGATTCCAGTTTGTGACCTGGCCTGTGTAGATATCTGCTAGTTGGGAAAGAGTCAGCCCTGCCAATGGCAAGTCAGGATGGGTTGCAGCTGCTACAGATTCCATTGCGACCGGAATCTCCCTCAGAGTGACTCCCTGCTGCGTGGCCTGCTGTCTTTCTGCGGCGCTAACTGGCCTAGACGACTGAGCAAACGAGAGTTCACCGCTGATAAGCATCTGAATGCCTACCCCTGATCCAGGTGCTTGGTTAGGAGATTCTGTGTAGAGAAGAGAAAAGTCAGGCAGGCTACTTTGAATAACTGGCGCGGCTATTCCGCGGATAGGAGCCCAGGTGGTACTACCGCCATAGAGAAACTCCCCTGCTGGTATATCAACGCCGGAGAAATTTGCAGAAGTCAGCGGTGGATTTCCCGCTGCAGTTGGATTCTCTTCTGCATTCTGGGTTCCGCCTAGAAGTCCACCTAGCGAAATCCTATCCTTTAGAAACCAAAAGCCACCACCAAGAATAGCGATCATCACTACCAACGTAACCACTAATGCTGGAACTTCACTTTTGGGATTAGTCATAGGTCACATGCAGATTGTGTGAGTAGGGCAGTCTGTACGGCTCGAAATATAGTCTCCAAACCATAAAAAGAGGTCAGCTCAACCTAAGTCAAAACCAACCTCTTTTTGATAGCTCGAAGTACCTGTTTAACCTTTCAAGCTTTGGTGATAGGCACTAGCTGTAGCGACTAGCTGTAGTGACTAGCTGTGGTAACTAGCGGATGTACTCTTTGAGCACGCTGTTGCGGTTGGGATGGCGAAGCTTACGCAGCGCTTTTGCCTCAATCTGACGGATTCGCTCACGAGTCACGTTGAAGATCTGACCGATCTCTTCGAGTGTCTTCATGCGGCCATCGTCTAGACCGTAGCGCAGTCGCAGTACGTCTCGCTCACGTGGACTCAATGTGCTCAGAACGCTTTCTAGATCCTCACGCAGCAGGCTCTTGGAGACTTCGTCTTCAGGGGTTTCGCCATCTGATTCGATAAAGTCGCCCAGTCTAGAATCTTCTTCTTTACCTATAGGCGTTTCTAGAGAGATTGGCAGCTGTGCTGATTTCGCAATAAAGCGTAGCTTCTCGATGGTCATCTCCATTCGAGTCGCGATTTCTTCTTCGGTCGGCTTGCGGCCAAGCTCTTGAGAGAGTAGCTTAGTGGTCTTTTTAATCCGAGAGATGGTCTCGTACAGGTGGACCGGGAGGCGGATGGTGCGAGATTGATCGGCGATCGCACGCGTAATGGCCTGACGAATCCACCAGGTAGCGTAGGTCGAGAACTTGTAGCCCTTCTCGTGATCAAACTTTTCAGCCGCGCGAATAAGACCTAGGCTGCCTTCTTGAATCAGATCTTGAAAAGAGAGACCTCGGTTCATGTACTTCTTGGCAATCGACACAACTAGACGCAGGTTAGACTGCACCATCTTGTCCTTTGCTCTGCGGCCTTGGTGTAGGCGACGGCGAAAGGCTTGTAGCGGCATATCTACAGCATTTGCCCAGTCTGCGTCAGTCGGCTCGTCATCTAGCTGGTCGTCAATATCATCGCGAATACGCTCTAGCTCTAGCAAATCAGCAATCTTTCGAGCTAGCTCGATTTCTTCTTCAGCGCGTAGCAGCCTGATTCGACCAATCTCTTGCAGATATAGACGAATAGAATCTTCGGTGTAGTGCTTTTTCTTTGTTTGAGCAGTTCGACGACGCGCTTTGCCCTTAGCGGCTCCTCTTGTTGTTTTCGCTTTAGTTGCTGCGCTCTTTTCTGTCGTCTTAGCGGCCCCTTTGCTGGCTACTGTCTCGGCTGATGTGCTGATGGCTTCACTTTGCCCGGTCAAGTCGATGGTCACTGATGCTGTTGACTGACTAGTCGCTTTGGCCCCACTGGTGGGCTCTAAAGTTTCAAGTGTGTTGTTAGCCTGGGTCATGCCGCGTTCCTTGTGCTCCTTCTTAGTGAGTAATGTGATTCTCAGGTATGGGTCTTAGCAGATGTAAGTTCCTATCAGTTGGACTCCTTCGTAATATTCGGCATAGCTAGAGAATTAATCTGAACCACTGTCAAACCGTTGCTCTCAAACCGTCGCTGTCGAACCTGTATATGCTGAGTCTCAGCATGCATATTGAGTCTCCGCGCTCAATTTGCGCTTCCTTTAAACACAGTTCTTTATGAACGCTTGATGTAAAGCTGCCACGAACAACCGTATCCTGTGGAAAACACTGAGCATAACTATTCAAGCAGATAGAGATGACCTTGCGCAGTTTGGGGGTTCTTACGCAGAAGTCCTTTCCAAGCTGTCAAGAGGCTACCCACTAATCAAAAAAAGTTTAACCATCATCGTTAAACCCCGCAGATCGTAGCTTTTCAGACAGAAATTCACCACCTGAGGTTCCGACAACAGAAGACTTCATTAAGCCTCTGTATTCCTACAGTGGTAACACGGACTACTAAAAAGTGCATGCTTTGAATTATTTTTTCTTGAATAAAATCCGACTGGAGTATCGGTATTCTTACTTCAAGCGGGCTACTATCGGCTACTAAAAAACGAAGAGTAGGAGGCATTTCGGCTATCTATCAAAAGAAGTAGATAAATTTTCTATAGTTATGCATATTGATAGATGCATTTTTCGTATTTTTCGTGAATTTTATCAGATAAACTTATGGTGCTCATAAGTTATTTTGAATAAAGAGCTCCTGTGTCGAAGGTGTTATGGCAGCTTGGAATTGCCTCCGTCCCACATGTACTATTTTTGTAAGTACAAGGTAGTTCTGGAGCACTAGACTAACGTGTTTTACCGAAGGGAGATGCGATAGGGAGATGCACTAGGGGGAAAGACGAGCTTTCTTCAAGCGGTTGTCTTCATACCACTGTGCGATCGCCGGTACCCAAGCCTGAAACTGTGGCCAGATCGCCTCACACAGCTTCTGCGCTTCTAGCTGAGCGTCAGCTTTCCACCGCAGGTCCAACAGGTGCATTAGAGAACGCGCGTTCGCAGAGACCACCCAGTGCTGCCGTACATCAAACGGGATTAGTCCCCTAGCATGTTCTTCTGAAAAACCTTGGTCAATTCGAGTCTTGTATCGCTTGCAGCCCTCTACGCACCAAGCAATATCTTGCTGACGCAGCTCGTCGGTATATTCATATCGCTTGCCCTGACGATCGCTGTAAGCCCCCACAGGCCGTAGATAAAACACATCTTCTACATCCGCCTTGCCATCGACGACATCGACAATTCGCGAACCTGTGTACCTAAAGGACTGCACATCAAAACTCAGCCCTACCCGATGAGTTCGGATTTGCTGCATAGTAGAGTGAGGGAAAAAGCCACAGTTCAGCACAATCTGAGGATGCTCTAGTGGGCCAAAATGGCCGCGTCCCCCCTTGAGCAAGTTACGAATTACCAGCTCTCCTGCCTTTTCTTCCGAAGGCCAGTCTTGACGCTGGTCCCATACAAACGCCTCAGCGTAATCCTGATGCATTGCGGCGTAGATAGTTTGCTGTGGGTTGGGGGTCTTTGAGATGACTTCGACTCTGAAGCGGTCCATGAGAAAGAAGATAGAAGAGGGTTCTATATCTTCCTTTCTCAACCTCGTATAGCGACTATCAGCCCCACATACCTTAATGTTTTGTCGGTTTCTACGGTCAGTCAGTTCCTGTGACTAGTCGGCTCCTGCGGTTACTGGTGTTCGGATGCCAACCAAGGCGCAAACCTGTGTGAGCTTCTAAAATAAGAACAACTACAGTAGAGAATACTCTGCTCAACTGCTCAGATATTTAGGAAATAGTGATATGGCATTTTTTGGAATGGGTCTCGGTAAAAAGGACGAGATGCCAAGTGAGAAAGAGGCACTTCCCGGCCGCGAGAAGGTAATGTCGGTGGTCAACAAGCACTACGTGAATGGTAATCCAATCCAAGCGCCGTTTCCTGAAGGGCTAGAAACGGCGATGTTTGGCCTGGGCTGCTTCTGGGGTGCGGAGCGAAAATTTTGGCAGGCGGAAGGAGTGCATAGCACTGCCGTAGGCTATGCCGCTGGCAGCACGCCTAATCCAACCTACCGAGAAGTCTGCTCTGGAATGACTGGCCACAACGAGGTAGTGCTTGTCGTCTTTGATCCTAAAGTAATTAGCTACGATGCTCTGCTGAAGCTGTTTTGGGAAAGTCATAACCCTACACAGGGTATGAGACAAGGTAACGACAAAGGGACACAGTATCGTTCTGGAATCTATACCTATTCCGATGCGCAGCTAGAAGCCGCTAAGCAATCAAAGGAGATGTACCAAAAGGCGCTGAATGAGTCTGGGTATGGCGAAATTACTACAGAGATTTTGCCTGCGCCTGAGTTCTACTACGCAGAAGACTACCATCAGCAGTATCTGGCGAAGAATCCAGGTGGATATTGTGGACTTGGAGGAACGAACGTGTCCTGTCCGATTGGAGTGGCGACTGCTTCTTAGGAATTAGCATCTTCTCAGAAATTTGCATCTTCTAAATTTGCATCTAGGTATGCGCATCCAAGCAACATATTGACCACATCTTGAATTGCCGCAGGGGCATGCCATGGCATGCCCCTGCGGCAATATTACGTACCGTGTCAGTTCAATAATTTGCTCTAAAACACTGCATTAATCAAACGCTGTGGCGTTTTTGGTGCCACTGCCAAGCGTGGGTGATGATGTTCTCTAGGTCAGGATATTGAGGCTTCCAGCCGAGGACCTGTTTGGCGCGATCGCTCGTCCCAACCAAGCTTGGCGGGTCACCAGGGCGGCGATCACAAGGCACTGCTACAATTTCCCTACCCGTTACCTGCCGCGCCGTCTCTATCACTTCTTTGACGGTGTAGCCATTCCCGTTCCCTAAGTTAAAGAAAGACGTTTCGCCCCCGTTCAGCAGATACTCAGCTCCCTTCACATGGGCATCTGCCAAGTCAGAAACGTGGATATAGTCACGAATGCAGGTGCCGTCTCTAGTCTCGTAGTCGCTGCCGAAGATAGAAATTGACTCTCGTTTGCCCAATGCTGCAAATAAGACCAGCGGAATCAAATGCGTTTCAGGGTTGTGGTCTTCGCCGAGGCGACCTTGCGGGTCGGCGCCCGCTGCGTTGAAATATCGAAAGCAAACTGACTGTAGTCCATAGGCAGACTGAAAGTCGAGCAGCATCTTCTCAACCATTAGTTTGCTAGTGGCATATGGGCTGATTGGGTTTTGCGGGTGGTTTTCTGGAATCGGGACTGTCTTGGGCGGGCCGTAGATGGCGCAAGTGGAGGAAAACACCAGTCGCTTTACACCCGCTGCTACCATTGCTTCTAACAAATTTAGCGTGCCGTATACGTTATTCCGGTAGTACTTTGCTGGCTCGCTGACCGATTCTCCAACTGCGATGTAGGCCGCGAAATGCATCACCGCTGCCACGTTGTAAGTGCTAAAGATATTGTCTAGCAGCGCTCTATCTGCTGTATTACCAACGATAACTTTTGCTTTCAGGTGGCGCTCGACTAGTTCTTTGTGGCCGTATTCTAAACTGTCAAGAATCACTGTCTGATAGCCCGCTTCTTCTAGGGCCAAGACAGCATGAGCGCCAATGTAGCCAGCGCCTCCTGTGACTAGAACGGTTAGCTTCGAGCGATCCGTAGCGTCGGGCGCGGCATCGGGTGCAGCATCAAATGCAAGATCAGGTGTGGAGACGGTAGCCATAAGAATTTCTGAAATTAGAAGGATAGTTATGGACAAGACGCTAGCTGTGGTAAAAAGCTAGTCAGTTGAGTATCGACAAATAAGTATTGACAAAATGTATTAGCAGAAATCAGGACCCGCTGAGCACCAAGTTGTCTCTATGAATGACTGTCTCAGCGCCCTTGTAACCTAGCAGGTTCGCAATCTCCGTAGACTGATGGCCACAAATCTTTCTAAGATCTTCATCACTGTAATTGACTAATCCTCTAGCAATTTCCTGCCCCGACGCATCACAGACGACAACCGCATCTTGTACAGAGAACTCTCCTTCTACTTCAGTGACACCTGCTGGCAATAGCGACTTCCCTGCGCTCTGTATGGCTCTAATCGCTCCTCCGTCCAAATACAGGCGTCCAGCCGGGATAGTGTTTCCATAGATCCAGCGCTTTCTAGCCTTTGACCTACCAGGCAGCGCTTCAAAGAAGGTGCCGATGTTTTCGCCTTTCAGAATCTTTAGTAGGTTCTCGGGCATCTGGCCTTGTGTGATCACGGTATGCGTTCCGGCAGCGGTGGCAATCTTGGCCGCTTCTATCTTGGTGGACATACCACCAGTTCCCCAGTTACTGCCAGCCGCACCGATGTTGGCTTCTAGCTGATCAATATGCTGCACCCGGCTGATGGGCTGCGCGGTAGGGTCTTGTCGCGGGTCGGCCGAGTAGAGCTGATCGACATCGGTGAGCAAAAACAGATAGTCGGCTCCGACTAGGCTAGCCACGAGGGCAGAGAGCGTATCGTTGTCGCCGAATTTGAGTTCGTCGGTAGCAACGGTGTCGTTCTCGTTGACGATAGGGATGATGCCTAGCTGCATGAGCTGGCGGAAGGTGCGGTAGCTGTTGACGTAGCGCGATCGCAATGACAGATCGCTTCGAGTCAACAGCACCTGCGCAATCGGCTGCTCTAGCGATGTAAAGAAATCATCATAAACTCGCATCAGTCGGCCCTGTCCTACCGCTGCCACCGCCTGCTTTAGTGCCATCGTCTTCGGTCGGGTCGTGATGCCCAAGCGAGCACAGCCCACCCCAACCGCTCCAGAAGAAACCAGGACAATCTGATGCCCCTGACGCTGTAGCTGACATAGCGTCTCGACTAATCTCCCTAAAGTCGCTAGTGCTAAGCGCCCAGTTTCGGCACGGGTCAGGCTAGAAGTCCCGATTTTAACGACGATAGTTTTACGATCTCCAGCGTTAAGGGGTTCTGCTGTAACTTCGTAAAGCTGTGACATTGTCAGGGCAAGCCTTAAAAGGAGTAGGCGTTAGGTGTAGACATTAAAAATGGGGACAAGGCATAAACCCGTCCCCATGCTATTTAAGGTGAAATTGTATCTATGTGCTATTTATTTCCTTGTTCTTAAAGGTAAGGCTTTGTATAAGTTTAGCCTTATTCATATTCTGTCTTAGAAGTTATCTATTTGTATCTGTGCTTAAGCTTTTCTTTAGATGCCGATTAGTAGTAGCTCGTGCTTACGCTGTCTGAGGAAGCTAGCAGATGGTTAAGCGCTATCGGGTAACCAATGCTAGTAGTAATCAAGCGTCAGCAGGTGGTCAAGCGTCAGCGGGTGCCTCAGCACAAGAAGGTACCCAAGAGGGTGATGGAAACAGAGAAGTCTCCTTGGTAGAAATGAAGCATACCAATCGGTTGCTCTATTGCGTTTGTTGAATACTGCTTGTTTGTAGATGTTTTCATCTATAAACGCTATTGCTGATGTTGTATTTGGTCTGTCAAGGACATTTTGAATCTTAGGGAAAGTCTTCAGTTATTAGACTCTTTTCGAGATTTTTGTTAGGTACGTGCTTGTGGACGTGCGCCTGAACGACAGGGTGGCTATGTATCGATCGCCGTAGGGGCGTAGGATGCTATGCCCCCACGGTTGCCCCCTTTGCTCACAGATAATCTATTGTCTTTCGACAGTAAATCTATGGATTGTCAGGAATTGGTGATTCACTACAGGACATATTTAGAAAAGTTGTCCTGTCACTAAAAATCTAGTGAGTATAAGGGTTATTAAAGTCTTGTAGAACAACAGAACATAGTTTACCTGCAGCATTCGACCGAGACCTCATCGCGACCTGTGAAGATACTCACGGTTTTGGGGTTGTTTTTTTGAAACTTGAAACTTCAGTTAAAGAATACTTACAACTTAGGAGGCTTCAATGGTCAACTTTAACCTGGATGGCTTTGTCAACGAAGGCGTAATTACGAGCGGACTCGCTGCGCCAATTTCTCTAGGATTTTTACCCGACAATCGCATGCTGCTGCTAGAAAAAGGCGGCCAGGTCCTGATTGCCGACCCTAACTCTGGTGCAAATTCTCTCTATTTGGATATCTCTAATATTGTAAACTCGGGTCAAGAGCGCGGTTTGTTAGAGATGGCTATTCCTTCGGACTTCGAGCCTGAGCCAACAAATGGCAAGAATCTAATATATCTGTTCTATACGCGCTCAGCAAATACAAAACGTGCTGTGATTGCCAGTTTTGAGCATGAAGAAGGATCTGGTGGCCTGTCTAGTACAGCTAATATCAACACTGAGCAAATCCTCTGGACGGATACAGATGGCTACGTTTCTTGCTGTCACTACGGCGGCGGCCTAGACTTCGGTCCAGACGGCAAGCTGTGGCTAACCAGCTCGGATAAGTTCAACACGTCTAACGGCGGCGAAGGTGGCCCCGACGACGACTGGACTGCCAATTTAGAGAATACCAGCGGCAAGATTATTCGGATTAATCGCAACGGCTCTATTCCAGACGGGACCGATGGCTGGCCTGCGAATCCCTATGCCGATGGCGTCATCGACGGGCCTTACCCTAGCGTGAACCCGCAGGGACAACCGTTCCAGCCGCATCCTTCGATCTGGGCTTATGGCCTACGCAACCCGTTCCGGGCTGACTGGGATGAGGAATATGGCAAGTTCTATATTGGTGAAGTGGGCGGTAACCGGAATCAGTCGACTGATGATATCCACGTGGCCTCTCTAGACCAACCCGGTGTCTTCTACGGCTGGAATTTCTACGAGGGCAAGGATAGCGCCGCTGTCTTTAACCCGAAAAAGGCCCAGTTTGACCCAGCAGATTTTCCCCAACCTAGCGCTGGCCCAGCGAATCCTAGCAAAGGTGACTACTTCTCTGCGCCGATTTATGACATGCCGCACTCGTCTTTGACTGGCGGCTTTGTCTACCGAGGCGATCTGTTCCCATCGGAATTCAACGGTGTCTATTTCTTTGGTAACTACGAAGATAGCTACATCAGGTTTCTCGATCTAAACGAGACTGGTGATACGGTTAAGGGGCTCTACGACTTCAAGCCTAGCGGGGACATTCCAGGAAATACAACAAATGTGGTCTTTCTCGAAGAGGGCAATGACGGTGCGCTCTACTACATTAACTATGCTGCGAATGGCGGACAGGTACAGCGCATCACGTATGGCGGCAACAGCGCTCCCTCGATTGTTTCTTCTAGCATTACTGATGATCAGGGCAACCCGAGTGACCAGATGGGAACAGCCGTACCGCTAAATGTCACCTACGCCGCCACTGTCGAAGATGGTAATACGCCCCTAAATGGCTTGACCTATCAGATTAACTTTGGGGATGGCACCGTAGTTAACGGTGCGCCTGACCCGACGACTGGTGCGATCGCCCACGACCACCAGTACACCACCGAAGGCGTCTACAACGCGGTCCTCAGCGTTAGCGATGGCGACAAATCGACCCTAGCGGAGCCTCTCGCTATCACTGTTGGCACTGTCAACAGCGCTCCCCAATTTCAATCAGCCGCTGTGAATGTCGCCTTTATCGATCCAGGCGATCCGGTTACCTTTAGCGCTACTGTCACCGATGCCGACGACCCTGTAGAGTCGCTGACCTACACCCTTAATTTTGGAGACGGCTCAGCCCAGGTCACGGGTAGTCCTGATAGCGATGGCAAGATCGAAGCGGCGCATACTTACACAGATGCTGGCAGCTACAACGCCTCCTTTACTATCTCAGATGGCAAAGCTGAGCCTGTAGTCTCCGATACTATCGAGATTCAAGTCGGAATATCTAGTCAGCTACCAGTCACCGACGGCCTAGTGTTCCAGGTAGAAGCCTTTACCAAAATTGGCCTCGACGGAACAAATGTCACCAAATGGATAGATCAGTCCAGCTTTGGCAACAACCTTCGAGCAGTCGGCAATCCACAGCTGATTGAAACCGCCACCCCCTCTGGTCAGCCTGCTGTTGCGTTGAACGGCAATGGCGACTACCTCTTCCGCGAAAATACGCCAGATACTCCGCTCCAGGGACTTTCTAGCGGCAACGAACCTAGAACAATGTTCTTTGTCGTGGATTACGAGGATGTCACCAACTCAGAGTATGCGGGTCTGGTCTATGGAAAAGCCTCTCAGAACAGAGTCTTTGGCCTCACACTAGAGGGGAACGAAGACGATCTCACTGTTCACGGGTGGGGAGGCAAGCACGATCAGCCTACTGATGTTGATGGCGTAGTCGATCCTAATAGCGGCCAACAGCGCGGCTTTATCTCTCATGCGGTTACCTTCGATGGCACCACGTATAAACATTACCTGAATGGGGTCGAGATCGATTCAGGAACCAAAAAGTACAAAACAGTTGTTGACAAACTGTTGATTGGTCAAAACATGAATGGCGGCCAAACACCGATGAGTGTCGCAGCAGCGATGATCTATAGCAGAGCTTTGAACTCGAATGAGTTTGGAGCAGTCGAAAACTACATTCGGCAGACCTATCTGGTTGCTAGCTAAGAGAGAGGTTGATAAATAACATCCCATCCCGTAGGGGCGTAGCATGCTATG
>JBCCOH010000064.1:0-29435 GCA_039111275.1 Cyanobacteria bacterium P01_D01_bin.1 | reverse complement strand
TCGGAAATTCAGGCGCTAGCAGGCGTGTTTGAGCGGATTCGACCCTGGTCGGCCATTGTTCGAGATGTGCAGGGCCGCATTCCTACGCGCACTCAGATCTTGCGACTGGTGCAGACAGCGCCAGTCGAGGGCGGCTCAGCGGCTGGCGGCATCGAGCTTGGCGGCAATGCCTGCTCGTTTGATGATGTCAACGACTTTTTGCTGACGCTTCAGAGCTCTCCTTTCTTAGTCGAAGAATCTATCGAGATTACGACCGCTAGCCTAGGCTCCGAAGTGCCAGGTCGCTGTCCAGGCGCAGCGGCAACAGAAGAGTCTGCCGAACTGGTGAGCTACACCATCACTGGTGAAATCAAGAGTATTCCGGCAACGGCGCTACTCGACGAATTAAATCGACAGCAAGAGTCTACCGGACTAGCTGCTCGCATTCGTGCCCTTCAAGCAACAGGAGCTATAGAGTAATGACTGCCCTAGGAGATTTTTCGGTCGATGATGCCGATTTTATTGACGAACCGACCAATCCGGTTGTCTTTGGCTTAGAGATTACGCCTGCAATGATTGGCGTTTTGATTGCGCTAGTCGGGATCGGTGGCGCTGGCTATCTGTACAAAGAAAAGGTGATGCCCGTCTCAGAAGGCAATGCCACGCTACGCACGGAAATTACTACAAAAGAAGACCAGCTAGTGTCACAGGCTCAGCAGCTAGAAAATATTGCCAAGATAGAAGCCGAGCTAGAGGTTGCCATGCAAAAGCGGCGGAATGTCTACTCGCTCTTTGCCAACGAAGACACCATGGATACGCTGCTTTTGGATATCAATCAGCGGATTGAAAGCAGCAATGCCACCCTAAACGGCATTCGCAATCAGGTTAGCGCTAGGGGCATTCCTCCCATTCTTTTGGAAGCCAAGCTAAAGACTTTTAATCCAGGAGAAAAAGCAGTCGTTGCCGATGGCTCTTTGGGGGAAGAGGTCAATGGCAAGCTCAAGCGAGAAAACTATTCAATCAACTTCTCTGCTGACTATGCGCAGACTCAGTCAATCTTGAGAAATTTGGAAAGGCTAGAGCCGTTGCTGATGGTCAACAACTTTAGCATCAGCAGTGGCCAGACAGTCGAGGAGACCGTGATTGGTAGCGATGGCCAGGTGATTAGCGCTCCGAAGGCTCAGCTGGATACGTCTTTTCAGATTGATGCGTTAATTCCGACTGCCGATGCCGATATCCCGCCCGAGGTGGCACCGCCTGCCGAGGAAGGGGCCGAAGCTGAGCCTGCTAGTTAATAGGGCCAGTCCATAGCAAGATTTTCTAATTTCAACTTTGCATCACACACCGCTAGATTTGACCCAAGGAGTACTGTTTCTGTGAAAAGTCGTCTTAATTTTAGAAGCCTGATGCTAGGAGGTGCTTTAGCTACATTGGCTGGCCCTCTGGCTGTTGCTCAATCTGCTATTGGTGCGACGATTGTAGAAGGTATCGACCTTGAGCGAACTGCCGCTGGCCTAACGCTGAGGTTAGAGACTACCGGGGAGTCGCCTCAGATCGTAACGGCTAGTGCGGGCAAGGTGCTACAGGCAGATATTGCGCATGCGCGGCTAGATTTGCCAAGAGGAGAAAGCTTTACTAAAAAGAATCCTGTGCCAGGTATTGAGTCTGTCACCCTGGCAGCGGTGAGCCCAGATCGAGTCAGAGTGACGGTAGCAGGTAAGGAGAAAGCGCCGATTAGTGAGATTCAGTCGGCGGATGAGTCGTTTGTGCTGAGTTTGGATACGCGATCGCAAGCCAAAGCTGCCCCTTCCGAGCTCCCAGAATTTCTAGCTACCATTCCAGGTAAATCCGCCTCCGTTGAAAACCCGACTGCTAACTCTGTAGAAATCGCTCAAAGCGAAGACACCCCAGAGATCTTAGTGCCTAGCCCAGAGGTCATTATTGACGGGACTCCGGTCACCACGCCTACCTTGAACGGGGCGCCGCCTTTTCTGCCACGCGCCGTTGCGCCTCCTGTAGGCGATCTATCCGTATCCGATATTGATTCCACACTAGACGAAATTGATCTAGGCACGGCCGAGCGAGTCCCTAGACTGGTATTGCGCGACGCCTCCGCCCGCGAAGTGCTCTCTCTTCTCGCTAGAGCGGCTGGCTTGAACCTAGCTTTTTCCAGTAATGAAGGAGAAGGCGCAGAAGCCTTCGATGCCAGGGTCTCGCTCGATATCGAAAATGAGCCAGTGCAAAATGTCTTCAACTACGTGCTACAGCTATCTGGACTAGAAGCCAACAAAGTAGGACGGACTATCTTTGTTGCTCCGCGCCTGCCAAACAGCGCTCGCAATGTGCTAGTGCGCAGCATTCGCCTCAATCAAATCGACGTCAGTAGCGCGGTTAACTTCCTCGTCTCGATGGGCGCCGAAAGCGCCATTACTAGCGAAAGTTCTGTCACTAGCGTGAACGCGGTAGAAGTCGGTGGCGGCACCGATGTAACAGAATCGACCACCACTCAGTCATCTTTGACCAATCAGCGGATTGACTTTGCGGACGCCGATCCGCTGCTGCGGGGCCTGCAAATTATCGGTGATGAGCGAACAAACTCTCTAACACTAATTGGAACGCCTCGCCAGATTGAGATTGCTTCTGCGCAGATGATCCAGCTAGATATCCGTCGCCGTCAGGTCGCCGTCAACCTACGGGTAATTGATGTCAACTTGAATGATTCTGATTCTTTTGGCTCGCAGTTTTCCTTCGGGTTGGGTGATACATCCATCAACCAAAACAGCGGTATTGGCTTGATCAATTTTGGCGCTGCGGGCGGCGCGATTGGTATTGCTAGACAGTTCCTTGCTCAGCTCGAAGCCTCTATCCAAAGCAGCAATGCCAAAATTGTGACCGATCCGACACTGGTGATTCAAGAAGGCCAAACGGCAGCCGTTCAGCTAACCCAAGAAGTGGTCACCAATATTACGACAGATATTGAGACGACAGAAGTTGGCATTCTGCGGACAGTGACGTTTGAGAAAGAAGACGCAGGATTGAACCTTCAGGTTCAAATAGATCGCATCGACGACAATGGCTTCGTGACTTTGGCGGTTGCCCCTTCTATCTCAGCGCCGACAGACAGCTTTAATGTCGGCGGCGACCAGGCTGTCTTGCTAGCAAACCGTCAGCTGACCTCTGGTCAAATCAGAGTCAGAGATGGCCAAACGCTGGTGCTCTCTGGAATCATTCAAGAGTCTGATCGAACAACAGCTACCAAAGTGCCAATTCTAGGTGATATTCCGCTATTGGGCGCACTGTTTAGAAGTACCGATCGACAGAACATCCGTCGTGAGCTGATTGTGCTGTTGACCCCACAGGTAATGAACGACTCTGACAGTAGCGTTTATGGCTACAGCTATCAACCCGGCGAGGACGTCCAGCAGCTTTTAGAAAGCAAACCGTAGAGATTAAAAGTTACGCACTAGGAAGACGCTGACAAATAAATCAAGCCGGTACTTCTTTTAGCTAGAGGTGTCGGCTTTTTGTCAAGGTAGTCCGTTTCTTTTTTAGGCTGAGAACAGTAAATTTTGTTAAAAATCCCCCGAATGCGTACAAATTCGGGGGTTTCTCTGTTCAGATTGCACGGGTACCCCTTAGAATGAGGCAGTAAAATTCATGAGGTTTCAAGGGTTTCGGGGATTTTTAGCGATCGCTTCTGATCGCTAGCGTTCCTTTCATCTTTTGAAAGCCTCATACAAACTTTACACCTTGTCGATAGGCGAGCAATTGGTTAGCTACCCACAGGTAGATAATCAGCTAGCTACCTGTGGACAGATATTAGTCGGCTTCGATCAAATCAACTCGTTCAAATCAACCCAATCATCCTCCGAGGAGATAAGCATGAATAAAGGTGAACTCGTCGATACAGTTGCAGAAAAAACTTCGCTTACGAAGAAGCAGGCTGATGCCGTGATTTCGGCCGCTGTAGAGTCCATTATGGAAGCGGTGTCAAAAGGGGAAAAGGTCACTTTGGTGGGATTTGGCTCGTTTGAGCCAAGAGCTCGGAAGGAGCGGGAGGGTCGTAATCCCAAGACAGGTGACACAATGGTGATTCCGGCGACTACGGTCCCTGCATTCTCAGCAGGAAAGCAGTTCAAGGAGATGGTGGCAGGGAAAAAGAAGTAGTAAGCCGCTGGTTTTTGGTTCCATACGCGCAGGTTATGTCTAGACCGATTCATGGAGGGAATTTGGCCTGGGCCGCTAAGTTGGCGCAGTGCACTCCTGACAATCTATTGGATTTTTCTAGCATCAGTCCGCTTGGAGCGCCTTCCTCTGCTTCGAAGGCGATTCGGGCGGCTTTTTCATCTGTGGTGGCCTACCTCGATCCAAAAGCAATTGCTCAGACAGCATCGAATCTACATGCGTGACTGCATAAGCTGTGACTGCGTAAGATTTGGAGAACTAGGCAATCACTATTTTAGAGCGGCAATCAAGACTTTAGAGTGGTGATCAAGCCTGAAGTAGAAAATCAACGACTGCTTGCGGCCTTGGCCGAGGTACTGCCTCAGTTGGAAAAGAGATAAGTATCTATGACAGCCGACTATGACTTAGTAGTTTTGGGCGGAACGATAGAGGGGCGCAAAGCTGCACGCCAAGCTGCTAGCTACGGTGCCAGAATCGCCTTAGTAGAGCCACCAGGTTTGTTTTTACTCAACCAAAGGCGTCGATATCTATTGCAGGCGCTTCAGCAGGTGACAAGAGGACACCAAGCGCAAGCGGTTAGTCGGTGGTTTGCAGCTCGATCGGTCGATCGGTCGATTGACAAATCAATTGACAGAGCAATTGACGGACACGCTGGTTGGAACTGGGGCACTTTTTTAGAATGGGGTGCGATCGCAACTGAAACCCAAAACCCAGAACTTTCAGTCGCAGCAATGAGTGCTGGGGGCATTGACGTTGTTCTAGAGATGCCAGAGCAGCTTTCGCAAAAGAGTATCGTCACCACTCGCAGCAGACGGATAAAAGCCAGAGCTGTCTTGGCTGCTTTTGGACTTTCTCCGGATGTGTTTAAGCCTTTGCTGACAGCGACACAATTGCCCAAGACGGTGATGGTGTGGGGAGGTGGGGTGCGATCGCTGCTGTGGGCTGAGGCCCTAGCTCAGATAGGTGCGACAGTAACACTGCAGACGGCGGTGGTGTTGCCTGGATGGGACGAGGGGGTGCGGGGGTTAGTGCGATCGCAGCTCACGCAATCTGGTGTTACCGTTCTTGACCCGGCAGATGTCAACTTAGCTGGTGTCAGCTCGGCTGGTGCCAACTTAGCTAATGCCAATTCAGACAGGGCAGAATGTACCTTATTCTTTGGCACCGAACAACCCGCACTAACCCTGCCTAGGTTTGCCTATCGCCAAAGCCACCGACGCAGAAATGGCCAGAGCAGCGCCCCTTTCTTGAGCGTCAATCGCAAACTGCAAGTAGGAAAGAGCCGCCTATTTGCTTGGGGCCCCATCGTCGAAGGACACAGAGACATTGTTGTCACCGACTGCGACATCTCAACTGTGGTCCAAAATGCCCTGTTTCTTCCTACTCGTCAGCTCCGACTCAATCAACTGGTGAAAGCAGGCGGTCGATTTGCCATGGCAGGACTTACCCAAGCTCAGGCCGTTCATCGCTATGGCGATCGCGTTCGGGTGTGGCAAGCTAATCGATCAAACGGCGCGGACCTATCGCGGGTGACGCCCTTGCCTAGCTATTGTCAGCTGGTATGCGTTGGTCGGCGGTTGGTCGGTGTGCATTTGGTGGGCGATCGCGCCGCCGACTGCATTTTGGTCCTCTCCACCTATCTAAACCAACCCATTGCCAAACTCTGTAACGCCCTTCCTCCAGCATCCACCCAAACTCTTTTGAGCCTGGTCCACACAGCAGCCAGTCAATATCGTCAGACTCAGTGGAAAACTGGTCGCTGGAAACGAGACTGGTCAGAAAACTGGTTTAACTGGCGACGTAGTCGATAGGATCGCAAGGCCGATACAGTATGAATATATTGGCACACTCTTCCTCCATACAGACTGGAAGCAGGGAAGAACCATACGTGAGCCCGATACAACATCGGTTTTGAGACTAGAAAAGAAGTCACTCCGATGCACTCGAAGTAGCCTTTTGTAAAAGATACAACGTAGACGTTGTCCTACACACGGGCGAGCGTGACTGCTTCGGGCTGATCTTGATATTTTCCTTGTCTGGTGTCGTAGCTAACCTGACAGGGTTCGCCTTCCAAGAACAAAAGCTGAACGACGCCTTCGTTGGCGTAAATGCGGCAGTCGGCGCTAGAAGAGTTCGAGAATTCTAAGGTGAGATAGCCGCGCCAGCCTGCTTCGGCGGGGGTGAGGTTGGCGATGATGCCGCAGCGGGCGTAGGTGCTTTTGCCAATGCAGATGGTGGTGATGTTGTTGGGCATCTGTAACCGTTCGAGGGCGACGCCCAGACCGTAGGAGTGCGCGGGCAGGATGAAGTAGCTGCCGTTCTCATCCGTTTTGAGCTGGGTAGGCTCTAAATTTTCGGGGTTGAAGTTTTTGGGATCGATGACGGTGCCAGGGACGTGACGGAAGATCCGAAACTCGTTTGGGGAAAGGCGAATATCGTAGCCATAGGAGGAGAGGCCGTAGCTGATTACTGGTGTTTCGTGAGCGGGCGTTTCGTGAGCGGGCGTTTCGTGAGCGGGCGTTTTATGGGCGTGGGTAGATAGCTGAGTCCGACGAATCAGTGAGGCTTCAAAAGGAGCAATCATGCCTTCGCTAGCGGCTGCTTTGATCCATGCGTCATTCTTGATCATTTGCTTATACCCGTCCTTACACCAGAAGTGCTTATACCAAATAGTTACGACGAAATTGAGTGACCTGGTCCGCGACCTCTAACAGTGATTCTGGCATCTGCGGCCCGGTGAAGATGATCTCGACGTGAGCGGGTCGGTCTTTTATCAGTGCGATCACTTCATCTTCTGGAATTAGCCCAAACTCAATTGCCAAACTCAGCTCATCGAGTACGACTAGGCCATAGACGCCGCCTCGCACGGCTAGCTGGGCATGTTCCCACAGCTGTTGCACGGCGGCTTTAGTCTTTTCGTCTACATCGGGATCTTTTGTGCAAGTTGGACTACCGCAGCGCACCCAGTCTAGATTTTGACCCATGCTCATTGGATTCTCGGGGCCCTGGTCAATGCCGCCTTTTAGAAACTGCATGATTAAAACAGGTAGACCTTGCTCGGCAATGCGCATCGCCTGCACCATTACATTCGTAAAGAAGGTGCGGTGCTGTGAAGTGAATACCTGCACGGTGCCTTCGATTGCACTGAGTAAGGGATGGCGTAGCGGGCGCTGAGCGTTTGGGAGGGGAATAGGACCCTCACCCAGTGCACTAGGCAGGACTCTGAGCTGAGAAACCATAAAGTAATGATCGAGGGAGTAGCGCAGCAACACGGGAGGTTGTGACAACCAAATATAGCGTAGTTGATGCTTCTAGATAGAAATAATACGCTATATGTCGAAAGTGAAACGTCATCTAAAAGAAGGCAGGACTTCTAGAGCAAAGGGAGGACTCAGGGAGGACTTGTAGGGGGACGGCTTCGGAGTATGATTCAGCACAACTGCTTTATCCTTAGTCGCTTATGCCTTGGCAACGCCCTGACCAGAGACAGCCCGATCAGCTTCGTCCTTTTAAGTTTGAGCGTCAGTTTACAAACTATGCCGCTGGATCGGTGCTGGCTCATTGCGGCAATACTAGAGTACTGTGCACGGCGTCTGTCGAAGACGGAGTACCCCGCTTTCTAAAAGATTCTGGCAAAGGCTGGCTGACGGCAGAGTATCGAATGCTGCCGGGTTCGACGCAGACTCGCAAATCGCGAGAGTTTATGAAGCTCTCTGGGCGAACGCAGGAGATTCAGCGGCTGATTGGGCGCAGCTTGCGAGCGGCGCTAGATATGGAGGCGCTAGGCGAAAGGACGATTACTATAGACGCGGATGTATTGCAGGCGGATGGGGGAACGAGGACGACGTCTATTACCGGGGCGTATGTGGCACTAGAAGATGCGATCGCCCATCTAATCAAAACCGGCGAACTCACCACCTCACCCCTTCGTCATCAAATCGCTGCCATCTCGGTAGGCTTACTAGAAGGCGACCCTTTTCTAGACCTCAACTATCCCGAAGACTTTGCTGCTGATATTGACTTCAATGTGGTGATGAACGAAAAAATAGAGTTCATTGAAGTACAAGGAACAGCGGAGGCAGGGAGCTTTACCAGATCGCAGCTCAACGCCATGCTCGACTACGCAGAAAAAGGAATCGCTCAGCTGATGCAGCTACAAAAGAGGGCTCTCGCTGAAATCCCTTAGCTTTAGGCAAGACTCATACCGTCAGCTTCATACCGCAGAGAGATGCAGATAACAGTACAAACACCTAAGAATTAATACCTCCTTAATACATTCATAAACTAGAGACGGTGCTTTCTTAAACTAAGCTGCATAGATTACTCCTTGGCGTATTTTCCGACCTTAGGAGTTTCAACATGACAACGAGCGCAAAGAAGTTTTTCACTAGCTTCAAAGTTTTGGGCGCAACAGCAGCGGTCGCAACTATCGGCTTAGCGTCTGTAGCTGCAAATGCGCAGAGCCGTCTAATCGCTATTGATGGTTCGAGTACTGTCTTCCCGATCACAGAAGCGATGGCTGAAGATTTCACGACTACCGTTGATTCCGATGTGAACGTCACAGTTGGCGTTTCTGGTACTGGCGGCGGCTTCAAGAAGTTCTGTGCAGGCGAAACTGTCATCTCTAACGCTTCTAGACCCATTAAAGATTCTGAAATAGAACTCTGCGAGTCTAATGGCATCAGCTACGAGGTGATTCCGGTCGCCTTTGATGCGATTACCGTAGTGGTCAATCCCAACAATACTTGGGCTGAAGACCTCACAATAGAGGAACTACAGACAATCTGGGATAGCAGCTCTGAAGGTACAATCACTACTTGGAATCAGATCGACGCTAGCTTTCCTGATGCGCCTTTGAACCTATACGGTCCTGGTTCAGATTCTGGCACATTCGACTACTTCAACGAAGAAATCCTAGGTGATGAGGGTGCTAGCCGCGCTGACTACACCGCTAGCGAAGACGACAACGTCCTAGTGACAGGCGTTTCTCGTGACCAGAATGCACTTGGCTACTTCGGGATGTCTTATTACCTAGAGAACCGTGACATCCTCAAGGCTGTAGGGGTTTCTAGCGAAGCGACTGGTGGCGAAGCAGTCGTTCCTTCTCCAGAGACTATCAACGACTACAAGCCTCTAGCTCGTGAGATCTTTATCTACGTCAATACAGACGCTATGGCTAGCCGCCCTGAAGTGAGGTCTTTCGTAGAGTACTACCTGACTAGAGCCGCTGAGACTGAGGACAACATCATCAGCGAAGTTGGCTACGTACCTTTGGATGCCGCTGACTATGCCGAGTCTATAGGCATGCTCTAGTTTCGACCTATCGAAGCTTCCCTGCATCGGTCCTTCGTACTGCTAGGCTACGAAGGATGAGCCAAACAGACCCTATCAGTCAGGCTCTATCAGTTGAGATCTAGGTATCTATAGCAAACGTCCTGATGCGTCGGGGCGTTTGCTATTCATGTTCACTGCTCGATGCCCTTTATGGCTGCTAAAAGCACAACTAATCGCCTCACGCCCAAGAAAATTCTGTATCATCCCCTGACTTGGTTAGCGCTGGGTGCGCATATCGTTCTGTTGGTGGTTCCTTTCAATCCGAGTGAACCTAAAGCTGTAGAAGAATCTGCAGAGCAGCCAGAAGACACCGAGTCTATTCCAGTAGACATTTTGAACCTGGTAGAAATTGCGACTTCAGAGCCGCCACCAGAGCCTGCTGCGCCGCCGCCAGCCAGTGTGCCTACGCCTGCAATCACACCCCCCACTCAGCCTATTCCTGTCCCTGCTGAGACCGCGCCACCTGATGTTGATTCAGCGCCAGACGTCCAGCCTGAAACTGCACCGCCGGACGAATCACAGCTTCAGCAACAGGCAGTAGAGCAGCCAGTAGCCTACGACCCTAGCGCGGACCAGCAGGCGTACATCCGAAACTTAGATAGCCTTGGTTTGGCAGGCTACAAGGATCCTATCACTGGAGAAAATTCGCTACCGGCTGCTAGAGAGTTTCGTAAAGGGACCGATTCTTCTTACTTCATAACGGAGACAAGTGTAGACGGTATTCCTACTGTCCAGGCGGTGGCAGGAGCAAGAGATGCCAGGCGGCTAGACGGCGAGCCAGGGGCCATACTCTCTCAGCAAGAAGAGACTTATGCGGCATTGGGTCTAAGCTTTGACGAGGTAGGAGACTATGGGGGAGAGCCCTTGCATCAGCTCACAAAAGAGGACGGCAGCCCAGTTATGTACCTCAGCCTCGTACGGCTACAGGGATCGACGCTACTGGTGATTTGGCAAAGCGATCCTCGAAACTAACAACTTTTGACAGACAAAATTAGAGACGCCTTAAATAGTGATCCTCTGTACTACTAAAGAGCGGATGTCCTCGCTATTCTTAATGTTACGAAGATCGCTTAATTTTTATGAAGCTCGTTCAATTTGCTCGCCCTCTTTTCTTAATTGCGCTCGGTTTACACGCGCTAGTCCTGTTTTTGCCTACGGGTAGCGACGAATCAGAGACAGTCGTCGTAGAAGATGTTTTCTCTGAGGAGTCAGAGTTGACAGCAACAGCGTCAAAGAGCCCAGCGACGAGGAAAGTGCCTGGCGACCAGAAACTAGCTTCGTCGCCTGTTGCCGAGCCTAGAGCGCTAGCACCTAGAGGTCAAAAACCACCAAAGGCGATCGCACCTTCCTCTGCGACAGTCGCTGCCCGTGCGGCTGCACCACGAGCCGCAGCCACTCAAGCCACCCGTCGCCCAGCTCAAAGCACAAACCCTGCCGGTAGCGGTGTGCCGACCCTTCCTGCTGCTAGTCCATCACCTGCTGAAGCGCGAACAAACACCCCGCAGACAAATACTCCGCAGGCAAACACTCCGCAGACAAACGCAACAGCAACTGCTCCTTCACAAGTCAGCATTATCCCTGACTTGTCCAATCAGGCCAACAGCCAAACCGATAGCCAGTCTGGAGAATCAAGGACGGAAGCGCTACCCACTATCACAGCTTTGATCGCGAGTCTTGCTGACTCGGTTTCGGTGCCTGAAGACCTGCTTGAAGAGATAAGCGATCTGTATGGGCTGCTGGCGTACAGTGCGCAGAACACGGATGACTTTAGCGCCAATCAAAATCGAGACGACTGGAAGGCCGATATTCAAAGGCAGGCTAATGTGGGCACGGTAGAGAGCATGGCACCGACTGAAATCTCTGATCTCACCGAGATTGCCTACCCAATTGAGGCGTCGAAACAGGCTGATATGAAGGCGCGATCGCTCAGCCTCTGCCTAGACAAGAAACCGCATGATGCCGAAGTCGGCGTCCTGTTCGACTCGCAGGGCAATGTTGCAGGCGAGCCAGCCCTAATTCGTAGCACTGGCTATGAGGGCATCAACCAAGAAATCATCGCGACTGTCCGCAGCTACGAGGACTTTCCACCCAATCGCAGTTCCAAAGCCTACTTACTGGAGTTTGAGATCGATTACGATCCTGAGACCTGCGTCAGTCTTGAAAAGCTCAAAGAGACAGAGGAGTAACCCGCCATTCGAGGCGCTCAACTTAAGACACTAAACTTAGAGCGCTAAACTCCAAAGCGCTAAACAAAGCGCTAAACCTTGTCGCGATCGGTCAAAATCTCATATCCGTCTTCGGTCACCAGCACCGTATGTTCCCACTGCGCTGACCAGGCGCGATCAAGCGTGACAACCGTCCAGCGATCGCTAAGCGTCCGAGTATGCTGACTCCCCGCATTCAAAATCGGCTCAATCGCCAGCGTCATTCCTGCTTTTAACGTTACGTTTGGCACTTCTTTGGTACGAAAGTTAAACACGGCAGGTTCCTCGTGCAGGTTGCGGCCCACCCCATGCCCGGTGAACTCTTCGACTACGCTGAACTTGCTCGACTTCACTGAATCCTCAATCGCTCCAGCAATATCTAGCAGCGTATTGCCCGGCTTCACCTGCTCAATACCCGCATATAGGGCTGCCTGCGCCGCCATCGCTAGCCGCTGCGCCTCCGGCTTTACCTTCCCAACCGGAATAGTGATACAAGAATCTCCATGAAATCCGTCGAAGTAGGCTCCGGTATCAATCTTGACCAGGTCGCCGTTGTTTATTTTTTTGCGCTTGCGCGGAATGCCGTGTACTACCTCGTTGTTTATGCTTGCGCAGATAGAGGCTGGAAAGCCGTGATAGCCCTTGAAGCTAGGCATCGCGCCCATCTCACGAATTCGCTTTTCCGCATGGTTGTCTAGATCGGCGGTCGTCATTCCCGCTTCTGTTAGATCGTTTATCTCCTTTAGCACTGTCGCGACAATCTTTGACGCGATTCGCATCGTCTCGATTTCCATCGCTGACTTCAGCTCAATACGTCTGCCGGATATTCCCTGCAGCGCAGGTGGAAAG
Source organism: Cyanobacteria bacterium P01_D01_bin.1 (assembly GCA_039111275.1). Taxonomy (GTDB): domain Bacteria; phylum Cyanobacteriota; class Cyanobacteriia; order Phormidesmidales; family Phormidesmidaceae; genus Phormidesmis. Next base: position 16,884 of record JBCCOH010000064.1, on the reverse strand, counting down.
GATATCTTTGGCAGTAGGTTAGTCAGAAAGTTCATGAAAGTAGCGGTAGGGAGAGAGGAACTTAGAGTACATATATCGTAACGGTTCCGAGTCAGTATTTTTTGAGTGTTTGTTGAGAGCGCCTGACTTTTTCGTTAACTTTTTGCGTTCATGCTATATACTCAAAGACTGTGCGCTTTTACAAAGGCTGAGATGAACGCTGAAGCAATAATTCGCTCGATTGAAGCGGAACAAATCAAAGAAGATCTCCCTACGATCTACGTTGGGGATACGATTCGCGTCGGTGTGCGAATCGTGGAGGGCGGTAAAGAGCGCGTCCAGCCATACGAAGGGACTGTCATTGCCATGCGCAATGGCGGCATCAATGAGACCATTACGGTTCGCCGCGTCTTTCAAGGGGTAGGCGTAGAGCGAGTATTTTTGCTGCATGCTCCAAGAGTTGCTAGTATTAAGGTGATTCGCCGGGGTAAGGCGCGTCGGGCTAAGCTGTATTACCTGCGTGATCGCATTGGTAAAGCAACTCGCCTGAAGCAACGCTTTGATCGCTCTCTCTAACTGACTGGTCTTACTTTCTGAGATAGTCGGCTGGGTGCGACCTGTAGCCAACCGACGTATGCGTCCTTAGTTCAGTTGGTAGAACGTCGGTCTCCAAAACCGAATGTCGGGGGTTCGAGTCCCTCAGGGCGTGTTTTTTCATACTTTGACGAAAGTGCTTAAAAGTTGAGTGCTTATCTGCTGTGGGTAGGCAAGGAATCATAATCAGTGGCTAAAAAAGAGTCTAAACAGGCCGAGAATAAAGAAAAAGTCAGCAAAGAGAAAGTCGGCAAGGCAAAGGCTGCGAAAAAAGCCAAACAGACTACTGAGCCCAACGCTACCGACGGCTTTAGTGCCAACGCGTTTGCCCAAGGCACTAGAGAGGAGCTAACCAAGGTAATCTGGCCAACGCGCCAGCAGCTGATTAGCGAGTCCGCTGCGGTGATTTTGATGGTTAGCCTGTCAGCCACGATTATCTACTTTGTGGACAAGCTGTTTGGCTGGGCTTCGCGCCTGATTTTTTAATAGTTTTTTTTGACGAGCTTTGAGCGAGTTTGACTATGGCTTCCGACGATTCTAATTACGACGAGTCTCAGGCTCTTGAGGAAAGGGAGCTAGACGGAGAGGCAGAAGAGACCGTTACCGTACGCACCCAGAAACCTCGCTGGTATGCAGTTCAGGTGGCATCTGGCTGCGAAAAAAAGGTCAAGCTGACCCTAGAGCAGCGGGTCAAAACCTTTGATCTTTCCAACGTCATCCTAGAAGTAGAAATTCCGCAGACGCCCGCTGTCAAAATGAGAAAGGACGGCAGCCGTCACAGTATTGACGAGAAAGTCTTTCCAGGCTACGTGCTGATTCGCATGGCCCTAGACGATGACGCCTGGCAAGTTGTAAAGAACACACCTCACGTGATCAACTTCGTCGGTGCAGAGCAGCGCAGAGCACAAGGGCGTGGTCGTGGGCACGTAAAGCCAATGCCCCTGAGCGCAGGCGAAGTCAAAAGGATCTTTAAGCAGACTCAAGAGCAAGCGCCCGTCGTCAAAATCGACATGGCAGCAGGTGATAAAATCATGGTGCTCTCGGGTCCGTTTAAGGACTTCGAGGGCGAGGTGATCGAAGTGAGTCCAGAGCGCAGCAAGCTGAAGGCTCTGCTCTCTATCTTTGGTCGCGATACGCCAGTAGAGCTTGAGTTTAATCAAGTGGAAAAAGAGAAGTGACTTCGGCTGCGCTCAGTCACCGGGACTTCGGCTGTGCTCAGCCGCCTGGTTGGGCTCAATGATGGTTGAGTTCGGCCCGGACACTAGGTTGAGCTCTGTGATAATCGATCCCATCCGCGGGCTGAGCGGAGTCAAATCCATGGGCTGAGCGGAGTCGAAGCCCAGTTAGTTCAACGAGTAAGAGTTAATCAATGGCAAAGAAGGTAGTTGCGCTCATTAAGCTGGCGATTCCCGCCGGCAAGGCGAACCCTGCCCCACCAATTGGCCCCGCTTTGGGTCAGCACGGTGTGAACATCATGGCGTTCTGCAAGGATTACAATTCCAGAACGGCTGAGAAGGCAGGGCTAATTGTCCCGGTTGAAATTTCTGTCTTTGAAGACAGAAGTTTTACCTTTATTCTCAAGACCCCACCCGCATCCGTCCTGATCAAGAAAGCAGCTAAGATCGAAAAGGGCTCTGGCAATCCTAGAACTGAGAAAGTGGGCTCTATCACCCGCGATCAGCTTAAGGAAATTGCTGAGATGAAAATGCCTGACCTCAATGCCAACGACATTGAGATGGCTATGAATATCATCGAAGGGACCGCACGGAACATGGGTGTTGAAGTCGCGGGCTAAGGCTCATTTCGACAGATCGTTTCGACAGATCGTTTGACAGAAATTAAGTACACACTATCGGGGAAGAGGCAGTTGCTTCGCTATTCACCCCAAAAGAACAGAAATGGCAAAAATTTCAAAGCGCATGCAGGCGCTGTACGAAAAGGTAGACGAGACTCTTGACTATCAGCCGCTAGACGCGGTCACTCTGCTAAAAGAAACAGCTACTGCGAAGTTTACCGAGACCGCAGAGGCTCATATTCGGCTGGGTATTGATCCTAAATACACCGATCAGCAGCTCAGAACAACTGTCGCATTACCAAAGGGCACAGGCCAGGACGTGCGCGTAGCCGTTGTCGCCAGAGGTGAGAAGGTCAACGAAGCCAACGAAGCGGGCGCGACGCTTGCGGGCTCTGAAGAACTGATTGAAGACATCAGCAAAGGCATGATGGACTTTGATGTGCTAGTCGCTACGCCAGATATGATGCCTAAAGTTGCCAAGCTAGGCCGGGTACTAGGTCCACGGGGTCTGATGCCTTCACCAAAAGGGGGCACCGTTACTTTTGAGCTGGCAAGTGCAATCACAGCGTTTAAAGCTGGTAAGCTTGAGTTTAGAGCCGACAAAACTGGCATCGTTCATGTTAAGTTTGGAAAGGCTGATTTTCCGGCGGAGGATCTGTTGGAAAATTTGAAGGCGCTACAGGAGACGATTGATCGCAACCGTCCTTCTGGTGCCAAAGGTCGCTTCTGGCGCTCTATCTCTGTTTCATCGACTATGGGTCCGTCTATCTCTGTGGATATTTCGGCGCTGCGTGACTTGAAGCTAGGCGAGCTGCTCACAAGTGAAAGCTAGCTGGACAAACTGGCGATAGGAAGAACTGGCGATAGAAGTTGGGCCACAAAACTTGGGCTATCAAAACTGACTGGCCAAAAAGTAATTTAGTTCGGAGCCATCTGTGGGCTCTAGTAGCGTATAGGTCATACCCTTTCAACAACTGAATATAGCGACCAGAGACAGTAGGTGCTAGTAGGCGTTTGATAGCTAGTTGTTTGAACTATTTATCACTTTGGCTGAGGGCTCAATTTCCTACCGAGGTTTGCGGTTGATGGCTGAGTACCGGACAGGTAGGTGCGACGCGGCCTCGATACGTATACCCCGATCTGGTTTCTAGGTCGGGGTTTGTTGTTTGTGACTTTGAGCGTACAAAACTAAATGCAAAAAATCTAACTAAAAAGGAGGTGAAATAGAATGGGAAGAACTCTAGCGAATAAGCAGGCACTTGTCGCTGAGATGAAGGATCTTTTAGATCGTTCGGAATCGGCTTTTGTAATCGACTACAAGGGGCTAAGCGTCGCGCAGATTAGCGATCTGCGTAACCGCCTGCGTGAGTCGGGAACGGTATGCAAGATCTCGAAGAACACTCTGATAAAGCGGGCGATCGCAGATCAATCGCAATGGCAGGAGATGGAATCTCTGCTAAGCGGCACCTCTGCTATCCTGCTAACTCAAGAAGACATTGGTTCTGCGGTCAAAGCGTACAAAAAGTTTCAGAAAGACACCAAGAAAACTGAACTGCGCGGTGCGGTATTAGAAGGCAAGCTGCTGAGTCAAAAAGACGCAGAAGCACTAGCTGACCTGCCAACCAAAGATGAGCTGTACGCAAAAATCGCGGTCGGGATCAATGCTGTGGCTACAAAGCTGGCCCTGGGTATCAAAGAAGTTCCAGCTTCGATTGGTCGCGGTATCAAAGCCTACGCCGAGAAAGAATAGACAACTAACATACAACAACTACAAGGAGAGACATTCATGTCTGCTGCAACTGACGAAATTTTGGAAAAGCTGAAAACCCTATCTCTGCTAGAAGCGTCTGAGCTGGTTTCTCAAATCGAAGAAGCCTTTGGTGTAAGTGCTGCCGCGCCCGTTGCGGTTGCTGGCGGTGGCGGTGGTGCTGCTGCGGCTGAGGAAGTCGAAGAGAAGACCGAATTTGACGTTGTCTTGGATGAAGTTCCTGGCGACAAGAAGATTGCAATTCTCAAGGCAGTTCGCTCGATGACTGGACTGGGCCTAAAAGAAGCAAAAGGTATGGTGGAATCTGCGCCAATCACCGTGAAAGAAGCGGTTGCCAAAGATGCTGCTGAAGAGGCTAAGAAGACTCTAGAAGATGCAGGCGCCAAGGTCACTATTAAGTAAGACGAGCAAGTAAAAAGAGCAAGTAAAACGGGTACCATCTGGTTTTACTTAGGGGGAGTCAGCACCGCTGGCTCCCTTTTTTGCGCTGTCGAATACTTGTTCGACAAACTCAGTGAACGATTCAAATTCGATAAAATCCTGTTTGAGATCTGACCATTCTCGATAGATGAGCGGACAGCTCAAAGTTCTCTTCATATCTTTGCGCCAGGCGTCCCAGATAGAACTGTCGAGATATTTTTGATAGGCAAGATAGTGCACAGCCTGAATGACAAACAGATATCGGCGAACGGCTGCGGTTAGTTCAGCGCTGCGTGCGGGTAGTTGGCTGTGGTCAAATCTTTCGTAGAAGGCATTGTTAGGAAAGTTTTCTATCGCTTTCTGGTGCCGCTCGAAGTAGAGATTGAATGTGTCAACATTCCACTGCCGCCTGCTGAGCTTAGTGTTAGAGCGAATAGAGACAGCAGCGAAGACGACAGAGATTACACCGGCAATCTGTGAAAGCTGAGCGGTTACCTCAAGCCAGTTCATAATCAGCTCCCTTGCAAATTTCTGTAGAAATATTCTCTTCTTAGTATCACCGATTAAGAAAGGGATGCGTTCGAATGGTGTCCAGACGCTTTCAGACTATTTTGCCTGTCTACAAGATTCTCCTGACCTATTTGACGCGAAACAGGATATCTATAGTCCCTACGCGTTTAGGCGACAAGGGTATCACAGTGACGATAGATATTTCAGCGTAGGTGCTCCAGCAGGGAGCAGTCAGACTAGGCGGGCTGTCAAACGCTACTTTTTGGTTGAACATGTTCGCGAGAAGGTTAATTTTCGTCGGGGCAATATTCTCGATTCGCAGTTGCTGGTAGACCAGCCGCCCTATGATGTTGTCTTTTGCCGAAATTTGTTGCTTTGCTTTGACCAGACGGCTCGCGATCGCACCTTCGCCAAGCTCAATCAAGTACTTCACCCCAACGGAGTGTTGTTCTTAGGTTGCGCTGAAACGACTCTAGTCGATAGACAACACTATCAGCCCGTTCCCTATCCCAACACCTTTGCCTACTACAAAACTGATAGAGGATCGTACTTAGTCAACCAGGCTCAAGGTATAACTGCCTCCCCGGCATGTACGTAAAAGCGAGGTACGCAAAGACGAGAACATCCGTCAACCCAATCACTAAACCTGTCTTCTAAGACTCTAGGGGGCGTATGTTCGCCCTTTCCACTTGCTGCCGCTACCAGTTTGGTACTGTCTGGCCGAATCGATTGTCATCAGTGTGTAGAGTAGTGCGATCGCAGGCAAGACAAAAGCCATCCAAACAGGACGGTTGTACAGTCGCAGCGTCGGCCAGTAGGCAACGGCCATCATCAACCAGCCAGCTAACCCGAATAGGGCGATCGCAAACTCTCCTTTAGCGATGCCTACGACCAATCCTAGCGGTGGACCCCAATACACCAACGCCATGCCCACTACCGTTCCTACGAGCAAAATAGGAGAGTAGTTTAGCTGGGTGTAGGCACTGCGAGCTACCATCTGCCAAAGACTGTGCAAGCTCGGATAGGGACGCAGACTTTTTACCTCATTACTGAGTCCTAGCCAGATAGGTCCGCCTGCTTTGACTGCTGCCCCTAGCGCACAGTCATCAATTAGCGCCTGTCTGATCGATTGGAGTCCGCCAATACGCAAAAGTGCGTCGAATCGAAGTAAAACGCATCCGCCTGCTGCTGCTGCCGTTTGCTTATCTGGGTCATTTACCCAGGGAAATGGATAGAGTAGCTGAAAGAAAAAGATAAAAGCCGGAATCAACAGCTTTTCCCAGAAGCTGTGAGTCCGCAGCTGCACCATGAGAGAAACTAGATCTAGCTTCTCGGTCTCAGCCTTGGTGATTAGCCGCTGTAGATTGTCTGCTGAGTGTTCGATATCTGCATCGGTGAACAGTACGTAATCGGGCGAATTAGTCTGTTGCTTTAACTGTTCAAACCCCTGTTCCATTGCCCATAGCTTGCCACTCCAGCCAGCAGGCAGATCTTTTCCTGAGAGAATGGTAAGAAGGTTGGTTTTGTTGAGTTCTTTGGCGATCTGAGCGGCAGTCTGAGCAGCAACCTGGGCGGTTTGGTCTGTGCTTTTATCGTCAACTAGCAAGATAGAGAATGGACCGGGGTAGGTCTGAGTGAGGTGCGATTGCACTGCCTTTCTGATCAAAGCAGCCTCGTTTCTAGCCGGAATGACCACTGCCACCGACGGCCACTGACCTGTCCAAGTATCTTGCTGTAGGGCTTCTGGGTCTAGCTTTTGGTCTACTCGCCAAAACTGTCCCCATACTAGTAGCAGCCCCAACCAAATGGTAGCGGCGACAGCTGTTAGCGCGAATAGCACATTTTCCATTTTGCCGTTGAAGAATTTGCATTATGCTATCTCAGTACAGCCCATAGTCGCGCCGAGCTCCTCCAAAACTCCATGTCGATTTCTAGCCCTCTGCAAACAGCCGCTGCCTCAACCGCTTTGCCCGCCGCTTCACAGCCGCTTTCTCAAGCTATTGAAACCGCGCAGCAATACTTACTTTCTATCCAGGAATCAAAAGGCTACTGGTGGGCAAATCTAGAGTCGAATGCCAGCATCACAGCTGAAGTCGTTTTACTGTACAAAATCTGGGAGATCGCGGATAGTTTACCGCTCGCGAAGCTAGAGGAGTATTTGCGAGCGCAGCAAAGAGAACACGGCGGCTGGGAACTGTTCTGGAACGATGGCGGCGATCTGAGTACGTCTGTAGAAGCCTATATGGGCTTGCGGCTGCTAGGCGTTCCGGCAAACGACCCGGCGCTCGTCAAGGCAAAGCGGTTTACCTTACATCGGGGCGGCATTAGTCAAACTCGAATTTTCACTAAGTTTCACTTGGCGCTAATCGGCTGCTTTCAGTGGAAGGGACTACCTACACTACCTGCTTGGGTGATGCAGCTAGAGCAGCCCTTTCCATTTAGCATCTACGAACTCTCTAGCTGGGCTAGAGGTAGCACTGTTCCTCTACTAATTGTCTTCGACAAGAAGCCAGTCTATGCCGTTCAGCCGAGCATCAACCTGAATGAGCTGTATACAGAAGGCGTTGAGAATGTGCGCTGGGAGCTGCGAGAAAAAGGAGACTGGAGCGATGCTTTTCTATGGCTAGATAAGGCATTCAAGCTAGCTAACTCTGTTGATCTTGTGCCGCTTAGAGAAGAGAGTATTCAAAAAGCGGAAAAGTGGATTCTAGAAAGACAGGAAGCGACTGGCGACTGGGGTGGAATAATCCCGGCAATGCTAAATTCGATGCTGGCACTGCGATCGTTAGGCTATGGCGTCAACGATCCGGTGGTACGCCGCGGGTTTCAGGCGATTGAGAACTTCATGGTAGAGACGGAAGACAAGCGCTGGGTGCAGCCTTGTATCTCACCTGTATGGGACACGGCTTTGGCAATGCGATCGCTCACCGATTCTGGCCTTTCTCCCGACCACATCTCTTTGGTCAAAGCGGGTGAATGGTTACTGGAAAAGCAAATCCTCAGCTATGGCGACTGGGCAGTCAAAAACCCCCACGGCAAGCCGGGCGGCTGGGCCTTTGAGTTTGATAACAGCTTTTACCCAGATGTAGACGATACGGCGGTGGTGGCAATGGCGCTGTACGATGTGGCGCTGCCAGATGAACAGTTGAAGAAACGTGCGATCGTCCGCGCCGTTTGTTGGATCGCGACAATGCAGTGCAAGAATGGCGGCTGGGCAGCTTTTGATATCGACAACGATCAAGACTGGCTGAACGATATTCCCTACGGCGATCTGCGGGCCATGATCGATCCTAGCACTGCCGATATAACTGGCCGCGTGCTGGAAATGCACGGTCGGTTTGTTGGAGATTCTGGACTAGTCAATAGCTACAAGGGCGACCTCACCTCATACCGAATCTCTAGAGGTATCAACTATTTAGTTCAAGAACAAGAATCTGACGGTAGCTGGTTTGGTCGCTGGGGAGTGAATTACATCTATGGTACGAGCGAGGCACTTTCGGCACTTTGTTTAGTGGCGTGCGATCGCCATCGCGAATCAATAGAGCGCGGCGTTGCCTGGTTAGTGAGCGTTCAAAACGCCGACGGCGGCTGGGGAGAAACCTGCAACAGCTACAAGGATAAAAGCCTGAAAGGGAAAGGAATTAGCACGGCATCTCAAACCGCCTGGGCTCTTTTGGGATTGATCGATGCTAATTTCTGTCTCGATTCAGTCGCAAAGACTGCGATGGAAAGAGGCATCCAGTATCTAATCAACACGCAAGTAGACGGCACCTGGGAAGAAGAATCCTTTACTGGAACGGGCTTTCCACAGCACTTTTATCTACGCTATCGCCTGTACTGTCATTATTTTCCACTCATGGCTTTGGGTCGATATCAAAGTTTACACAACAACCCCTTCACGTCGAATGTTGATAAATAGAGGACTCTGACGGCTTTGCCAGTTATGAACCTCGGTCCACACGCAAACAATTAAAGTGTCGTACTCGAGACAGAGTGCTGCCAAAAATTCGCTGAGTTTCTTTTGTTCTTTGGGAACATCCAATTCGCCATTCATAACGATCAAAACATCGATATCTGAGTCAGAAGTTGCCTCCCTTCTTGCCTGTGAGCCAAAGAGCACCAGCGATACCAGTCGCTCTTCGTACATTGACTCAAGCTGACCTCGCAACTTATTTAGTATTTCTTCTAGGTGCGGATGTGTCATTGGATAGGAGCATTTGGAGCTGTCTCTATGATAGGTTCATCCTACAAAAATTGAACTACGCCACGTCGAGCGTAAAGATGAGGGTACGAATATACTGAATAGATGAAAAGTAACGCCCAAAATAGAATTAAGCTCTCTCAACTCCAGATTTTGGTGGCGGTGGCTGAACGTGACAACTTTAGTGAGGCGGCGTTGGGATTGGGCATTTCGCAGTCGGCGGTGAGTCATGCGATCGCATCCCTGGAAGAATACCTTGGCATTGTTCTATTCAATCGGGGCCGACACGGTGCGACACTGACACCAGTGGGTGATCGCATCCTTACCCATGCCAAAACAATTACCGATAGCACGGCGGCGATTTTGCAAGAAGCTGCGATCGCTAAAGGACTCGAAAAAGGTCAGGTTCGCATTGCCAGCTTTCGCAGCATTTCGACTCATATCTTGCCAAAAGCAATTAAAGCTTTTCACCAAAAGCTGCCGGGTATCACGCTGAATTTAACCGAACATGACAGCAACAAAGCGGTCGAACAGGCGCTGAAAGAGGGCCGAGCAGATATTGGTATCGTGCTAATGCCTGCGGGGAAAGGTCTGACTGCCTGGGAACTGTTGCAAGACGAGTTTGTAGTGTTGTTACCACCAGAAGTCGAGCTAAAAGAGAATAAGCTGACCTGGAATGAGCTATCCAAACAGCCGCTGGTGATGCCTCCGGTAGAGTATCCGGCGATGCGTCCGGTGTATGAGCACATCAATGCGTTGGGGCACTGGCTCACGGTTGCCAATGAGGTAGAAACGGATGCGGCAATTGTTAGTTTGGTAGAGCAAGGGTTGGGAGGGACGATTCTGCCGAGGTTGGCGGCGGAGCCAATTCCTGAGACGGTTCAGGTGTTCTCGCTGCCGGAGCCGTTGGTGCGGAAAGTGGGAGTTGCGATCGCAACAGAAGCCCTCCAGCCTCCTGCCGTCTACGCCTTATTAGAAACGCTCAAAGCCACAGCAGATAGGCCTTCAAACATCATTAGTGGTACCTCACACTAGGCTAGTAGCCACCCTTGCACCCTGTTCCACGCTGCGCTATTTGTTCTTCAGTTCCTCAATGCACTTAAAGTTAAGTACGTATAAATATTTGGAACATCTCCAATTCGAGGAAGTAATAATAGGCGCAACGTTGAGAGAGCCCCAAGAATGCGATCGCAATTCGAGCAGTGGCAGTCAAAGATAAGAATAGATAAGTGGCGGATGACGGGCGTGATCGCTACTTCAGTCTTTCTCGGAACAGTGTGGTGGTACGCTGGCATGCTCACAACCGCTATCACTGGGACCCTTTTATTCGCAATTCTCCGCTCTACTAACAAAGACGTAGAGACATCTTCTAACCTCAGCGGTATCGACCTCAGTGGCGCTGACCTCGGTGGCGCTGAGTTGAATGGCGTAGACTTTAGAGGGAGCAATCTTAATGGTGCCAACCTTCGGGGCGCGGACCTTCGCGGTGCCAACCTCAGTGGCGCAGATCTAATCAACGCCGACCTTAGCGGCGCCGACCTCAACCGGGCTGAGCTTAGATACGCCAACCTTAGCGGCGCAGATCTAGCGAGTACTAATCTCAGCAATGCCGATCTAAGATATGCAAACCTCAGCGGCGCGGACCTGAAATGTACCTTTCTAAGGGGGACAAACCTCAGTGATGCCAACCTTAGCGGTGCCCTGCTGTTCTTTATCAATTCACGGGAAGTTCTAAATCTTGAACCCCTCCAATTAGAAGCACAACCTTCGCCGCTTTTGTGTAATGTCGCGCTGCCTGCTTATTCTAAGCAACCGGCTGTGAATCCTAATCGAGATTGCGATCGCATTTCCGAACTATTGCGCGATCGCTACGATATCTCAATCGAAGAGGCCCAAGAGATAGTCGATGAAGCTCGTCAGCACCACTGGCACTAGCGTGGAATCAGAAAAGCTGGACATAACTGAGTCTTGAACGACTGAGCTTTAAATAAAAGGTTCAGCCTTCGCTGCCGACATATCTAATAGTTGCTGAGTGCGCCAGCCTGCGCCCTGCTCTTTTTTGTCTTGGTTCACTTCGCCTATACCGTAGGCTTGCTCCAAGCTCTCAGAGAGCTGCAACAGTCGCTTGATGCTCCAGCCGTTGGCTTTCGAGTTTCTTACAGAAGATTGTTTCATTTTATCGAGACCCCTTAAAGAAGCCTGCTTGATTGAACACTTCTATAGTAAAAAACCGTATCGAAATATACCAAAAGCAGTCGTCATCCCATCCATGAGAAGATCAGATACTAGCTTCCTCGATACGTACTGTACGACCAAGGCGAAACCAACAGCGGTACGTGATAGTGAGCGTTAATATCTGCGATCGCAAACCGAATCGGAATCACATCTAGAAAAGGCGGATCGGGCAAAGCGTCCGCCTTTTGGGCAAAGTACTCCCCAGTTGTGAACATTAGCTCGTAATGGCCCACAGCCATGGCCTCTGCTACTAACAAAGGACTGTCCGTTCGGCCATCTGCGTTTGTGGTGTGGGTAGAAATACTCTCGTATCCTTCTTCTTCTAGTTTTCGTAGTTCAATAGTCATACCCGCTGCTGGAGAGCCGTTCGCGGTGTCCAATACATGAGTAGTCAGCTTCCCTTTTGTCATTTACCTATCCCATCGGCCCTGCCATAATGGTTCTAGAGATAGCGTCCAAAATCTTTTTGCCATCCTCTGTCGCCAGCTCAGCGTACCACTGCTCTGTTTTTTCAGGCTCTTTGGCATGGGTCATATTCGACCGTTTCCGCGCTCCCAGCACGATGCCCGCTACTCTCTCTTTGCGACTGTCCTCATAGCGAATCAGTGCATCTTCCACACTGAGGTTAGTCGTCAGCAGATAGTTGGCCAGCGCCCAGGCGTCTTCCATTGCCTGACAGCCTCCCTGCCCCAGATCCGGTGATGTGCTGTGGGCGGCATCGCCAATCAGCGCTATTCGACCTTTCACCAACGTCTCTAGAGGTTCAATATCATGAATCTCTACCCGGTTCGTCTTTTCTGGATCAATTTGTTGAATTAGGTTTTGTACAGGTTCGGCCCAGCCTGCAAAATGCTCCGATAGCTCTTGCTTGAAACGCTCAGAATTTCTCTCGGTTCCTTTGGGTAGAGGCACATCAAAGAAGAAATAGAAGCGATCGCCCCCGACTGGCATCACCGAAGCCCGCTGACCACTCCCGACATAGATGTCCCAGCTATCGAGTGGCGCTATGTCCTCGCTAGCAGGCACCAGTCCATTCCAATTCACGTAGCCTACATACCGCCGTTCGGCCTTTTGGCCTAGCACATGCGTGCGAATAATCGAATGTGTCCCGTCTGCGCCCACAACTAGATCAGCCGAGGCCCGATGGCCATCTTCAAAGACAGCCGTTGCGCCATCAGCCGTCTGTTCTACCGCGATACAGCGCTTGTTTAGCTGCACATTTTCTTCGCCCACTGCTTCTAGCAGCATCTTTTGCAGATCCGTTCTAGAAACCGGATAGGGCGGCTGTCCCACCTCATCGATTAGCGGCGATAGGCTAAAGCGAGTCAGCAGCTCGCCCGATTTGGCATAGTAGGCCATCTGCTGCATCGGCCCGCCGATCTCAGAGATTTCTGGCCCTAGACCTAACCGATTCAATACCTTCACGCCATTAGACCACAGCGAAATGCCCGCACCCGCCGGACGCAGTTCTTTCACTCGGTCGTAGACTTCCACCTCGTAGCCCGCTCTTTGCATTGCTAGCGCGGTCGTCAAACCACCCATACCTGCGCCGACTACGACAACTTTTAGATTTTCCATACGCAAATATCAGACCCCATGGAGTGAAAGGCAGTAATCATACTACTCTCACTGTATTTTAATTATTTTGAATCAGCGTAGGGATAATATCCGCATAGATAGATACCTAAAAACAAATTCACAGAGGTTGTTATGGAAGAGAACAAGGGGCTAACTAGCAAGACAGAACAGCAGGCTATGGCGTTAGAGGCAGAGACTCCGCTCGCAGATGAACAGCTAGAGGAAGTCGCAGGCGGCACTAGCCACAAACCGGTACAAAAGCATTTTGAAGAATCTCAAAATAAGATAGTCTCTGATAACACTACGATCAACCGGGCGCATCAGCGGCGGCTAGAGCAAATAGACAACCCTGATCTAGCCCAGTGAGATGGTCCCATAGGGGTGGGTCTTGGCGTATGCGCTACTACACCTTTGTACCTCAAAAGGAAACCTGCGCTTGCAGATTAAAGAAAAAGATATCCGGATTATCTTCGAAGTTGTTGGCATTCATTACCCAGTAGAGAGAAGGAATAATTGCCAAGTTGGGCGAGACGGGATAGCGGTAAGTGAACTCAACTTCGCGCTGAATTGCACCATCGCCACCGCCCGCAATCAAAAATTCTTCTCCATCTAGCACCTCAAAGGGCTGCACGTAGGAGATGATCGCCTGTGCGCCAGGTTTGAATAAGTTGGGGAACGCGACCCCAGCCTGAATTGACTGAGCGTTGACATCGCCGCCCTCGCGGCCTGCTGTCGAAGGATTCAGGTTAGTGCTGCCGTAGCTGTAGCGACCAAACAGGCCAAATCCTTTGGTGACTAGCCAGTCAAAGTTGAACAAAAACGTATCTGCGGTGGCGTTGTTTAGCGGCCCTCCTTGACCATCGTCCGCTAGGCCATAGAGCGGTTCACTCACCGCGCCACCAACAATGCCAAACTGATTGGCCTCTAGGTTTGAGCGCGTGTACAAAAACCTAAGATTGATATCGTCTGTAGGATAAATGCCGAGCTGTCCGGTCAGGGTGTTCGCCCCGCCAAACAAACCACGCTCTGGGTCGCTAGAAGATCGTGGTCCCGACAAAAATTCCGTGTTTTCGGCTAGATAGCCTACTCGCAGGTCGGCCCACCGGGCAAGGTCAATTTCAGCAACTACACCTGCGCCTCTGTCGACTGCGTTGGCCTGCGTACCGCCACTAGAGTTAAAGCTATTGGCACCTGTTATAAAGAAAGTAAACCGATTGTTGTCGAAGTGCCTGTACCAGTTGACGCGAGGTCCGACGGTGAACGAGAGCTTCTTACCGACTGGGAAGGAATAAAATACCTCTCGGACAACAGGCTCGTCGTCATTAATCACTCTAGAGAGAGTGAAAGGCGTGCCGTAGGTGTTGAACAGTCCGGCTGATGTGAAGTTATTAGCCGCAGAGGTAGCATCGCCCGCCGCTATCTGAATTTGCAAGCGGTCTTGACCTGTGAAAGAAGAGGTCAGATCTAGCCAGGTCAGATAGCCAAAGGTGGGCTGAATGTCACTTTCGATGGACTGAACTAGAGGGTTGCCAGCTTCATCGCGCCCGCCTGCAAAGGGGTTGGTGGCGATCGCCCGCTCGGATAAAACATCTCCATTGGCCGCCGCGTAGCTAAGATAGGCAAACACGCTGCCTCTTAGCTTTGTCGTCGTAGAAAACTGATTGGCCTCTATCTCTGCAACCCGCGCTTCTAGGTCGGTTGTTTGAGCACGAACCGCTTCTAGCTCTATGGCAAATTCTTCTTGTAGTCGGTCGATATCACTAAAATCGGCAACGCCTGTTAGCTGAAATATCGTATCTAGGCAAGCATTAAGTCCGGCTGCGAACTCGTAGCGAGTCATGGCGCGATCGCCCCGAAACGTGCGATCGGGATAGCCCTCCAAACAGCCATAGTCCTCGATTAGTCGCTGAAGCGCGGTAAATGCCCAGTCACTCGGTTCTACGTCAGATAGTTCAGAAACGCTGGTGATCTGAGCAATATCTACCGAGTCACTTTCTCCCGGAGGCGCTTGTGTAGTCTCTAGTTCGCTGTCTGATTCTGTCCTTGCTAGTTCAAGTTCAAAATCAATAGACTCTGTGACATCAATTTCTTCCGAACCGATTTCCTCAAAAGCGTAGTTCTCACCTTCTTCTGTCGTATCAAATTTCTCTGTAGCAAGTTCTTCTGCAGCATCTACCTTCTTGATAATATCTGTACCGATTAAAACATCGATAGCTTTAACCTGCTGAGTGAAAAACTGATTGTAAATACCTAGAAACAATAAAACTTGACAAGAAACTCTAATCCACTTCGAGCTTCTCAAAAGCGGTAGACCTGACTGCATGAACAAAACTCCTGACCCACACTTGATTGAGAGCCAAGCTATCAGTAAAGAAAACCAGCAAATGTATCTTCTGTCACATTTCGGTTTCGTGTTTTCCTCATAATGATCCTGTAGTTAATGCGCTGCGATCGCCACAGTATGCTGGGTGATTAGTCGGCGTAACCAAGCGTGCAAGCAAGAGGTGTCTGATGAGTCAGCAGAAGAAATTCATCGATAGTCCAGATGAGACTGTTGCAGATCTGCCGCCTGTACCAGCAGTCGCAGTTTCAACAGATTTGATTTACGGCTTAGAAGATAGACCGCCCGTAAGAGAGGCAATCTTCGCGGCCGTTCAGCACGTTCTAGCCAGCTTCATTGGCATTATCACACCTTCACTCATTATCGGCGGAGCCCTAGACCTACCGCCAGAAGACAGAGCCTACATCATTAGCATGTCTTTGTTTATTTCAGGAGTTGCCACCTTCATTCAGGCAAAGCGGATCGGGCCAGTGGGGTCTGGTTTATTGAGCATTCAGGGGACTAGCTTTGCTTTTATCGGTCCTATTATTGGCGCGGGGCTAGCAGCCACTGCTGGCGGGGCAACGCCAACAGAAGCGCTAGGGCTGATCTTTGGGCTCTGTTTTGTAGGATCGTTTATTGAAATAATCCTTAGCCAGTTCCTAGAGATTATCAGCCGAATCATCACGCCTTTGGTAACGGGCACAGTCGTTATGCTAATTGGCCTGACGCTGACAAGAGCTGGCATATTAGCGATGGGCGGCGGTGCGATCGCCAAAGCAAACGAGACATTTGGCAGCGCTCAAAACATCTTTCTCTCGTTGTTTGTCCTGGCGATTATTCTCATTCTCAATAGCAGTGGCAATACTTTCTTGAGAATGGCTTCTATCGCGATTGGCTTGATTGTGGGCTACATTCTCGGTCTCTTCTTGGGCATTATCGATCTAAGTGGGTTGAGTTCTCTCTCATTGTTTTCTTTACCTCAGCCTTTCCGCTACGGCTTTGGATTCAACTTTGCAGCCTTCATCCCATTTGCTTTTCTCTATTTGATCACAGCGATTGAATCCATTGGCGACCTGACGGCTACCTCTGTCGTCACAGGCCAGCCGATTAAAGGAAAGATTTATTTCAATCGAATCCGTGGTGGGGTGCTAGGCGATGGTATCAACTCTGGGATTGCAGCCATATTCAATTGTTTTCCCAACACCACCTTTAGTCAAAACAACGGTGTCATTCAGCTAACGGGAATTGGCAGCCGCTATGTTGGCTACTTTATCGCGGCTATTTTCGCCTTGCTCGGTCTGTTCCCAATCGTCGGTGGTGTGCTACAGGCGATTCCACAGGCGGTACTAGGCGGTGCGACTATTTTGATGTTTGGCAGCGTCGCCGCAGCTGGGATAAAAATTATCTCTACGATTGAGCTGGGGAGAAGAGAAACTCTGATTCTGGCAACTTCTTTGGGCTTGGGTCTAGGTGTGACGTTC
>JBCCOH010000063.1:0-29576 GCA_039111275.1 Cyanobacteria bacterium P01_D01_bin.1 | reverse complement strand
TAAAGAAATTAAAATTCCTGTCCCCAAAAATAAAAGTAAAGATTTTCTTGTGAAGGTTAATCAGTTTAAGTTTTCTTTAGAAAAGAGAGCCGAGCTGCTTAGTTCACTTCTTGAGCTAGATAGTAAAAGTGTTGAAATCTAACCCGAGGACTGCACTCTGTCTAATATGCCTCTAATCCAATCATAAAATTCGTCTAGAGTTTTATTCCCTTGTGCTATGTTGCATTCTCGATGTGCAAAACCAACATTTTCGTCAGAATGGGTGCGAGGGTTACTGTGCGCGGTTTCAATTGCTGCTTTTCCTCGTTGTGCAACTTCAAATAAGGAAAAACTCAAAGGTTCTCTACAAATAATACAAGTCGTACTTCCAGAAACAAATTGTCCAAATCTTTCTTCCAAATATTCCTTGATATTTTGAGGGCACTCTGGCGCATCAGGCATTTGGTAAGCCAAAAAAGTTAATTTGGCCGCAACAAGCATGCATTCTTCATAAGTTGCGGACTTTTCTCTAAGTTTAGCCACAACACCAGGCTTCAACTTATTCATATCGAGACCGAATTGTAGCAACTCTTCATCGCTAAGTAGCATGACCCAACGAAGAATTCGATTTGGACCTGCATCATCGCTCTTCCATGCCGCCCCTGTTGTCATCGTGGCATCGCGTTTTATTTTGTCTGCAACTCTTTTATGAGTAGCCGAAAGGTTTTTAAGGTAAGGAAATTCTGCACATCGTCCTTCATGACCAGCTTCCCTGTGGCAGTATTTTTCTGAAACATCTTTGTATTTATATGTGTTTGTTATTGGCTTTTTACAGAATTCCATTTCTAAAGTTTCCCGCTAAGGCATCCTAGTAATTCACCTGGGCTGCACTTCAGCGCTTTAGAAATGGATACAATGTTTTGAAGAGAAATATTTCTTTCTCCCCTTTCAATACTTCCTATGTATGTCCTATGAAGTTCACAAAAATAAGCTAATTCTTCTTGAGACAAACCTAAAGCAATTCGTCTACGTTTAACTTCACTTCCGAATTCAGAAAGAATATCCATAAATTTGGTCCAAAGTACTTTGGGCCAAATTTATTTATTTGATGACTATAAGTCTACAGACTATAAGTAGCAATCTACGGGAGTTTGATTGGCATAACTATTTATTAGAAAGAATTTTTCCGCCTAATACGCCTATGTGTCAGATTAGGTGGACAATTTTCAGCCTAATCATCCTAGAAAGGTAGTTAGGTAGAAATTCGTCTGCCTAATCACCCTACATGGCAGATTAGGTGGAAAGTTTCAGTATAATCACCCCGCTCGGTTGGATTTAGTGCGGCGTAGGCTTTATTTACATAAGAAGCCTATTTTGACTTAATGCAGCCTCCTCAGCCTCGACCCAAAAAACTGCTCGATCAGGTGCGTGAGGCGATTCGCGTCAAGCATTACTCCTATCGCACAGAAGAAACTTACGTACAGTGGATTCGACGTTATATCCTTTTCCATGAAAAGCGCCATCCTAAGGATATGGGCGTTCCAGAGATTGAAGCCTTTCTCACTCATTTAGCAGTGACCAAGCACGTAGCAGCAGCCACTCAAAATCAGGCACTTAGTGCCCTCATTTTTTTATACCGTCAGGTTTTATGTCAGCCTCTAGATGGCAGGATAGAAGCCATCAGAGCCAAACGCTCTCGCAAGCTGCCAACGGTGTTAACGCCTGATGAAGTCTCTGCCGTGATTCAGAATATGTCAGGGGTTCATCGGTTAATTGTGCAGTTGTTGTATGGCAGCGGCTTGCGGTTGAGAGAGGCCATGCAGCTAAGGATTAAGGATTTAGTTTTCCTCAGCACCAGATTATTGTTAGAGAGGCAAAGAGCCAGAGTAGCCGGGTAACGATACTACCTGAGCGAGTCATCATTCCGCTTCAAGAACACTTGCAAAGTGTGAAACGTCTTCATAATCAAGATTTAGAGCAAGGCTATGGTGCAGTCACACTGCCTTTTGCATTAGAGCGAAAGTATCCTAATGCTAACCGTCAGTGGATTTGGCAATTTGTCTTTCCCGCTTCAACACGGTGCCGTGATCCTCGAAGCGAACAAGTTGTTCGATATCACTTGCACGAAAGCGGTTTGCAGAAGGCTGTAAAACGGGCTGTCCTCGACTCAGGAATACAGAAGCGGGTGAGTTGTCATACCTTCAGACATAGTTTTGCGACTCACTTACTGCAAAATGGCTATGACATTCGCACGATTCAAGAATTACTGGGTCATAAGGATGTTAAGACAACGATGATTTATACCCATGTACTAAATCGAGGTGGCCGAGGCGTACGCAGCCCTCTAGATGTATAAAGCAGGAAACGATATCAACACGGTAACGTCAAAGTTTACTCACGTTCAGAAATCTACAAACAGCCTCAAACATGATGCTGTTTGCAGCAGAAGTCTTCTGGATCTAGTGCCCATGTCCAGCGGTAGCTGGCTCCTTTGTGGGCTCTTTGGCAGGTTCCAACAGACTCAACAGATGTCCTTCGGGCGATCGCATGGCGGCAACTTTGCCAAAGGAAGGTTCGCGCACCCGGCCTTCTAGGGATGCGCCAAGGGCTTCTAGAGAGGCGATCGCAGCATGTACATCATCTACATGAAAGCTCAAAATAGGCGAGTCACCCACCGAACTTTCAGAAGCCGCGTGCAGGGCGATGGTGGTGCCATCAGCATCGAGTTCGGCCCAGCCAGGACTCGCCATCTTGACGTCGAGGCCCAGCCCTTCGCTGTAGAACTTCACGGTGGCCATCACATCTTTAACCATGAGCATAACGTGCTTGAATTGTGCGGGCATCGTGTTTTCCTCGTGTTTTCCTTAGTGAATATATGCAGTGAGCGTATAGAAAATCTAACGTTCCATCTGAGCAAATTCAATCTGTTGCTCAATATCGTGATGGCTCTCCTCAAGCTGCTGCCGTTCGGCGGCGGTAGACTGCCAGTAGCCGCGATGTTCGGCTTCGTCTAGCTTTTTCTTAAATGAAGGCAATATCGACAACAAGCTCTAGCAGGTTTTGCCGTCGACTGCTATGCGCCTGATTTGACCAGCCCAGAAATTGTCGAGCGGATCAGCGCTAGCTCACTGCGATCAAACTCACCGAGTAGACCAAACAGCAGCGGAATCGTTAGGGCTAGAACCGTGAGCTGTGGCAAAATCCATACCCCGGTGACTGACCAGATCGAGGCTAAGCCATAGACTAGCAGGCTAACTAGTAAACTGCGCCCTACGGTTAAAACGGGCGGTAGAATACGCCAGCGATAGTAGACGGCTGCTAGCATAGCCAGTGCGCCAACTGCGGCGACTAGCGTGGTGATCCAGGCGGCGCCGATAGCGTTCAAACGCGGAATCACTAAGCTATGCCCCCAAAGGGCAATCGGCAGCATTGGCGCGGCGATCGCAACCGGCCATTTAGGCCGCTCTGCCGCGATCAAAATCGTGGTGCCTACAGAAACAACCATTAGCCCCAGCGCGCTAAAAATCAGCAGCGACAGAATCGGCGCAGTCGGCGCAAATTCGCCGCCATAGACCAGGTCCACTATAGCGGGGGCAGTCGCGATGGTAATCGTGCCGATGGGTAAAAGACCGATGATTAGTCGTAGAGCATGCCGGGCGAGCTGTTTGGCAGCGGTGAGATCGCCAGCCGACAGTAGACGGCTCAAACTAGAGAGCAGCAGCGGTGAGAAAGAAATGCTGAGGATAGTGGGAATAAAGGCTAGATTTTGGGCGGCTCCATAGATGCCCGACTGCTCGGCTGAGCCACCCATCACCTTTAGCATCAGCAAATCTAGCTTGTCGTAGAATCGCATCACCATCGCAAAGGCAAACAGCGGTACAGCATAGCCAAACAGGGGCCGAATCGGAAAGTTAGTCCGCTTTAGCCAGGGGGTAGGCGCGAAATAATAGGTCAGAACGAATTCCGTAAGAGACGCGCCGATGCTGCCGACGATTGCCCCTGGAACAGAGAAGCCTAGACCGACTAACAGCACAATCAATGCCATTCTGATTGTCCAGCGTCCGGCGGTAGCAACGGCTCGCTGCCGAAAGCCACCCATTCCGATCAAAATATTGCGCTGAGCGCTCGCTAGACTAAACAGCGGAATATCTAGCGCCAGCAGCCGCAGGTAAGACGATAGCAGCGGCTCATTGAGACCAGCGGCGATCGCAGGGGCCAGCAGCCACAGTATCAGCAGTACACCCACGCTAGCGAACAGGTGTAGCTGCACGACCAATGCGCCAATCGGTCGCCAGTCCTCGCTTTCTCCAACGAACTTGATCGTCGTCCGGCTGAAGATAGAAGTAATGCTCCACTCAATCCAGGCGACGATAATAGAGGCGAGCGTGAACAGACCATACCCTTCTGGGCCTAGCTGCCGGGTTAGAAATCCGGCGGTCACCAGACCCGTTGGCAGAATCAGCCCTTCTGCTAAAAAAACCCAGACGGTGCCGTCTAGAATTTGACGATTCGTCTGAGTTGATGATTTCATACTGAATCCTTGGCGATGATGGTTCCGTTGTCTACATGCGGTTCTTCAAAAGTATCTCGATGAGCCAGCATCATGAAGAACACCAGGACAGCCATCCAGATCGCTGTCTGAATGGGGATAGCTACTCCTGACACGGGATGATCGTTTGATAAGAACCGAGCCGGGGCCATCAGTGCGAACCAGTTCAGCGCGAATAGGACTGCCGCCGCTAGCCTTACCCACCGGACTGATTCCAGTTTGGTCAAGCGAAACAGGGCAATTAGCGGTATCCACAGCAGCACATCGTCGAACACCTGGTGGTCGACCCAGAACCGAGCAACCATAGCCGCAACGCTAAGCAATGCCCAGGGCCTAGCTCGGCGGTAGATAGCCGCCCAGAGTCCCATCACACCAAACAGCAGCAGCGATGCGCTCAGCATCCAGTCTGAGCGATCGATCGCTTCTAGCCAGGTGTGCAGGCTGGCATGGCCGCGAGTGCCCAGTTGTGTACCTGCATGGGATAGCCAGTCCATGTGCAGACTTAGCAAGTTACCGTCTTGAAACAGGGTGGCAAACAGCGCTAAAGCCGCGTAGCCAAAGCTGACTAGCAAAACTGGCCGCCAGCGCCCCGGCATAAAGCACACGAGCCAGAAGAACGGCGCTGAAACGGTGGGTTTGACTAGCGCGAAAACAACTAGTGCCGCTGCTAACAGGTCCTGGGTGAGTCCTTGCTGTTTGGGGATACGTGACCGCACTGCCCCATTGGGAAAGGATCGCGTCATCATCAGCATGCCGACGACTAGTGGCGGCATTAGGTGAGTGGCTAGCTGCCCTACTCGAACGCCCGCGCTAGCCGGATAAAGTGCAAAGGGCATCAAAAGGAAGAATGCTTTTTCCCATCGCGTTGTAGCGCTACTCTCGCGTAGGCCCAGCCAACCTAGCCAGCCCAACATTAGTAGCGTAGTCACTGCCCAAAACCAGCGGGTCGCCGCTCGATCCAGCCAGCCCATCCAAGGCCAAAGCATTGGATGGCTCGCAGGCGGATAGTCACCATTGGCCATTTCTCCATACACAGGCAGTCCGGTGAACCAGCGGCCAACCTCTTTATGGCGCGAGATCAGATCGACAGCATCTGCTTCCCCCTCTCCGCCAATCAGCCGAGGCAGCTCTAATCCTAGTCGCCATAGCGCGGCTACAATCATTAGCCCAATGCCAATTTGTAGCAGCCTTTGGCCATAGCGAGCCCAGAAGATCTCTATGCTCTTCATGCGGGTTCTTTTCGTGCGGGGTTCTCCGAGGGTGGGCTCTCTCATGCGGTTCTCTTCCAGGCGTGTTTGTCTACGGTGGGTTTCTTACGGTGATTTTTTCTATGGTGAGCTGACGGGTGTAGGCTGACTAGCCTGATGGCGATCGCAATGTGCCAGCAGCAGGAAGAATATGAGGGTGGCTATCCAGAGCGCTGTTTGCATGGGCACCGCTATTCTTGAGAGCGGATGGTAGCGCATCAAAAATTGGGCTGAAGTCATCAGCGCTAGCCAGTTCAATGCGAATAGACCCGCAGCGACTAGCCTGACGGTCCTAGCAGCTAGCGGTTGCGCTATTGATTGAGTTATCGACTGAGCCATGGACTGATCTACCGACCCAGCTAGCGGCAGCTTGGTTAGGCGAAATAAAGCAATCAGCGGTATCCACAGCAGCACATCGTCAAACACCTGATGGTCAACCCAAAAGCGGGCAACCATAGCAGCAACGCTGAGCAGTACCCAGGGCCTAGCCCGTCGATAGATGGCCGTCCAAAGGCCCATCGCACCGAACAGTAGCAGCGACGCGCTCAACATCCAGTCCGAGCGGTCAATCGCTTCTAGCCAGGTGTGCACACTGGCATGGCCGAGAGTCTCTAGCATCGTGCCAGCGTGAGACAGCCAGTCTATGTGCAGACTCAGCAAGTTACCCTCCTGGAACTGAGTCGCCAGCAGCGCTAGCGCCGTATAGCCAAAGCTGACCAACAACACCGGACGCCAGCGCCCTGGCATAAAGCAAACGAGCCAGAAGAACGGAGCCGACAGGGTGGGTTTGACCAGCGAGCAGACAAAGAGCGCAGCGGCTAGAAGATCCTGTCTTAGATTTGGCTTCTGTTCTAGCTTTTTATCTATTGCATCATCTGTCGCATCAGCGCCGCTAACAGAAGCAGAGCGCATCATCAGCACCCCTGAAACCAGCGGGGGCATCAGGTGAATGGCCATCTGTCCAAACCGAATACTCATTCGCGCTGGGTAGAGCGCAAACGGCATTAGAAAGATAAATACCTTCTCCCATCGCGTCGTCGCACGGCTCTCTCGTATGCTAATCCAGCCAAACCAGCCCAGCATTAGCAGTGAAGTAAAGGCCCACAGCCAGCGAGCGGCAGGGCGATCTAGCCAGCTCAGCCAAGGCCAGAGAATGGCGTAGCTAGCAGGCGGATAGTCACCGTTGGTAATGGCTCCATAGACCGGCAGTCCGTCAAACCAGCGCTCGACTTCGCGGTGCCGCGAAATCAAATCGACAGGACCGACTTTGCCTTCTCCCCAAATTGACCGAGGCAGTTGTAGACGCAGTCGCCAGAGCGCCGCTGCCACCATCAGGCCAATGCCAACCTGTAGCATTCGCTGCCCATAGCGCGACCACATGATTTCTAGACTAGCGATGGGCGCAGTGAGCAGTTTAGAACGGGAACGAGACATTTTCTAATCCAAAGACATTGTCTAAGGCGTTTGGGTCTAGGGCGTTTGAAGTTAAGGCGTTTGAAGCTAAGGCGTTTGGGTCTAAGGAGTTTTGGGGGCTGTAGCGCTGCGCGCTAGCATCAAGAAAAAGACAAGAGAGCTCAGCCAAAGGACAGCATGGCCTGATTTGATCGCAATCTCTAGAGGAGAAGAAAGCGATAGCGGCTCACTGAGAAATCGAGCGGGTCCCATTAGAGCAAGCCAATTAAGCACAAATAGAAACGCCGCCGTAAGCTGAGCGGTCTGACCGAAGGCGGGGACTTTTGCCAGACGAAATAGGGCGATCATCGGCACCCAGAGGAGCAGGTCGTCAAACATGCGATGATCGGTCCAAAAGCGGGCAACTAGCGCCGCTACCCCTAGCAAAATCCAAGGATCGACTCGGCGATGACGCAGCGTCCAAATTCCTGTGGCTACAAATAGAGCTAGAGAAGCGGGGAGCATCCAGTCAGAGAGACCAATCGCCTCTAGCCAGGTATGAACATTGGCGTGGCCTCTAGTTCCCAGCTGCGTCCCGGCCTGGTCTATCCAAGCTATATGGAGTGATCGCAAGCCGCCAGCTTGAAACTGAGTCGCTACCCACGCCAGTGCCACATAGCCAGCACTGACCAAAAAAGCCGGACGCCAGCGACCAGGGGCAAAACAGGCTATCCAGAAAAACGGCACAGACATGGTGGGCTTTACTAAGGCGAAAATGACGAGACTTGCTGCGATCAGATCGCTGATGAGATCGCTACCAGCAGTCTCGCCAGATGGGCGCGATCGCACCATCATCATCAGCCCTACCACCAGCGGTGGCATCACATGAGTAGCCAGCTGACCCATGCTCATCGTGGCGCTAGCCGGATAGAGAGCAAAAGGCATGAGCGCGATAGATATCTTTTCCCAGCGCGTGGTCGCCAGGCTCTGGTGGATACCAATCTGGGCCAGCCAGCCCAGCATCAACAGCGTCGATATTGCCCAAAGCCATCGGGCCGCCGCCAGGTCCAGCCAGCCTACTAGCGGCCAAAGCATGGCGTAGCTAGCGGGCGGATAATCGCCGTTGTCAACCGCGCCATAAACTGGCAGCCCAGAAAACCAGCGATGCACCTCTGTATGACGATTAATCAGATCGACCGCATCAAATTCTTGCTGCCCCCAAATCAGTCGCGGTAGCTCTAATCCCACTCGCCAGAGCGCCGCTGCCACCATCAAGCCAATACCAACCTGTAGCAGCCGCTGCCCATAGCGCAACCACCACGCCGCTAGCCGAGCGTCAGCAGCCGCGCTCAATTCAAAACTAGAAGAGGGAGGGATAGGCGGTTCCATCAAACTTTGTGTGCGCTAGATAGAGACATCGCTTCTACGCAGCGACCCGATAGAGTAGGCGGTATCGGCTGACCCATCAGCTGCAAGAACGTTGGTGCCATATCTCGCAAGGCGACTGGGGCTAGCTCGCCGCGAGCTGAAATCGCTGGCCCAGCGGCGGCAACAAAGCCCGACTGGTTGTGATCGCTACCGCGAAAGAACTCTGGCCTTTCTTGCTGTAGGGTTGCGCTTGGATGCTCGACTGTTTCCATAAAGTCAACCCCAGATCGCCATTTCACCACCACGTCTGGCAGCGTATCGTGAACATCGTCAAACAGATCGCGAGGGCGCAGTACCTCTTGCACCACAGGTTCACCGCTACGCGGATCGACTAGCTGACGTAGATCTTGCTCTAGGCGCTCAAGCAAGGCTTCATATTCGTCGCCTGGCTCGACGATGCCTAGCGGCTCACGCCCTTTTAGATTGACGTGCAGATAGCTGCTAAATTCGGAAGGAACCATAAATACCGTCGTTTTTGACCAGTCCGTGCCGCCCTGAAACTGGTCAGAGAGCAGCCGTTCGCGGGTTTCTCTGGGTAAGAACTGGCTGAGCGCGATGCGGACAGACTCGGGTAAGATCCGTCGCAGAATTGCCATTGGGCTTAGAGAAATCGGCTGATCGCCTGGGGTAGGCAGGGTTCTATACCCTAGCTTGAGTAGAAAATCTGCCATCAGGCCCCCGGTAGGATACTGGTCCTGTAGGCCCAGTGGCGACACCACGAAAACGTTGGCGCTGTCGGGGAGCTGCTGCAAAATTAGGCCAATTTCTCGGTCGATTGCCTGGTAGAGCGATCGCAGTCCGTCTTTTAGGGGTGAATCTAGCCCAGATTCAGACTTCGCATAGGACCAGAGCTGGTGTCCGCCCGTGTGCGACTCGGCAAACACACCCACCATCAGGTCATAGTCGTCTTGTGCCCACAGACGGCGACACAGCTCCCCTTTTTTTTGAACCCTGGTTAGCAGGCGTTGATAGATTTTCTGATCGGTGGTCAAATCAGCATCAAAGTCTTCGTGAATGTTGATCTGTCGGCCAAAGATCCGCTTAACCTGGGCAAGCAGATCGGGCGGTTGAGTCGATGGCGGCACCAGCGGCCTATGCACGGCCCAGTCCGCTAGCTGAATACCTTGAAGTCCTTCAATCGGCAGGACTTCGGGCACGTCAATCAGGGCCACTTTCTGATCGCTGCCCTGCAAGTAAGACCAGAAAGCCGGACTGTTAAAATCTGGCCCCCAGACTGGCCGTAGCCCATAGCTGCTGGGCTTTTGCAGCTGTCGATAATAGTGATAGCCGTGATGCCCCGCAGACTGACCGCTAAACAAGTTCACCCATACGCCATCTTCAAAGACTAGCTCTGGGCCAGTCAAGCGCCCATAGCAGCCCCGGTTCATCAGCGCGGCTAGATTGGGTAGATCGCCCGCCTGCACCCACTGCTGGATCAGATCGGGATCGCCCGCATCTAGACCCAAAATGACTAGAGGCTGTGACCAATTATCAGGCTGGCTAGCAGTTGATTTAGACGACATGGATCTCCTTCCTATCTTCTACTTTGACATTTTGCAAAAGCATCTCGTATTGAGCAACGAATTCGTCTACAAAGATAGGCTCGCTGAAGCGCTCTAGCGCCACAGTTCGGCCCCGCTGACCCATCTGCTCAGCCAGCGAGCGATCACTCAACAGTAACAGCAGCGCCTTCGCCAGATGGTCAGCATCGTTAGACGGCACCAGAATGCCTGTTTCTCCATTTTGTACGACCTCTGTGAGTCCACCTGAGGCGGAGGCGACCACCGCTGTTCCTCGCATCATTGCTTCGGCGGCTACCATGCCGAAAGGCTCCGCCCAGCGAGAAGGAACCACCTGTACCCAGGCTTGGTCGAAAGTGCGTTCCATTTCTTCGCGCGGCAGATGTCCGAGTAGGGAGATTGACTCGGTTAGGTTCAAGTCGTCAATTAGCGTTTGTAGGCGATCGCGCTCCGGACCATCGCCTGCAATCATCAGCCTAGCAGCAGAACACTCTGCAACTACCCTGGCAAAAGCATTTACCAGCACATCAAGCCCTTTCTCCCAAACTAAACGGCCCGCGAATACGACCGTTGGTACTGAGCATAGCGGCGGCCTGGGCGATCGCACGGGAACTCCGCAGCTCACTACACCGTCAGTGGGCACCCCCTCTAGCTCTATGCGGCGCTGCACCGCTCGACTGTTGGCTACGATCCGATTGAAATATTTCTGCGACTGCCGCCACCAGCGCATTTGCAGCATCAGCGGTACCCAGTCTCGCAGCGGCAAACAACCATTGCGATAGCAGGCGACACCATAGTGATCGTGACAAGGGCTGCCATCTGTCAGCGTTTTGCTGCCTAGGGGACAAATCGGGCGATACCAGGCTACGTAGTAGAGACTAGGCACGTCCTTTAGCACCTGTAGAATTGATGGAGAAAGCTGCGTCAGAAAAATCTTGACATGCACCACATCCGGCTGGAACTCCCGCAAAACTCGCTGTAGCCGTCTAGCCGCTAAAGGATTCCAGCTCTGCAGCAGCGTCCGCAGACCAGAAGTCGTACCGAGACATTCATAGTCAGCTACGCGATCATGACTGCCTACCTGAGCGCTGCTGGCAAACAGTCTGGCATCGTGGCCTTGCTGGCGCAGCCCGTCTCGCAGCGCGAACATCAGCAGCTCTGCTCCTCCGGTGGGTGTTGCATAGTCGTTTACCAGCAAGATCTTCATAAGTCTACGGCGCTACCTGCTGCGATACTGGCCGCGGCCCTGACTGCGGTACTGGCGGCGAGACTACGGGAGACTGCGTTCCCTGCTTTACCGAGTGATTCTGCTGAAATGAGGGCTCGACCATCTCTAGCAGCACCCGCCCATCCAGTTCTTTTGGCACCGCCTGATCAAGTAAATAGAGCAGTGTCGGTGCTAGGTCCATCGTGCTAGCGCCCGCTACATCCGCCCCCGGCTGAATGTGCTTTCCAGCCGCGATCACAAAGCCGTCTTCTGAATGCTGGGCTTTGCGGATAACGTCGTGCCCAGAAACAATGCCAAACTTGGGATGATGCAGGCGATGAATCAGACCGTCCTCGGCCCACTGGATGACAATATCGGGCAGATCATATAGATTGTCACCCTCGTACACATCGGTAATAGGCACGGCCTGCTTCACTGCTTTATTTCCTGTATCGGGGTTGACCAACTGCGCTAGCTCGTAGCAAATTTCGCGACAGAGTGCGTCGTAATCTGCTAGCGGCACAATGCCCTCGGGTTCGCGTCCCTGCAAGTTGATCCGAACGAACCCCTGGAAATGCTCGGTTGGCAAGAAGAAGGCTTTTGTCCGCTGCCAGTCGATGCCGCTATTGAATTGGAGTGAAAAGGCAGCGTCGTGCTGCGCCTGGGGGACAAAGCGATCGTTGATAAACTGCCGCGCGGCATTGGGAATGAGGCGATCTTTGACCCATTCCGAAACGCTCTTTTTAGCTGGAGTTGATGACTCAGCGCCGTTTTGACTGTTATAAGGAGAAACCTGATAGCCCAGCTTTTCTAACACTGGCTGCATTAGATAGCTGCCAGAATAGTTGGTGGTAATGCCGTGGACAGACACTAGAAAGACGGTGGTATCGTCTAGTCGCCCGTCTAAGAGTTCTTTTAGCGCGGCGTCTAGCTCGATGTAGGTATCGGGGAGCGCCTGTCCCATGACGGCGGCTCTGGTGGCATCGTGCGCCCAGTGGTGAGTGTCGTGATGATGGTAGAAGTGGTGCCCGATCGAATGAGCTTCCGCGAAGACCGTGATAAATAGATCCCAATCGTCCTGCTGCTGAAGAAACTGAACAGCCTTTAGCTTGCGCTCGATGTTGGCCAGTAGCGTGTCACGGGACTTGGTTTCGTGCTTCAGCGTCGGGTCGAACAGCTCTTTGGGCCGAGGATACTGGCCAAAGCGAGCGGTGAGTTCTTTGACTAAAGCGATGGGCAGCGAAGATTTTTCGATTAGGGGGTATTCCTCACCCCAGCCAGAGACCTGAATCCCGTCAATGCCAGGGATGGGTTTGGTCTTGGGCACGTCAAAGACGGCGACTCGCTTGCCCGCCTCGCGCACAAACCACCAAAAGGGCAAAAAGCGACTACAGTGCTCTCCCACTCGGACAATATCGGTCGTGCCTGACTTGATTGCCTGGAAGTTGTAGAACCCGTGCTTGGATGGCGGCACCCCCGTATTGAAGGTGGGCCAAGGAGAGTCGGAAAACATGCCCCGAGTAGACATCAGCCTGGCCCAGGAGCCTGATTTTAGCAGCGAGGCGATGAACGGGAGCTGTCCTGCCTTTGCCCACTGCTGGATAAGGTCTGGGTCGGCTGAATCTAGGCCGATAACGATGATGCGATCTTTGGTGGAGGAAGACATTAGGGAAACGGGAGATAGGGGTGGCCGTAGGGGCATAGCATGCTATGCCCCTACGGCGTGTCGATACACAGTCGGTAAGGGAGGTCTAGGCGACGGGACTGGTGGAGCGGTGATCTGTGAGGGTAGGTTGGGCTGCTAGGGAAACGGTTTTTCCGGTGCGGGCGGCGGTCTCGGCGGCTTCGATGATGGTGAGGGCTCGTAGGCCGTCTTGCAAATCGGGGCTGACGGCTTGGCCGGATTGTATGGCGGTGGCGAACTGGGTGAGCGCCTGCTGGTAGGAGGGCTCTAGAGTGGGCGAGAGAATTTTTTGTAGGTTGAGCGCACGGACGGCGGCGCGGACGCTGGTGCCAAGCTGGCTACGACGAGAGTAAGGGCGCTGGGGTAGGGTCAGTTCGATGGCGGTTTCGCGGTAGCGATCGGCGGTGAGTTTGCCCTGCTGTCCGTAGATCTCCCAGCGGGCCTCGTCAATGGTGCTCATGGAGGTGAAGATCTGGATGAGCATACCGCCATTTAGCCGTAGCTGGATGGCGGCGGTGTCGTCTTCGTAGCCGTGAGACTGGAGTTCTGCGGAGACGGCGTCAATTTCTGCATTGAACAAGAACCGAGCGAGATCGACATCGTGTAGGGCTAGATCCAACAGAATGCCGCCGCCGCTGACTCGCTTGCGTTTCCAGGGAGGGGCGGTGCCCAGCGGATAGGAGAAAACGGCCCGGGCGCTGACCAGCTGGCCGAGCTGCCCGGACTGAATCACCTGCTTAGCGGCGGTGTAGAGTGGATTGAAGCGATAGTTGAAGCCAATCATGCCGACGACATTAGATACGGCATCGGCCTGCTGCCAGGCAGCGATCACGGCTTCGGCTTCTGGGGTGCTGATGGCAATGGGCTTTTCTAGATAGATATGTTTGCCTTGCTGTAGAGCTGCGATCGCCACTTCAGCATGCATCGCGCTCGGCAAGCAGATCACGACCCCCTCTAGATCGGGGTGTTCTAGCAGTTCTCTGTAGTCGGTGTAGGCGATCGCACCCGGTACCCGCTTCTCTACCGCCGTTCGACGCTGAAAATCAGGCTCAGCGAAAGCAACTACCTCAACCATCGGCAGCCGCAGCAGAATATTGAGGTGAACCGCCTGAGCAATGCTGCCACAGCCGATTAGTCCTAGCTTACAAATTGATTTAGACATAGAGGAGCTAGATAAACGCCAGATAAGCAACAATTCAATAGTTGAGTCCTGTGATTTCAAGTCCTGCGGCTTTTGAAGATGACAAGACTCGCAATTTGCAACGTTTGTAATTCTCAAAAGCCGTAAGACTCAAAACTGTATGGCCTGTGCGGCAACAGAGTCTAGGCGGCGACCAGGGCCGATTGGGCTTCAACAATATCCTTGCCAAA
The DNA here is from genome assembly GCA_039111275.1 of Cyanobacteria bacterium P01_D01_bin.1. GTDB lineage: Bacteria > Cyanobacteriota > Cyanobacteriia > Phormidesmidales > Phormidesmidaceae > Phormidesmis. Next base: position 15,199 of record JBCCOH010000063.1, on the reverse strand, counting down.
GCGCATCATGTCATGCAGATGAGTGTAGGCAAACTTACCGTTTCGTCCAGATAGCGATAAGTTCTCGAATCGGTCGAGCCACTCAAAGATTTGGCTGACCTTGTCTTCAAAGCCCAGCTCCAAGATTGGATAGGCGTAGTTCAGCCTGCCACACCAAGACCCTATAATCTCGTCATCACTAATCCAGCCGATTTCAATCAGCTTGTCGGCAATTGTCTTGGTCAGCTGCTGGTCATCAAACGACCAGATATCGTCCTCGCGGTGACAAGGAATCTCTACGACTAGAGAGGTCTTACCCGGTGGAGACATATACTGACTGCGGTTACGCGGCTCGTAGATCCGAGTGAACGGAAACTCTGATTCGGGGAAATAGATAGTCGCATTCTCGTTGATAGAAGGCTTATCCAAGAAGAGCGTGACTAGCCGCAGATGCCGATAGCGCAGGCTGTTTGCTAGCTGCACAATTCTCTCTGGCGGCGCAGGATTCATAATGTTGATAAACAGAGAGAGCGGCAGCGTACTTACCACCTGCCGTACTCGCTGTGGCTGTTCGCTCCCCTCATAGCCAATAGACTGAATGTTCTTACCATCATGCACAATCTGATTGATCCGATGGTTGAGCCTGATGTTGTCTGCACCGCAGAAATCTGCCATCTTTTCAACAACTCTGCCGTAGCCCATCTTGGGGTAGTAGAACGCGCCATCTAGGTGTTGGGTCTTGGCCATCTTGCCAAATGTTGCTTCTATCAGGAAAGTCCTTAGATCTAGCCCTTTTAGCCGCTTGCCTGCGACGTTAGGAGAGAGCTGATTGCAAGGCAACCCCCACAGCTTCTCTGAATAGTTCAGCAAAAACTTATCAGCAATTCCTCTGCCGTATCGATGCAGTGCTAAGCTTTCAAAGCTACCATCCTGTTCTTTTTGATTCAGACGCGAATTGACGAAGTCAACGCCTGCTTTGGAAAACGATAGGGGACCAATCTTTTTGAGCAGGTCAAGCGGAGAAAGTGGAAAGTCTACATACTTACCCCGAAAGAAGATCTGACTAGGCGCACTGACGCGGTGCAATTCATCACCGAGCAGTTCTTTCACTTCTTGAGTGACCTCTTCGTCTTTGTCGTGCAGGCGATGAGCGCCCGAATCAAACAGAAAATCCCCTTGCTTGAGCGTTTGCTTGAGCGTAATGCAGTTGCCGCCCACGCGATCAGCTGCTTCATAAATAGCAAAAGACAGCCCCTGCTTGCGAGCGTAGTAGCCGACTGCCAAGCCAGCTGGGCCTCCCGCTAGAACTGTCATATCTTCTGTTCTATAATTCATCTTCGAGTTTTCCTCCTTAGTTTTTGCCCTATTTTTCGGCCTAGATTCCGATTTAGGCCCCGGCCTAGTTCTTGACTTTGCTGATTGCTTTGACGACCCTTCTGATGATAAGCGTTGTTATAGACGTAAAACTTCTTGATGGCAAAATTGAATATAAAGGCGATACCGCTACTGATGACCTTTGCTAATATCAAATTTCTAAAGTTTAGGAACTCAACTAGCGATATCATCACAATCTCGTTGGCAAAGAGCGCGTAGAGACTGGCAAAGCAGTGCTTAACAAACACACGCCATAGAGGTGAAACCTGTTTTCCGAAAACAATCCAGTTACAGAGTGAAAAATTCGTAACAACGCCGCAGGCAAAGCCCAACACGACGGCGATACGATAGTCAATCAGAAAAACTTCCGAGAATACAGCAAACATTGAAACATCGACCACCATTGCCCCGCCGCCCGCAAACAGGTAGCGAAAAAGCTGATTAGCCGTCTGCCTGGTATGCCGCTTCATTAGTTTTTGCACTGGCAAGATTTTTTGGCCATTGAGTTGATTCCTACAGAAAAATAGAGACTGTGACTTAGAGATTCTAATATTAGCGGGTCACTAGCTCTCGCTCCCTTACCGACTTGGTAGGAACTTTAGCAAAGTCTTCATGGTAAGACCGTTCGGTGTTAACATTCCATAGATCGTGATCCTCTCCTCGTATGTTTTTAGCTGCTAGCAGTCCTGTCAGCATGGAATGATCTTGATTGTTATACCGATGCATGCCGTTGCGACCCACCGTCTGCAAGTTTTCAAAAGTGCTCAAGAAGTCTTGGATAACCTTTAGATGCTGGCGATAGCCTTCGTCGTAGACTGGATATGCTTTTGGCTGACGGATAATTACACCGTCTTCAACTAGATTGATATCAGAAATCAGTCCCAAGTCGGTGACCTCGCGGCTAGCTAGCTCGATCAGCGCTGAATCTGACATTGACCAGACCCGATCGTCTCTGTTGCAGAAGTACTCCATTCCTAAGCAAGTTTTACCTGCTTCTGGAACCATTGCCGGACTCCAGTTCTTGAAATTTTGGATGCGTCCAACCTGAAACTCTGGGCTGTGAATGTATATCCAATTATCTGGAAACAGATGATCTTGATTGATGATCAAAGAGACAATCAAAAAGTCTCTGTAGTTGAGCCCATTTGCGGCTGCTAGAACAGCGTCAGGAGCCGGGGGATCAAGCTGTCTGACTAGAGTCGTTATCGGCATACTAGAGACAAAATGTTCGCCTGATATGGACCGTGTCTTTCCTGCTTGTTGGATTTCTACCGATTGAATTCGAGTCCCTGTGCGCCCGATCTTTGTTGCTTTAGCTTCAAGCTGCACTGGGCAATCACGCTGGTTTAGCAATTGCTCAAACCGCTCCCACATCATGCCAGGTCCCAATATTGGGTAGTCAAACTCCTTGATCAATGTCTTGGTATTGTTAGTGCCAAATAGCGCGTTGGTGGCCGCTTTTCTCAAAGACAGTCCTTTGATTCGCTGAGCAGCCCATTCCGCATGGATCTGGTCACAAGGAATACCCCACACCTTCTCGGTGTAGGTTTTGAAGAAGGTCCGATACAAGCGCTCTCCAAAGCGATTGACGACCCACTGCTCAAGGTTGTCTTCGACCGGATGAGGGCGCAGCTTGGCTTTGGCATAGCTATACAGAATCAGGTAGCTGTTCAGCACGCCAAGATTACTTAATGCATCGTAAGGCTCTAACGGATAGCTAAAAAATTTGCCATCGTAGTAGATCCGCGATAGACGTGGAACTTTGATAAATTCATCTGCTAGAACCTCACGCCAGAGTTCTTCTACTTCTTTGACTTTGGTGAAGAAGCGGTGTCCACCGATATCGAACCGATAGCCCTTGTAGGTTTCGGTACGAGCAATCCCACCGACTTTGTCGCTCTGCTCAAAAGTAATTGATTGAACGCCTTGCTTTGATAGCTCGTAAGCTGCTGTTAGACCTGCGGGCCCTGCACCAATAACAACTGTGGGATAATGACTCATTGTGAACATAGAGAGATAAATGACAGTTCTGACAAGCTCTAGCTCGCTGCTAGCGGCGATCGCTTTCTAAATGTGCTTTCTAGATGTGAGATGTAAAGATATTCAACCAATGCATAGAAAGGAGAAGTCACCTGTTAAATCCGAGATGCTAAAAAGAAGCCAGCAATTCGGCCAATAACGTATCCGCGCAATGTATCCGCTACGATACATCCGCTAAGATGCAGGCTGCGGACTCACTACAGACAGTAATTGCTTTTAATAAGTGCTGTTAACGTTTTGCTGCTCTACCCTGCTACTGCTCTATAGCGTTTGCCACTTGACTGAGGGATAGCTCGCAGATTGAAAGCCATAAGTGGCAACAGGTCAAGTGGCTAGCATGTACCGAATGCATCCGGTACATGCTACAACCCTCTGCCGCTGTACCGTAGATCTTCCAACACATTTTCGCAGTTACATTCTCGCGATACAGGAAGCGTCGTATACGATAACAGCATGCATACAGAGCACGCACCACACTATTAAGAAAAACTTTCAACAGCAGCATGGATTAGCTTTAAACTTACTGTGCAGCATAGCAGCCGCATTAGCCCGTAGAAACACGGACGCTGTGAAGTTTCCGCAAAGAGATTGGTCCGTGATTAGATAGTCGCGCTTTGATCATGCTGATATTATCGTCGGTGAATATTCAGATTCATGTGGGTCAAAGCCTCTTACTTGGCGATCTTAGCCGACGACGACGCCCTCAGCAACGTAACTTCGTTTGCCATAATGTTCGCTATAGTAGCTTCACATCTCCTTTAACAAGTGTGGAACCAGCAGGCTAGCGACTGGGGTTCACAGACTACCCTCTCTGTTTTCCCTTGTTTTCCTTCGCATGCTACCGAGACTGATTCCTGAGAGCAGAGAGAATATCGCAATATCGTACGGCAAAACCACACTATTGAGATTAGATACTAATAATCTGAGCTACAGAATAAAGAGCAGTCCTTTAGCGACAGCGATCTGAGGGCGCGATCGCCTCTGAAAACTCTCGGCTTTATCTTAATTTCATGAAATTAGACCAATTTTGCGTGCATATACGGTATAGACTCAGTTGAGCGCTTATTGGCATACATTCTCAGTTAAAGCGGCTGGGAAGGTCCATCTGGATGGGACAGGTTAGCGCTCGATGCGTAGGAAAGTCATTGAGTTTTCTCAAGATGTGTACGCAGGGAAATCAGAGAATTAGGTCAGGTGCGGTTTATCTTTTATTCTGTTCACGCTTCTGGGGTGCCTAGCACGAAAATTAATGGGAATCAGACAGACGAATGACAACAGCACAAGATTTGACGAGTTTTTTGATGGTGCCCGATTCGGTGAGCGATCGCATCCTTCTATTCAATCCAACAGACGGTAGCTTAGTAGACGACAACTTTATCGATGGCTCCGAAGACGGGCTCGGCATTTTTACAACACCGATCAATGCTATTCAGGTAAACCAGGAGATCTGGGTCGCCGATCAGGTCGCCGATGCGCTGTTTCGCTTTGACCTAGGCGGGCAGTATCTTGGCGTAGTCAATGATAACGATAGTGACGGTGACACCGATGGCCTAGACAATGTTCGGGGGATTGAATTTGCCAATGGCTTGGTCTACGTTTCCAATGCGGGCGATGAGAATGATGCGCCCGGCGACGGCGAAGTTGTCGTTGTATTTGATCCGCAAGGGAACAACTTAGGCTTTTTTGATACGGGCGATCCTTACGACATCCGCGCATACAATGGCGAACTGTTGATCAATGATATCAATAGAGATGACGATGGCGGCGAGGATATTGACCGCTATTCTATCGACGGGGTAGACAGCACCTTCATTGGCATCTTTCACGATTCCGACGGTGAGACGGGGGTTGACTTTCCTCAGCAGATGACGCTACGAGAATCCTCGGGCACTGTTCTAGTCGGTGGTTTTTCTGCCCCTGGCGGCGTTTATGAATACGACGTGAATGGCAGTCAGATCGGTCTATTCGACGCGGATGACGGCTTTGCCAATCGCCTGCGAGCTGCCTATGAGCTGGGTAACGGCAAGTTTCTCTGGAGCGGAGGAGATGGCGTCATTGTCACCGACCCAGTGACTGGAGAATTTACTGATATCTATACAGTCAATAACCAGGATTTTCGGCCGAGTGCCCGCTATATCGAGCCATTGAACATTCTGCCGGAGGGAGCGCGCGACCTCACAGGCGCTCTGTATGTTGCCGACCAAACCCTAGACGCGCTTTTTCTAACTCAGGATCTGAGCGGTGATGGCGATGCTAACGACCCGCTAGAAACCTCGGTCTACTTTGATGGAACAAACGCCTCTGGTCTAGTCGATCCGACCAACAACATCTTTACCGTTTTGCAGGCCAGCAGCGGATCGGTTTTCTACGGCGATGGCGATACCGACACCGTCTACGTTTTAACTGATACAAACCGCGATGGCGATGCGCTAGACGTAGGTGAAGCAAAGGTTTGGTTCTCAGCCGAGAACGCCGAAGGCTTGCCACTGCTGACGCCGAATGGACTTGCCGAGGGACCCGACGGGGCGATCTACATCACCGAAGCAGATACTCGCTCTACGCCCAACGGCGACTTTATCTATCGCACTGAAGATCTCAACAGCGATGGCGATGCCAACGATGCGGGCGAAGCCAGTATCTGGCTAGACCTGAAAGCAGTCAATCCAAACTCTTCTGCTTTTGAAATTAGCTTTATTGACGATACGGCCTATATCATTGATAGCGTGGGCGCTGATCCAAATGTGATCTATCGCGCTAGAGATATCGATGGTAGCGGCAGCGTTGAGACAGATGAAGTTTCTGTTCTAGTTGACGAGTCTGTTATTCCGGTAGATTTTGGCCTAACTACTGACGGAGAAAGTCTCTTTGCAGTAGAGCTATTGGATTTTGACGGACCTCAGTCAGTCTTCAAAATAGAAGACAATGGCAATACGGCGACGACTACTGAAGTGTGGAACAGTTCAGCAGTGCCGGATGGCTATGCGTCGTCTGTGGCCTTTTCAATTGCAGCCGATGGCAATGGCAATCTAGCGATTACCTCTAATGGCATAGATGCCAATGAAGACAATGTCTTTACCCTAGTTGACAACAACGGCGACGGTGACTATTTAGATGCAGGTGAGACGATTCCTTACCTGTCTCGTCTGCTCACGAGTACAATTCCCGTTCGACCCCGCGTGGTGGAATACGCACAGAATCCAGTCAGTTCTGGAATCGTATTCGACCAGGTCGGTACCGACGAGGCCGAAACGCTAGTCGGCGACGCGGGTGATAACGCCATTGATGCGCGCGGCGGCGATGATACGGTTGCAGGCGGCCTAGGCGATAACATTATCCTGGGCGGTGCTGGTAATGATGTGCTGCGCGGCGATCTGAACAAACGCAGCCCTCAAGACAGAGTCGCTGGCGGCGATGACATCATCTTTGGTGGCGAAGGGAGCGATCGCATCGGCGGCAAATCTGGCAACGACATCCTCAGCGGCGATGCGGGTGACGATTTCATCTGGGGTGACGACGGTGACGATATCCTCATGGGCGGTACTGGCAACGATGTCCTGGTCGGCGACAACTTCTCTAAGGGCAGCGGCAGCGATCTGTTCGTCTTTGGCAATGGCGACGGCACTGACACCATTCGCGATTTTGAAGTGGGTATCGACCGGATTGGCCTGGTCGAAGGTGAGCTGACCTTTGCGGATCTGACAATCACGCAAGATAGCGGCATGGCAGTGCTAGGCGTAGCTAGTACAGGAGAGACAATCGCCATGCTCCAGAACGTACAGGCATCGAGCCTCACTGAGAACAGCTTTGTAACAGTACCGGATATTTCAAATCCTGAGGAGGCGGTGACCCTAATCTAACGCTGCGAATTTAACGCTGCGAACATTTTCGATTCAATTTTTTCTCTTTGACTTTTTCTAATTAACTTTTTTGGAGACGCTTGAATTATGGAACGTGAAGGTTATCAGCCAGGGGATAGTTTCGATCTAGTTACGCCACCTCCTACCTATGAAGGGGAACTCTCTGATGGCGAACAGGCTAATGCTGATTTTGTTGATCAGCTCACCGGAGAGGCGCTGCTAGACGACCTGCGAGGTGGCGGCTATGTAATTTACTTTAGGCATGCGCGAACAGAAAGAGATTTTGCCGATCAGGTGACGGCTGATGTTGACGACTTTTCGACGCAGCGGGTACTCAGCGAATTTGGCATACAGCAGTCTCTAGCCATTGGCGAAGGATTTGAGCTAGCTAAAATTCCGTACGACGGAGTGATTACTAGCGACTACGGGCGGGCTGTGAAGACGGCTGCGATCGCCTTTGGTGAATATCAGAAAAACTCTGACTTAAACTTTCTCCCATTCGAAGACTACACCGACGAGCAGATAGAACAGATGCGGGTGAACATCACGCCCTTTCTGACGATGGTTCCTGAAGTAGGAGAAAACACTATCGTCGTCGGCCACGACGATCTGTTTGAAGCGGGTACAGGCATCTACCCCGATCCGCAGGGTATTGCATATCTGCTCAAGCCAGACGGCAGCGGCAGTTTTGATATCATTGCCAATCTTCTACCAGAAGAATGGGTTGATCTATCTGCCAGCGCACCCGTGTCAACAGACTTCGACCGCTTGACAAAAAGCATCACCGATCCGGTGGCGACAGGCGATGAAAGCTTTGACGGGTGGACGCTAGGAGATAGCTTCGATCTGGTCACAGCGCCGCCTTCCTACGAGGGCGAACTGAGCCCTGGTGAGCAGGCTAACGCTGACTTTGTTGACCAGCTAGAGGGCGCAGCGCTTCTAGACAAGCTGCAAGATGGCGGCCACGTTATCTACTTCAGGCATGCGCAAACAGAAAGAGACTTTGCCGACCAGGTCACGGCGGATGTGGATAACTTTTCAACTCAGCGGGTGCTGAGCGAAATCGGCGTCGCCCAGTCGCTGGCGATTGGTGAAGGGTTTGAACTCTCTGATATCCCCTACGATGAGGTGATTACTAGCGACTATGGCCGGGCAGTCGAAACGGCTGCGATCGCCTTTGGTGAATACAAAAAAGACTCTGCCCTAAACTTTCTCCCATTCGAGGACTATACCGACGAGCAGATAGAACAGATGCGGGCGAACGTCACGCCCTTCTTGACAATGCTGCCCGACGCGGGAACCAACACAGTCATCGTCGGCCACGACGATCTGTTTGAAGCCGGTACAGGCATCTACCCCGATCCGCAAGGCATTGCCTACGTGCTAGAGCCAGATGGCGACGGTGGCTTTGACATTCTGGCAAATCTCCTGCCAGAAGAGTGGGCAGAACTCTCTGAGAGTACAGGAATTGCCACCTTCAATTTTGACTGGACAGGTCAAATTGCTGGCTTTAGCGTTCAGGGCACCTTCACCTACGATGGCGACCAAACCTATACAGAAGACATTGTCCGCGAAGAAGATCTGCTCGCCTTTGATATCTCCTTTTTTGATCCTGACGGCAACCTGCTGCGCACCTACGAAGACAACCATCTGACGTACGACGATTTCAACTTTGCCTTCGACATTGGTACCCGCGAACTCATCCAAGATGGATTTCTTCTAGGAGTAGACGGCTTTAACTTTGGTGAAAAGACACCCACGGCCGATGGCTTCAGCGGTCTCAACTTCTGGGGAAGGCCCGAGTTTAACTCTAGGGGACAGACCCCCGTGCCTCACCTCCACATCGACGATTGGGCAGGTGAGTTTGACTTCCCTATCGGCTTTAGCTCTCACGAAGACGTCGCCTTCTACACCCGCACGACCCAACAACTTTTGGACAGCGGGCGCACGGGCGAAGACTACGTGGGCAACACTCGCGCTGACTCGAATGAGCTAGGAGAACGGGTAGAGGTATTTGCCGCTGGGACCGTTAGAATCGACCAGATGGGCACCTTTGAAGATGACACGCTAGTGGGGAGCGATCGCATCGACGGTATCGACGGCATGGGCGGCAACGACACCATTGCTGGCGGACTAGGTGACGATCTAATTCTCGGCGGCGACGGCGATGATGTACTACGCGGCGACCTGAACAAGCGCTCTCCGCAAAACAACATCGATGGCGGCGACGACATCATCTTCGGCGGCGCGGGCAATGACCGCATCGGCGGCAAGTCCGGCGACGACATCCTCAGCGGCGATGCGGGCGACGACCTGATCTACGGCGATGCGGGCGACGATATCCTCATGGGCGTCACTGGCAACGACACTCTCATCGGTGACAACTTCTCTGGCGGCACGGGCAGCGATCTGTTTGTCTTTGGTAACGGCGATGGCACAGATACCATCCTCGACTTCCAGGTGAATATTGACCGCATCGGTCTGGTCGAAGGTGAGCTGGTGTTTGACGATCTGACAATCACCCAGGACGGCAACAATACCTTGCTGGGCGTGGTTAGCAGCGGCGAAGTTCTAGCTATCTTGAACAATGTTCAAGCGTCTGCGCTCGATAGCAGTAGCTTTGAGACTGTTGCTGATGTGTCAAATCCAGAAGAGGCACTGGCTTTGATCTAGATGCTACAGACTTAGCCGCCGTGCAGGTTTTTTGCGGCGGCTAAGTTCTTTCATTTCTCTTCAAAGCCTGAGCTAGAGGCTGAGTACTCTACTATCAGTACGTCTATCAGTACGTCGTCACGCTTGGCTATACTTGCAAAAATTTATCCTACTTTGTCTTAGCTCTTTGATCTCTAGTGTCGGCCACGGCATAGCCGGGTTTGCCACTACCCTCTGGGTCTGGGAGCAGACAGACTCGGCTACAGCGCTGGTGCTAGCAGGCTTTTTCTATAAGCTACCGGTTGTTGTTGCATCCTTGTTTGCAGGGATTGTTGTTGATCGCGCCAACCGTAAGCATCTGTTGATTTTGAGCGAGGTGACGTCGATGGTAGCCGCGCTGCTGGTGCTGACACTTTATTTATCAGGGCACTTGGCTATTTGGCATCTGTACGCGGTATCGCTAGCTAGGGGTGGATTCGATCAGTTTGCTAGTTTGGCCTATCGAGCCTCCATCGGGCTGATGGTTGCACCCTCTAACTACGTTCGCGCCCTTAGCATGACTCGGGGAATAGGCTATCTCGCTGGCATTGTTACACCAGCGATCGCAGGAGTGCTTTATCCCAACCTAGGCTTGGGGGGCATCATACCCATCAGCTTGGCAATCGTAGCGTTCTCTACTGCCATCCTGAGCCTGTTAAAAATTCCCCAGCCAGACAAGCGCATTCAGCCAAAGAGTGAGCCAAAGAACAAGCCAACGTTAGACGCTAAAACGCAGGGCAGGGCGAGTCGCATGGCTTTGCTGTGGTCCGAGGTCACGTTTGGGCTGCGCTATATCTGGCGCTCGGCAGGGCTGCGATCGCTCGTCGTCATCACTACCGTATTTTGGGCCGTCTGCGCACTGGGCGGCGCGGTATTTGACCCGATGATTTTGGCTCGCAGCGGCGGCAGCGCGGCGGTTTTGGGCACCATCGGCACGGTTTGGGGAATTGGTGGGTTCGGTGCAGCCGCTTTGCTGAGCCTGTGGGGCGGGTTTCGCAGCAATGTGCGAGGCATGCTGGTGGGCGCTGTAGGCGCTGGACTGGCCGGAATCGCGTTTGGCCTGGGACAGGGATTATCCGTTTGGCTACCGGCCTGTTTTTTGATGTCTATCGCGTTTCCTTTACTCAGTGGGTCAGAGCGAGCATTGTTGACGGCTGCTGCGCCTGTACCCTTACAAGGGCGGATATTTGCCGCGCGTGATTTAGTGAATGATACGGCTGAAGGGGGCGCTATGCTGCTGGCGGGCGTGTTGAGTGACCGTCTGCTTGAGCCTGCAATGAAATCACCTAATCTGTTGCAATCTTTGTTTGCACCTGTTGTTGGTACGAGCGCGGGGGCAGGGATGGCGCTGCTGTATGTGGGGAGTGCGATCGCCATGCTGCTGGTCGGTATATTTGGTTTCAGGATGCCTCAGCTGTGCGACATCGAGCAGAAAAGTATTGCAAATTAAGTAGATAGTCATCAGTAAATATGGCTCTGAATCGTAGAGATGCTTACGTGGCAGATTGCGAAACAATTCATTGTTTCAGCCACATAATTACTTGTAAAATAGAAACATAAATAATTCAAAAAAGCGCATTTTTTGAACAAGCACTGCTTTATTCAACGTAATCTAAAAGGCTAGCCATAAAGAAATTGCGGCTTTAGGTTTTTTGCATGATTCTTTGAAGTTTTTTGAAGGAGAAATCTGTATGGAAATCATTACAAAGGAGAGTCTCAATGAGCAGTCGAAAGCAGACTCTGCAAGTACGGAGATTCTTCATAACATCAATGGATTTGATGCTTGGACAAAGTACCAGGGCCGATGGAGCCAGGGGGAATATCGGTATGTGAAACTGCGATCAGGGCTAAGCCTGATAGTTAATGATGAACTTATTCGACGTGATGTCGGGTTCGTTAATCACCACGGTGACAGTGGTATGATAACGGCAAATTTCTATCTATCAGGAACTCACGGCGTGGTCTCTCCCTCTGGCATTGAAGGGGTTCCAGAAAGTTATGAAGAAAAAGCAGGAAAGAGTTACTGTTTTTGTTTACCAGATATGGATGAGATTGAGCAATATATTGCAGGAGATCGCCTTCGCACCGTCAAACTTTTTATGAGCCCCGACTTCATCAGATCGTTTAGTTCTGATTCGGAGTTACTATTACCGCAACTAAAGCCACTATTGGAGGGCAAGAATGCCCCTCGGTTTCATCTCTCAGCTGGTGAACTAACTCCAGCGATGCGGACGACAATCTACCAAATTGTCAATGCGTCCCATCAGGGAACGGTGCAAAAAATGTATTTGGAAGGTAAAGCGTTGGAACTTGCTGCCTTACAGATAGTTCAACTGAATGAACGTGACTCTGGCAAGCAGACATTGGTCGGTGGTCTCAAACCGGCGAATATTGAACGAGTTCACCATGCCAAAGAAATCTTGATACGGAGCTGGATTAATCCACCTTCGTTAGGGGCTTTAGCTCGTCAGGTAGGGTTGAACGACTGCACGCTCAAGCGGGGCTTTCGCCAGATATTTGGGACAACGGTATTTAGATACCTACAGAGCTACCGTTTAGAGCAGGCCGAACAAATATTGGCATCAACAGATATTTCCGTCACTGAGGTTGCTCGGCAGGTAGGTTATGCGGATACAACGGCGTTCGCTAGAGCCTTTAAGCGCAAGTTTGGCATGAACCCGAAAGCGTACCAGAAGACCTGCCGATAAAAAATATTCCGTTTCAGCCGGAAAATATTCCGTTTCAGCCGAAAAGAGGCACGGCAAGCCCCGTATGATTACTGAGAATCTATTTCATTAGCAATGCAAAAGATATCAGCCCAGGCGATGGGCGGGGTAGACGCGATCACGGCTACTCATCGATTTGGCTGCTCAGCACCGAGGTCTGAGCAGACCCTTTGAGACGTCGCCTTTACCGCTCATTCTCATTCTCCTGCTCTTGTGCCCTTAAGAATCGGCAGGAATCTAGTGAAGCCCATGGAGCAGTCTTCTCGATTGAGAAGCTTCAGTGTTTTCTTTCTTATTGATATCTTTTCGCATCGCTATGAAACCGTAACCCATATGGAGTTTTAGTTATGCTGAAAGTCAGTCTCTTCACTGGCCCCGACTATCTGATCGAAACCGAAGGCACCGTCTCGGCCCATACCTTTCTAGCCAACAATGGCGTGATTCCCGAAGGTGGTTTAGTCGTCTCGGTCGATGCCCCCAACCTCAGCGAGTTTGACCTAGCAGGCGTTTCCGTAGAGGGCGGCGAGATTGTCGCGGTGCGCGACGGCGGGTTTGACCTGCGAATGACGGAATATACTACGCTGGTGAATCTGCCTATTGCGGCGGATAGCGAAACTGAAGAAGGCGAAACGACAACCTTTAGCCTAGCTGCGGGAGACGGCTACGAAATCAGCTCCGACTTCAGCGATGGCACGTTTAACCTGGTCGATACGCGAGCGGATATTCCCACCGGCGTAGTGACCGAGCCCAACGACATTATTGGTGTCGCAACCGATACGGAGATTACCCTTGAAAACCCTTCCTTTTCTACTGCTAGTTCTATCTACTTCGATATAGGCAACAGGTACCTTAACCCCGACAGTGCCTACACCTATCTCGACTACAACCAGGATGTGGATCTGTATCAGTTGGAACTGAGTGCAGGAGACACCATCGCTATCGAAACATTTGATGTTGAAGGTAATATAACCTTTGGTGGCTTTGGAGCCGTACTAGGTTTGGCAGCCTTTGATGCGGACGGCAATAAACTGATTGCTGGCGTTAATGAACTTGGGCTTGCTGCCCCCGACAAGCTGTTCGGTAACGCTAATGGGCCATTTGGTGCGTACAATGACGATGGCACAGTTAATTTAGATGAAACCGAAGCCTATCTAGAATTTACCGCCCCCGAAGACGGGATGTACTACGTTGGAGTATCTGGTCTCGTCTCTGCAGCACCCCTTTGGACTTCGCTAGGCGCAGTTGATCCCGAAGAAATTGATGTTTCTTATGATATTGAAGTCCCAGCTTCAGGAGAAGAATTCATACTCGCTTTTGGTAACTACGAGCTTGAAATTGACCTATTAACCCCTGACAATCCTCGTAAAACGGGAACCCCCACCCCACCAGTTAGTAACCCCAACGTCACCAACCCACCAACCCTCTCTTTGGAGGCGACTGTCATTACTGAAGATAGCGAAGGGAATATTACCCCTGGAGTCGTGGAGTTTGTGGAAGCAGGCGGCACTTCTGAGGTTAACTTTAGCATTCGAGCGGAGGGCGACATTCCGGAAGGGGGCATTGAGTTTGTTCTCAACAGCAGTGCCAATCTGTTTGACTATGTTTCGTATGTCGCCCAAGACAAACTGCCCAGCACCATTGGTGGACAATCCCTAGGCGCGTTTTACAACGAAGATGGCATTCCCACCGGGATTCGGCTCCTCATCGAAGAGCCGACCATGCTAGTCACCCTGGAAGCGGCCAATCGGAATGATTTTCAAATTGACCTTTCTGGGCTAGATGAATACATAGCAGAGGTGTACGAGCCGCTAGAAACCGACGGCGCTGAGGAGGTGACCTTCTTTCTGCAGCCAGGAGAAGGCTATGAGGTTGACAGTAATGGGGGGACAACAGCGGTCACTTACTACGATTCGGTAGAAGATGTCCCTACCACTGGAGGCGGTGGAGCCACTGGTCCGGAAGTGGGCGTCACCATTAGCGAAACCCAGCTGATTGAAACCGAACAAACTGAAACCACGGTAACCTTTACTTTGTCCGAACCCCCGCCCGCCGAAGGTCTGACGGTGCTGTTCGATAGTGATGACGAGACAACGTTTGGTAGTGTCCTGAGTCAGTTTGATGTGCTAAATGCCGAGATTGTTGGCGGTGATTTTCCCATTTCCACCCCCGATCGCTCGGGCTTTTTCTTCAACATCACCGAACAAACGGCCACCATTACCCTGGCGGTCTTTGACGAACTATCAGTTGATATAGGCCTGCCGCCAGAGGATTTTCAAGAGGGCCTCGTCGAGTTCACCTTTGCGCTTGAGTCCCAACCCGGCTACACCATTGACCCCGCAGCGAGTGAAGTTAGCCTGACCATCGCCGATAATCCCGACTCCCAGATTTTTGTCACGCCCAGTGCCTCTGGCGATACGTTGATTGAATCCGAAGGCACCGTTGGCACGCTCAGCTTAAGCCTAGGTGCGCCACCACCCGCAGAAGGTTTAACGGTGAGTCTCAGCACCGATGCGCTTGCTGATTTTGACACTG
>JBCCOH010000062.1:0-29767 GCA_039111275.1 Cyanobacteria bacterium P01_D01_bin.1 | reverse complement strand
TTTCAACTTCAACCAGTCCATCATCGACTCACAGGGTCGTGTGATTGGTAGCTGGGCTGACGTCTTGAACCGTGCGAACCTAGGTATGGAAGTAATGCACGAGCGTAACGCTCACAACTTCCCGCTAGACCTAGCGGCTGGCGAAGCAGCGCCTGTTGCTTTGACTGCTCCTTCTATCAACGCATAGATCTTTTTGTCTAGCGTTGGCTGGGCAATCACGATTAGTTGATTAGCGTGAATCCTTTTTCCAGACGCTTTTGCCATGTGCTTGAGTTCTGGATTGGGTTCACAAACAAGAAAGCGCTTCCTTCGGGGGGCGCTTTTTTGTTTGCCTTCGCTATAGAAGTACAGCTACTCGCTCGAGGTGAAAGCGGGATGAACCGAGTCTACGGACGTAAAGCATGGATGGAGCATTTAGCTGTCACAGTTTGAGTCGACAGTTCGGTTCGTTATTCTAGGACTTCTACGGTATCGCCAACTTGTAGCCATACTAGTTTCTCAGCGGTTGACTTCTCTTGAATAAGGTTCTGTCCAAACCAGATGGCTCTGTCCCAGGCGCGGTAGGTTGATAGCGTTGCTGTGGGTTCTTTGGTGCGATCTCCCAAGCTCTGATCTACATTCGGGATCGAACAGCGAGCGCAAGGCTTAGCCACTTCAAAGACAGCATCTCCAATCCGAATCCGCTTCCACTCATCTTCAGCATGGGGTGCGATGTTACCGCTGACGACTAGGTTGGGCCGAAATCGATTCATTGGCACAGACGCGCTCTGCCGACCGATCAGTCTTTGATTGAGTCCTGCTAAGGAAGCTTCTGATAGGAGCAAGTAAGGATAGGCATCAGCAAAGCTGACAATTTCTTCGGGGCCGAATTTTCCATGATCGACCGGGCGCTGGCTGGTTTCTGGCATGTACACCAGTTGGCAGGGAACGCCGAGGAATTGGCTGAACCAGGCGTCGGCGTCGGGGCCGCAGGATAGGGCCGTGACGTGATCGCCCCAAACCTCCACTTCCATCGTCAAATTAGTCTTTGCTGGCCGCCACGCTTTCAAAGCAGGCATACCAGGCGCTGCCAGCGTCAGCTGTTCCCTCTCTGCTTTCTCTAGCGCGACTTTCACCAGTGCCATTCTAGGAAAACGACGCTGAGTCATGAACTGCCCATCAGCAGAGACCACCATGTATCTGCGATCACCCTTCAGGCCCTGCGGCGTGAGCACAGCAGTCTCTAGCGCAATGCCTGCCGTCGATTTGACGGGATAGATGTGTATGCCGCTAAGGATGATAACTTCTGACATCGTCAACTCTCATCAATCACGGCATCACGGTCGAGTAGCAGTAAATTACGTAACTGGTCAGTATCTAGCTCGGTTAACCACTGCTCGCCCGCACCGACAACTTGCTCTGCCAGCGCTTTTTTACTGTTGATCATTTCATGGATGCGCTCTTCTAGGGTGCCAGTACAAACGAATTTGTGAACCTGGACGTTTTTGGTCTGGCCAATGCGAAAGGCTCGGTCGGTCGCCTGGTTTTCGACGGCGGGGTTCCACCAGCGATCAAAGTGGAAGACGTGGTTGGCACGGGTGAGATTCAAACCGACGCCACCTGCTTTGAGTGAAAGGATGAAGATTTTAGGGCCGTTAGGATCGAGCTGAAAGCGATCGACCATTTCCTCACGTTTGTTTTTGGAGGTGCTGCCGTAGAGGAATAGCGATTCGGCGCCGAGGCGGTGCTCTAGATGAGCGCTCAGGAGTTTGCCCCACTCGGCGAACTGGGTGAAGATCAGGGCGCGATCACCTTCTGCCACCACCTCTTCTAACATCTCATCTAGTCTCTGCAATTTGCCCGAGCGCCGCGCCTTTCCTAAGCTCTCTTGCTGAAGGAACTGAGCCGGATGATTGCAAATTTGCTTGAGCTTGACCAGTAGGCCCAAAATCATGCCGCGCCTTTGTACGCCTGTCGCTTCGTCAATTTCGCCCAGAGTGCTGTCCACTAGCTTTTGATACAGCCTTGCTTGTTCAGAAGACAAACCGCAGAAGACGGTCATTTCCTGCTTTTCTGGCAGATCTTGAATGATGGTGCGGTCGGTTTTTAGACGGCGAAGAATGAAGGGTTGGACGAGCGATCGCAATGTTTTGAGTGAATCCGTATCGCCATACTTTTCGATTGGCGCGGCAAACCGTCGCTTGAAGAAATTCAGCGGGCCTAAATAGCCAGGATTAAGAAAATCCATAATCGCCCACAGCTCAGACAGTCGATTTTCTACTGGCGTACCGGTCAGCGCAATTCGAAACTCACTTTCGATCTCCCGCACGGCGACAGACTGCTTCGCGGTTGGGTTCTTGATGTTCTGCGCTTCGTCTAGCACCATGCCGCGCCATTCGATCCGTTTTAGATCCTTCAAATCTCTCTGCACCAGGGTATAGCTGGTAATGACTAAGTCCAGCTTTTGAACCGCCTTGACTAGTGCGGCACCTTTCGGCCTTTTATCGCCGTGATAGACCAAAGTTTTCACCTGATTCGGCGCGAACTTACTTACCTCACGCTGCCAGTTTGTCAGTACAGACGTCGGGCACACCAGCAAAACCGGACCGCCTAGCGCCTTTTCCTGCTTCAAATACAGCAAGAAAGCAATTAGCTGAACGGTTTTACCTAGACCCATATCGTCCGCTAGACACGCGCCCAGTCCCCACTGCTCTAGGAAAGAAAGCCACGAAACGCCTTTTGCTTGGTAGGGACGCAGCTCTCCTGCGAAGCCATCAGGTTCCGTCATCGGCTCTAGGCTCTGATTCCCCGTGGTCATGGTGGTCATCAGCTCGTCCAGCTTGCCAGAAGCGTCAAACTTCACGACAGGCAGCTTGTCGATTAGCTGATTATCGCCTGTACTAATCCGCAGCGCTTCTTCCACCGAAAGCTTCGTCTGCCCCTTTCGCTTTTCAAAGAAGTCTTTGGCCGCTCTCACATCTTGCGGACGCAATTCTATCCACTGGCCGTTAATTTCGACCAGCGGCGTTCCCTGCGTAATTAGCTCGTCAAATTCCGCTTTAGTTAATGTCTGACCGCCTACGGACAGCTCCCATTTGAAATTCAGCAGGCTTTGCAGGCCCAGTCGCTGAGTTTTGGGCGGAGCCGTGGCGCTAATTTGTAGACCCAGACGGCTAGCGCTGACCTTGCTAGGATCAACGAGGTTGTCTGGCAAGATCACGCCAAAGCCGCTGTCTTGCAAGCGCC
This sequence comes from Cyanobacteria bacterium P01_D01_bin.1, assembly GCA_039111275.1. GTDB lineage: Bacteria > Cyanobacteriota > Cyanobacteriia > Phormidesmidales > Phormidesmidaceae > Phormidesmis. Next base: position 26,542 of record JBCCOH010000062.1, on the reverse strand, counting down.
AGGCGGTGGTTTTGAGGAACTGGAAAGCTTCAATCGGACCTAGTACGCATTCGGTTGGGCTCGGTTCTAGTAGCGTTTGCTTGATTGGTTCATAGAGTCTAGTGGCCCGACCCAAGCCGCCCAGCAGCGTTTCTTGAGGAGCTTCTATCGTTCGATCTTGGTACGAAAGCTCGTCGGCAGGATGCTGCCAGACCAAATCGGCGTCTACTCTATAGCTGTCATCGTCGATAGCCTGAAGACCATAGCGCAAGGTCCAGTCCTGCGTACCCGAAGTCGGCGGCTCTAGCTGAAAACAGGTGCGAAAGCCTTCTACGGTATCGGTGAGGTTTTGTAGCGGGGCGGTCCAGGTATTGATCGCATCGTTGAGACGGACCACGCCTACAGGAGTACTTTCAAAGTGCGGATTGGCTGCACCGAGGGCGTCGATCCACTCGTGTAGGGGTAAATCTTTGCTCAAGGGAGCGGCATTAGACAAGGTGTTGTCTTTGGCGATGCTGCGCACTTGCGCGTCGACAATGGTTTCTAGGAAGCTGCGAACGAGAGGCTCGTTGGAGCCAGGGATATTTACCTTGAGAGCAGAGGCTTTCTTGTTGACTGGTTCGAGGTAGCTGCGGCAGATTAGGGGAATGCGATCGCAAACATCCTTCAGCCGAGTCTGGTCAGTGGCGCTATCGAGTAAGAGCTGCCAGGAGGCGATCGCCCCCTTCTTATCACCGCCCACAACCGGCACAAACTTCCCCCGTGCCAGCAGATCCAAACACCATCGCGTTAGATGCGACCAGTAGCGCAGGTCATCACCTACAAACGCACTCACCTCCGAATGCCCCAGAGGCAGCGCCGTCAAAAACTTGACCGCAGTCGTCGGCTCTAGCAGTCCGCCAGACACTTCCCAAGGATGCAGCACCGACACGGGCTGGCTATCGGTAGAGAGCATAGGTAGCACGCTCGTTGTCTGCTCGTCAATCTGCTCGTCAAGCAGTGTAGGCAGCGCAACTACTCTAGAGTGCCAGTTGGCAGCTTGTTTGGTTTTGCGATTGGCCTTTTTAATCTCGGCCTGTATCCACGAAAGGTCCAGCTCATCACCCTTCTGAAAGCTATCTCGTAGCTCACTCTGGGATAGCTGATAAGTCTGAGTAGGCGGCTTTGGCAGCTTGTCTGAATTTGCAGCCCCGAGCGCTGGCAGTGGCGTAGGCTTGGCCTTTCGCCAGGTTTCGCCCCAGAGAAAGAATCGCTGCAAATCGGGTAACCAGTTGCCGTGTAGAGTTGCCATGGGCAAAAATGCTCAGTTGTATCTAAGTTTAGGAGAGATTTAGCAGCAGAGAAAACAAGCGCTCAGAGTCTGGCTTTAGGCTTTGGATTCAAACTGCTCGTAGGCCGCGACGATTCGTTGAACTAGCGCGTGACGAACGACATCTGCTTTAGTCAGTTCACAAAACTCAATGCCATCGACGTTTTTCAGAATCTTCGCCGCTAGCGCCAGTCCTGACTGCTGATACTGCGGTAAATCCGTCTGGGTCACATCCCCAGTCACCACCATGCGTGAGTTAAAGCCGAGGCGAGTGAGCACCATTTTCATCTGCGCAGGCGTCGTATTTTGGGCCTCGTCTAGAATCACGAACGCATTACTCAGCGTACGCCCTCGCATGTACGCCAGAGGCGCGACTTCGATCACACCTTTCTCCATCAGATGCGGAATCCGCTCAGGATCTAACAGCTCGTGCAATGCATCATACAAGGGCCGTAGATAAGGATTGACTTTCTCTTGCAGATCGCCGGGAAGAAATCCCAGCCGCTCACCAGCTTCTACTGCTGGCCGGGTCAAAATCAGCCGTTCGTACTCATCATTCATCAGTGCTTTGACCGCTACCATCGCCGCTAAAAACGTCTTGCCCGTACCCGCAGGCCCGGTGCAAAAGGTCAGATCGCTAGTGCGCAATGCCTTGATGTATTGCTGCTGGCGGAAGGTTTTGGCCCGAATGACCTGGCCGCGACGAGTGGTGGCAACGATATCTTTTTGAATCGAGCGCAGCTCTTCAGCTCTGTGCGTATCTAGCGCATGAATAGCAGTCAGCACGTCGGTGACGGCGATCGCCTGCCCCTGACTCCAGGTCGGCTCTAGAGTCTCGACGATGCGCTTAACCCGGTTCACCTGATTGTCGGTCCCGGCAATACTTAGCTCACTGCCTCGCAGCACGACAACTGCCCCTGTCTGCTGAGCAATCCGTTTAATATTTTCTTCTCGTGGCCCTGCTAGTGCGATCGCATTTTCAGGGCTCATCAAACCGAGCGTATAATTTCCCATCAAAGACAAAGGATTTAAAGAAGACCAAGTGATGCCAGCATCCTGAGCCTAACGCTTCCAACCGAATATCTTCGGAATGTTTTCAGCAGCGACGACATGCTTTAGATCTGGCACAGCCGACCGGGCTTAATCGTCTTTTGGCTTTGGCTTTTTCTTTGGGGGGGCAGGATTCGTACTGGCTCGTTGAGGCGGCCTTCTGTCACCGCGATCACCCCGACCTCTACCGCCGCGATCACTGCGGCCTCTACCACCGCGATCGCCGCCTCGCTCAGACTTCTCAGGCCCAGGCTCCCCAAAGACACTAAGGTTGACCGTCATATCGTCCAGCTTGCCAGCCACCATAATGGTTTGGCGGATTGCCTTGATATTGCGTCCGCCTCGGCCAAACACCCGGCCCTTATCTTCTTCTTCGTTGAAAGCAGCCCTCAGCCAAAGCTTCTTACCACCAGATAGCGATTCGATATGGAATTTGAGCTCTTCTGGCTTATCCAGAAAAGGCTCCATTAGATAACGCGCCAGTGCTTCGTAATCCGCCATATCTTTCGTCCTAAATCAAGTCGAAAAGCCTGCTGAGGCCGTCTATTGGACTGTTTTGCTAAAGGTCTTGCTCACTAGGTCTTGCTCACTAGGTCTTGTTCACTAGGTTTTGCTCACTAAAAAGTCTTGCTAGCTGCTGAGCTGCTCGTACACATTCGCCTTTCGCAAGATACTCTCAACCGTCTTTGTTGGCTGAGCCCCTTCCTTTAGCCATTTCACAATTGCCGGTACCTCTAGGCGAGTTTCGTCGGTTCTAGGATTGTAGAAACCCAGCTCCTCTAGCGGACGACCGTCGCGGCGGTCTTGCGATCGCATAGCGACAATACGATAGCTAACCTCGCGCTTTTTCCCGTAGCGCTTTAGTCGAATTTTGATCATTGGCAGGTTCTAGACGGCGTAGCCGAACAATATCAGAGCAATCGATTTTAACACTCACAGTGAAGCCGAGCAAAGTTTTCTCTGCTCGACGATGAGGATAAGGTGGGGAAAGATAGCAGCAATCGACTAATCTTCGTGATCCTCAAACGGGTCGCCTAGCTCCTTTGCAGGGGGACCAAACGCTGTATATACGGCAAACGCCGTGAAGCCAAAAACAATTGTCGCCACAGAGACAATAAGAACTGTTGCAGAATCTAAGTTTTCCATTTAGCTTTTTTCGTGATTTCCTTTATTATTACAGAGTATAAAGTAAAAGTTTACCTCCCGAGTCTCCCCATGGCACAGCGCACGAAACTGGGCAACCTTCTAAAGCCCTTGAACTCTGAGTACGGTAAGGTCTCCCCGGGGTGGGGGACAACGCCAGTAATGGGCGTATTTATGGTTCTGTTCCTCGTGTTTTTGCTGATTATCCTTCAGCTATACAACTCCTCTCTCATCATCAATAACGTCGATGTGGACTGGAGAAGCCTCGGCAACTAAAGCTGGCTTCCTTTTTCTGAATATCCAGTAAGGGGCAGGTGTGTCATACGCCAGCCCTTTATAATTTCAGGCAATAGAACACTCGATGGATGACTAAATAATGAACATCTTTGGAATTGGCCTACCTGAGATGGGCCTGATTATGATTGTGGCCCTGCTGGTGTTTGGTCCCAAGAAGCTGCCAGAGATCGGCCGCAGCCTGGGCAAGGCGATGAAAGGCTTTCAAGATGCTACAAAAGAGTTTGAAACTGAGTTCAAAAAAGAAGCAGAGCGCATCGAAAAGACAGTGGCAGAGCCCATGAAGGCGACGTTAGAGAAGCCTCGGGCGATTTCCCAAGGGAAGGGCGATGCCAACGCCCCGGACAAAGCGGCTAGCAAAGGCGGCGAACCTACTGAAGCAAAGATCGTCGAAACTGAAGCCACTAAAACTGAAGCCGCTAAAACTGAAGTAGCCGAAACCGAAGCCGCAGAAACTAAAGTTGCCGAAACTGCGGACGAATCGCAGCCAGCATAGAAGAAACATGGCAGGGACATCCCCGGACACTGAGAAAGTCGCCCAAAAAAGCGCTCAGAAAAGTACCCAAGACAGTGCTAAGTCAATCGCCGAAACTCCAGTCGTCGTTCAGCCCAGATTGATTGTTGGTCTAGGCAATCCAGGCGCGAAATACGAACGCACTCGGCACAACATCGGCTTTGAAATCGTTGACGCACTGGCCAAGAGCTTTCCAGGCGTTTCGCTAGCAGACAACAAGCGCTTTCAAGGGATAGCAGGTGAGTTTCGCAGTGCAGGAGAGCGGATCGTTCTGCTGAAGCCGACTACCTACATGAACAAATCTGGGCAATCAGTACGCGCTGTGTTGGACTGGTACAAGCTAGAGCCGACTGCCGTGCTAGCGATATACGACGATATGGATTTGCCGACTGGCAAGCTGCGAATGCGGTTGTCGGGCGGAGCAGGTGGCCACAACGGCATGAAATCAATTATTTCTCACTTAGGAACTAAGGAATTTCCTCGGCTGCGCATAGGCGTGGGCAGTGCAGATAAAGATGGTGATCGCGACAGCGCAGTCGTCTCTCATGTGCTTGGGCGCTTCGCCCCAGAAGATAGAAAAGTTGTCGATGCTGTGATTCCAATGGCCGTTGATGCCGTGGATCTGAGCTTGAGAAAAGGCGTAGAGCGCTCGATGAACTTGTATAACGGTCGCGAAGTAGCGCTTTAGGAGTAGGCTGTGTAGATGTTGCCTTTCTCGAATGTGGGAGGATGTTGGCACTGTGATCAAGCAGCTTTCAAAAGCAGATACACCGCTGATGAGGTCCTTGCTTCACGTTTTTGGTCAGGCTTTTGACGATGTGGAGACCTACAGCCAAGCTCAGCCGAAAACAGCGTACCTTCAGCGCTTACTTGGCCAAGATTATTTTATTGCGCTAGCTGCGCTAAAACAGGACGAAGTAGTAGGAGGGCTGACAGCCTACGAGCTATGCAAGTTCGAGCAAGCGCGCAGCGAAATATACATCTATGACATCGCTGTCTCTTTTGAGTATCGACGACAGGGTATTGCGACAGCGCTGATCGAAACGCTTAAAAAGATAGCGGCTGATCGAGGAGCCTACGTTATCTTCGTTCAGGCAGACACTGACGATCCGCCTGCTATACAGCTGTACACTAAGCTGGGCAAAAGAGAAGATGTGCTGCATTTCGACATTGCCGTGACTTAATCGCCGTGACTTAATTGCCGTGACTTAGTGGAATAGAGCTACCCGCGCTTCCTTTGCGACTTATGATTGTTGCATAGCAAACGTGGTACGTTCATAGCCCAAGACTCTACCGGGTCTGTCTAAACTGATGACCTACTCCGGCTTTTCACTCCAAACGGCTGTTGATCAATTCAATATTGAGTATTTAGGCACACGTTCTGTTTTTCCAAAAGTGCTACCCAGTCTGCCACCTACTGCTAAAGAGGCCTTGAACCTACTGACTCTGCAGCTAGAGAGAGACGTGGATATGGCTAGAAGAACGCCTTCAGAGAAAGCGAAGTCTGAGTTTGTGATTGCCCCTGTACTTGCTACGCTCAGACAGATTCATACGATTGGCGTACATTCAGGCGTATCTTTTGACGTTTCTGTTGAAGAAAATCTACGGGGTGCCTGCGATTTTTTGATCACCCTCTCCGAAGAGCTAGAAATTATCAGAGCGCCCGTACTAGTTATTGTCGAAGCTATGCGCTCGATCATGTCTGAGGGACTAGGTCAGTGCCTAGCTGAAATGATTGCGGCGCAAAGGTTCAATCAAAAAGCCAACCTGCCGCCGCTGCCGGTTTTTGGCTGCATCACTAATGGTTTTGCCTGGCGATTTTTGCAATTGTCCGAGCGGACTGTTTTTGGAGATAGCGCAGTTGAATATTCGCTGATGCCGATCAGCGAGCTGATGCAAAGGCTTTATTACACGGTCGCGAACAACCGCTACGGCACTACCGAAACAGTCGTGCCGATCGCTACTTGAGAAAACAGCTCAACTACATCATCGTTGCGCATCCGTACGCAGCCGTTAGAAGCGGCATGGCCAATCGACTCTACTGTTGGCGTTCCGTGGAAGCCAAATACCCCTTCACTATTGCTAGTAAATCCAATCCATCGCAGCCCGAGGGCGCTGTCTGGTCCCGGCGATCGCACTTCTCCGGTCCACGGACTCTGCCAAACCGGGTTCACCACTAGCTGCGTCACAGAAAACTCGCCAGTCGGTGTTGGTGTTTCGGCCGTTCCGACTGCCACTGGGTAGCTGTCGATCAGTTCGCTACCACTGTACAAATAGACGGTGCGATCGCTCAGATCCAGTAAAATCCGGTTATTAGCCAGTCGCGCTCTAGATATTTCAGACCGGGTAACCGCATACGTCCTCAGCGAGCTGTCACCACCGAGCCCCTCCTCAGCATAGGCCGGAACTGCTACGCTCCCCGACGACAGGCTAGCGCAAAGAATAACAATCACCGCAGCGCGCCGCTGACAATTCCAGACAGCCTTTGGCTTACTCATACAGCCTCATCTAATGCCCATAGCAGGCAAGCAACTACAGCAGGTGCTGAAATCTCTCTTCTTTTCCTAGCGCCTTCACTGCTTGCTTGATTTCCTGAGTGCGGTCTTTCTTCACAATCAGGGTAGCATCGCCGTCGCGCACCACCACTATATCTTCTAGACCAATAGTGACTACCAGCTCTTCAGGATTGGCGCTGTACAAGATGCTGCCAACGGTATCGATAGAGACGTGGTCGCACATCTCTACGTTTTTATCCTCGCCTTTTAGCAGCCTTTCGATCGCATTCCAGTCGCCCAAATCATCCCAGCCGAAATCAGCCGGAACCACGTAAGCTCGGTCCGTTTTTTCCATCACCGCGTAGTCAATGCTGAGCTTTTCTAGCGTGGCGTAGGCGTCTACGCCCTTTTCGATCAGGGCAGTGGTCATTTCGGGGGCGTGCGTCTTCAGCTCGGCTATCATCACCGAGGCGGGGAAGATAAACATGCCACTATTCCAACTGTAGTTGCCGCTATCAAGGAACGATTCAGCGGTGGGTTTGTTGGGTTTTTCGGCGAAGCGGCTGACTTTATAGGCGGGTAAATCGGTGACGCTACCGGCGCTAAAGCTACCAGCTGACTTGCCCTGCTCGATGTAGCCATAGCCAGTGGAGGCGAAGGTGGGCGTGATGCCAAGGGTGGCGATCGCCCCTTCACTCACAGCCAGCTCTGTCGCCGCCCGCAGCGTATCGCAATAGCGAGCCTCATCAATAATGTAGTGGTCTGCCGGGAAAAAGCCGCAGATCGCATCTTCACCGTAGCGCTTGGCCACTTCGATAGTGGCCCAGGCCACCGCAGGCGCGGTGTCTCGCCCTTGGGGTTCTACCAAAATATTCTCAGTTGGCAGCTTCGGCAGTTGTTCTTTTACCCCATCCGCAATCTGAGCAGAAGTAATCACGAACAAATCTGCCCAATCTGCCAGCGGGAGTAATCTATCAGCGGTACACTGCAGCAGTGATCTGTCACCCCCATCTAAACAGAGAAACTGCTTAGGTCGTTTTAGTCGACTCACCGGCCAAAACCGTTCACCTTTGCCGCCCGCCAAGATAATAGGAATGAAACGAGCCATAATCCTTTCCGTGCCATCGAAGATTCCGCATCATACTACCGCCCGGTTTTTAATAGGCGGTAGGCCATGAGCTACAATTCCCTTAATAATTGACCAACAAGATACAAACTTGAAGGTATCTTCATATCTCGCATCTCACTTTCTTACGGAAACTGTTTCACAGACGACGAGTCATGTAAACAATGTCCTGTTTAATTTAGCTTTCTCTCTGTTAACCCCATACGCCGCTCAGCATGACCACCTCGCCTCAAAAATCAGAACTTAATGCTGAAGCGCAGCCCTCTTCTACGAAAGCTAGTCGCCCACGGCCCTCCTCCAAATCGCCCTCTAGGGTAGAGGCCAAACTAGAGTCTAAAACAAAGCAGAAAGTAGCAAAATCGCCGGCAATTACGTCCATCGAACGTCGAACCAGTGCTGTAACTGTCTGGCAGCCAAAACCCAAGTCACGTTCTAGGGTTCAGCGATTTCTGAGAAATACGCTGCTGGCAGGGACCTTTGCTGCTACTGCTCTGTTTACAGCGGGACTGGGTGCGATCGCCATCATCACCTTTCCTCTCCCCCGTCAGATCAGCGGTGAAACCGTTGCCCCGCCCCTCAGCGACCTATGGCGCTCCGGCTTTCGTTATCAGGTGGCTCGGCCAGTCAACATCCTAGTAATGGGCCTAGACGAGGCCAGAGATATCGAAGGTGCAGACCCAGATGATCTAGTCGGTCGGACCGATACGATGCTACTGGTTCGCGTCAATCCAGAAGAAGATACCGTCAACGTGATGTCTATTCCTCGTGATACTCGCGTAGAGATTCCGGGCTACGGCATCGATAAGATTAACGAAGCCAATGCAGAAGGTGGCGCGGAGCTCGCAGCCGAAACCGTCAGCTACAACTTCAGTAATGTAGAAATCGACCGATACGTCAGAGTCAGCACCACCGCGTTTCAGGAGATTGTCGATCTGGTCGGCGGCATTGAGGTGCTAGTGCCAAAGGCCATGCAGTACGAAGACAAAACTCAAGGGCTGGTAATCGATCTAGAGCCTGGGCTGCAAACTCTAGACGGTGACCAGGCAGAGCAGTTTGCTCGGTTTCGCCAAGATGCCTACGGTGACATTGGCAGAGTGCAAAGACAGCAAATTCTACTCAAAGCGCTGCGTCAACGGCTGACAAATCCCAGCGTATTGACAAAACTGCCGCAGATCGTTCGTGTTTTACAAAAGCGCATCGACACTAACCTTAGTGTAGAAGAGCTGCTAGCGCTAGCGGGCTTTGGCCTAGATCTAGAAACTCAAGACTTGCAGATGGTGATGCTACCGGGCCGATTCAGCGACCCAGAAGAATATCGCGCTAGCTATTGGCTATCTGATCCCACCGTCAATAGCGAAATCATGCGCACCTATTTTGATGCCGATGCAGCCGAATTTGTCAGCGATGCCGATATCAGCTACTACGCCCCCCCTTCGGACTGGGCCCTCAGCAACCTCAGGATTGCCGTACAAAACGCCACCGACGAACGATATGCCAGCTCCTCTATGGCCGAGTACCTGAGGGATAAGGGCTTCGTTGATGTGTATGTTGTTCCCAACTGGGCCGAAGTGCACCCAAAAACTTCAGTCGTAGTACAGCGTGGTGATGTCGGTAGTGCCAGAGAGATTCAATCTATTCTTAATCTAGGTCAAGTTGTCTCTGAATCTACAGGCGATATCGATTCTGATATCACAATTCGTGTGGGCGAAGACTGGCTAGCTCAAATTGACCCGGACTGGCAGCGCCTTCCCTATGATGGCCCTAGATAGTTCACTAGCATCTACATAAAGTTTCTTCAGCACTGTGCAGCACCAGCAGGCACTTTCGCCTTGATCGCGAAGATCTTTTCGATGACTTCTTGCACAGCCTTGTCCGGCGTCGATGCACCCGATGTCACGCCCACTGAAATCTTGCCAGCAGGCAACCAGCCGGATTCTGTTTTTAGCTGGTCGCTGTGAAGGGGCTTATGCTCTATCTGATTGCCTAGATCTATCCGCTCGGCGCTGTCGATATGAAATGAAGGCAGGTCTCGCTCGATGGCAATCTCTTGTAGATGGGTCGTATTCGATGAGTTGAAACCGCCAATGACAACCATCAGATCAACGTCAGCTTCTACAAGGTTGAACATCGCATCCTGACGCTCTTGGGTAGCATCGCAGATGGTGTTGAAGCTATGAAAGTGATTGTTGAATTCTACCGGGCCATACTTCTTTAGCATAGTGCGCTCAAACAATTTGCCAATCTGTTCGGTCTCACCTTTTAGCATCGTGGTCTGATTAGCGATGCCAACGCCTTCTAGATCTCGGTCAGGATTGAAGCCTTCAGAATGAGCATTAGCGAATTTGGAGAGGAAATCTTCTCTATTGCCACCGTTGAGGATGTAGTCGGCGACGTATTCAGCCTCAGACAAGTTCAAGACAACTAGATAAGTTCCCGCAAAAGAGGTCGTGGCGACGGTTTCCTCATGCTTGTACTTGCCATGAATGATAGAGGTGAATTCCTTCTTCTTGTGCTTTTCTACAGTGTTCCAAACCTTTGAAACCCAGGGGCAGGTCGTATCGACGATAGTGCATCCCTTATCATGTAGCAGCTTCATTTCCTGTACGCTAGCACCAAAGGCAGGCAGGATGACGACATCACCTTCCCCTACGCCCGAAAAGTCTTTCGCATCATCCTCAACTTCGATAAAGTGAACATCCATCGCCTTGAGCTGCTGGTTCACTTCTGGGTTGTGGATGATCTCGTTGGTGATCCACAGCCGCTGGCCAGGAAAATGCTGCCTAGCTTCATAGGCCATCGCTACCGCCCTTTCTACTCCCCAGCAAAAGCCAAAGGACTCGGCTAGATGGATAGTCACGTTGCCTTCTACTAGCAGATTGCCATTCGCTCTGATTTTTTGGATCAGGCTGCTTTCGTATTCCGACTGCATCTGCCCAGCAACGTTTTCCTTCTCTCCAAATCCCTGATTGCGGTAGTAGTTTTCGGAGTGGTTAAGCTGGCGCTTAAAGGCTTTGGTATCCATGAGGTTGTCAGAATCGTCTATCGGTAGCTCTACATAACCTATCGTACCGGGTTTGATGGCAGTCTATTTTTGTAGGGCTATTGAAGTTCTAGCTGGGCGTAGAGTGCGATCGCACTCCGCCAAACCAAATACCCCTGCCGGTTCAAATGCAGGCCATCAGTCGTCAAATCAGGCCGCAAGGTACCGTCACCAGTCACAAAGATAGGATACAGATCTAGATAATAGGCTTGATTGTCGGCGGCAATTTCTTTGAGCGAATCGTTCATCCGCTGAATTCGTTCACTGGGCAGCGCTGCCAATTTGTCCCGGCTCTCCCAGGTCGAATTCTCCCCACCATGTGGCAAAATCGACTGAACAACTATCTGCGTCTCTGGATGCGCTTGCTTTAGCTGGCGAACAATTTCTCGATAATTGATCAAAATCTCTTCGTCTGACTCGCCCCAAATCAAGTCGTTGATGCCGATCATCAAGAAAACGGCTTCGACGTCGTTATATTTTAGAAAGTCCAGCCGATTGAGCAGTCCTTTGGTCTTCTCACCTGAAATGCTCTGGTTGATCCATACCCGTCTACCGGGCATTAGCTCGCCTGGAAACCATAGGCTGAGCGAGTCGCCAAGCAGCACACTTAGATGGTCAGGATTTTTAGACGCCATGGTCTTGGCATCTTCTGCTAAGACTTCTCGCCACTGTTCGTAGCTAAGCTTACGTCCGCCGCTCGGATGTGGTAAGTCAGGAATGTTATCGGCGATCGCCGCATCGACCACCAGAGAATCATTTAGCTGCCCAGCCGCGTACAGTCCCCGAGAAGACATGGACTGTTGATGCGCGATCGCCAACACTGTCGTAAACAGCAGCCCATTCATCACTAGTGACAAAGCCGCCCAATTCGGAATCGTCCAATTCGGAACTCTAATGAACCAGTTCAATACACAACTCTACCTTTCTCAGATCTAGAACTCCATCAACTAGGCTGCACCCGCATCTTGAAAAATTTTAATTGCAACCGAGCCACCTGCCTAGCAAGAAGCTTTATTTTCCGTAAGAACACGCGATCAGCAGGCGCTGGTAGACACAGTCCTTATCCAGAATTTCTGTAATCTACCAGTACCTATCTGGGTTTATTTAGCGCTTATCTACAGAACAGCGCCTACACATTGAATCGAAACAGCATCACATCGCCTTCCTTGACGGTGTATTCCTTTCCTTCACTACGAACTAGACCCTTTTCTTTCGCCGCTCCCATCGAACCAGATGTGACTAGATCGTCATACCCCACCGTCTCAGCGCGAATAAAGCCCCGCTCGAAGTCCGTATGAATCACGCCTGCCGCCTGTGGCGCTAGCATCCCAGCCTTGATAGTCCAAGCCCGCGTCTCTTGCGGCCCCGTCGTAAAGTAAGTCCGCAGTCCTAGCAGCTCGTACGTCGCTCGAATCAACGACTGCAAGCCACCTTCCTCTACACCCAAAGCTTCTAAAAAGTCCGCTCGTTCATCTTCAGGAATCTCCAATAGCTCCGCCTCTACCTGTGCAGAGACCACGACCACCTGCGCCGCTTCACTCTCGGCATGAGTGCGCACTTCTTCGACCCACTGATTGCCCGCTGCCAAATCATCTTCAGAGACATTCGCCGCGTAGATGATCGGCTTGCGCGTCAGCAGACCCAAAGGCTTGATTACCAGCGCCTCGTCGTCGTCAAGTTCGACCAAACGAGCAGCCTTGCCCTCGTCTAGCACCGGCTGTAGCTTTTCTAGAATATCCAGCTCAGCCTGCGCCTCCTGATTGTTGCGAGCCTGCTTGCGAATTCGCTCCATTCGCTTTTCAATCTGTCCTAGATCCGACAGTGCCAGCTCCAGGTTAATGACTTCTATATCGCGCAGCGGTCCAATCGAACCCGATACGTGGATAATGTCATCATTCTCGAAGCAGCGCACTACATGGATAATTGCATCCACTTCTCGGATATTAGCCAAAAACTGGTTGCCTAGTCCCTCACCTTGACTCGCACCCTTTACCAAACCTGCGATATCGACAAATTCAACTCGCGCTGGCACGATTTCCTTAGAGCTAGAGATATCAGATAGCGCCTGTAGTCGCTCGTCGGGTACGGCAACAACACCCACATTCGGCTCGATAGTGCAAAAAGGAAAGTTTGCGGCCTGAGCCTTCGCATTCGCGACGACCGCATTAAATAGGGTAGATTTTCCGACGTTGGGTAGCCCAACAATTCCGGCTCTGAGCATGAGGATTAGAGTGGCATTCTATATAGCTGTCTCCAGCATAAAGGGAATAGGGGATATTTCTTCTGTTATGCTTTGGCTAACTTTGACAAGCCCTCTACCAACTCCTTACAAAATCCTCCCTACAGAACTGTGGTCAGCGTACCGTCGAACTCCAAAAATCTGAGATCACTAGCTGCAAGCTCTATTAGCCACTGCATTAGCAATACAGTCACTAGGACAGTTGCCCCTCTGTTCATCGGCACCTTGCTGATTACTAGCATTAGCGGCTGTCGTACGGACAACAGCGTCGATGTCGCCCGCACACCAGACCAAACCTTCGATCGATCAACCGTCCTAGAAAACACCGACACAGGCGCTAAAATCACCGTGCCACCTCAGTGGAAGGTGGCGAATCAGCTACGAGGCGATGCCGATATCTACGCCACCTATCCAGCCGAAGCCCTCTACGCTAGCGTAGTCTCTGAAGACAAAGCCGATCTTAGTCAATTTGGCTTAGAAGACAACGCCGAACAGTATCGCTGGCTAATCGAGAGGCAGCTAGGCGACTACGAGGCGTCGGTTCGTACTGGCGTCGATCAGGTGGATGGCAACCCGGCGGTTCAGTATGAGATTCGAGGACAGGTAGACGGTGTGCCAGTTGTGTATCTACATACCACTGTCCAAGGTGTCGATAGCTACTATCAGGTTGTTGGCTGGACAAGGAGAGACCGCTACGCAGACAATAAAGACGTGCTTCAAGGTATCGTTGAGAGCTTTGAAGATTCTTGAGGGGCTGTGTCTTTCATGTTTGGTAGCTACAAATACGGGTCAGGTATGCTGGTTCAATTTTTTCGTAAGCTAGGCTTGATGGTGATGTGTGCGATCGCGCTATCAAGCATTTGGGTCGGCATTTGGACCACGCCCGCCTGGGCTGGCATCGACGACGACAACTACGACGGCAATATCTTTGCGCTGTATGCAGGCAATGGCTCCATCGTTCCACCAAAATTCAACCTGACCCAATCGCTCAAGCAAGACAAGCCGACTTTGCTGTTTTTCTATGTCGACGACAGCCGAGATAGCAAAGTATTCTCGTCGGTAGTCTCGCAGCTACAAGCGCCCTACGGTAGAGTCGCAAATTTTGTCTCTGTTGCTGCTGATTCTATTCCAGTCAAGGACAGCTACGCACCCAACGAAGCGGGCTACTACTTCGAAGGATCAGTGCCGCAAACCGTCGTATTCGATGCCGACGACAACGTGGTACTAAACGAAGTCGGCCAAACGAGCTACGAACAGATCGACGATCGGCTGCGCGAAGTATTTGATCTGTTGCCCCGCGAAGAATCAGTGGAACTGCGTCGCCGTTCGGTGAACGAAGTGAATAGTGAGCTAGTACCAGTAGATTAGCGCCAGAGCTGATTTTTCTACGTAGGTATTCGAACGGAGAAGACAGTTTTACCCGGCTTGGATTCTATCAGCAAGCTGCCTTTGTGGCGGTTCTGGACGATTCGTCTGACGACGTCGAGTCCTAGCCCCGATCCTTTTCCCATCGGTTTGGTTGTAAAGAAAGGGTCCAGGATTCTATTTTTGACCTCGGGTGGAATGCCGGGGCCGTTGTCTTCGATTTCTACAATCAGATCGGCACCTTTGCTACAGGTCCGGATCGTGATAGTGGGTGTTTTATCCGCTGTGCCTGTTTCCTCTTCATTGAGCGCGTCAATCGCGTTATCGATTAGGTTTGTCCATACCTGGTTAAGCTCACTACCAAAGGCAGTGACTTTAGAGAGGTCTTTGCCGTACTGACGTTTGACCTTAATACCATGCTTGAGTTTGAAGGCAAACAGGCGCAGAGTGTCTTCGATGCCGCTGTGAATATCTACCTGCTGCTGGGCGGCCTGATCCATATACGAGTAGGACTTCATCGACTGCACCAGCGTGGAAATGCGCTCTGCGCCATCTAGACCATTGCGAATCATCCCCATCACATCAAAGGAAAGAGCCAGCCAGCGGATGCCCATATCGCGCATTTCGGTCTTGTCATTGCGCCAGCAGTCAATTAGTCGATCCAATGTCTCCGGTTCGACCTGGCCTGCGGCCAGCGGTTCGGCCAGTTCCCAGGCGTTCTCGATGCCGTAGTCTTCTAGCCAGTCGGTGAGGGCGTCTTCGCGATCGCCCTGTGCCAGCGGGTCATTTTCCGGATTTGCGATCGCCTCAAACCCACGATCTCTTGTCTCCGTCCACTGACGGGTATGCTCCTCATCCGGCTGATGCTGTCCGTACACCAGATTCATCCGCTGTAGCTCCAGCATGGCAGGCTCGATATCCTTCATCACCCGAACTAGCGCTGCCGCTGGGTTGTTCAGCTCATGGGCCAGCCCTGCTGACAAAGTTCCGAGCGCCGCCATCTTTTCTCGCGTACGAATGAAAGACTCTAATCCGCGCAGCCTTTGTCCGACGGTGCGAAAAATGTCTCTTTCAAATTCGCGGCAGCTATGGACCAGATCGAGGAAATCTGGACAGTCTAGCCGATAGAGCTCTGTCTCGGTGTCAGCGGTAAGCGTCACTGGTACGATATCTTCGGTCAGCACCTGAATTTCGCCAAAGAAAGACGGACTCTCGTGACGGCCGACGGGCATATCCGCACCGTTGGTGTGCTGGGTGACGGTGATCTGGCCGCTGAGCTGGATGAAGAAGCCGAGGGAAGTGTCGCCCTGGCGGACGAGGACTTCGCCGGGGGAGAGGTGGACAGGGTGGGCGCGATCGCATACCCACTGCAACCGCTCAGGCGGCAACTTATCAAAAGGCATCATCTGGGCTAAGCGTTCCACACAAAGCATGCCATCATTTCCTCGTCAGTTGGTATCGAGCTCACACGTTAATATAGAGCCTAGCCTGTCAGGTGAATTTTGATGATTCAAACTGAGCATTGCCATATTGTTAGAAATAAAGAAATTCTTAGCGGTGAGCCAATTATCAAGGGAACAAGAACGCCAGTCAGAGCCATCGTAGAAATGTGGCGCATCAACGTTTCGCCCGAAGAAATTCCGCAAAGATTACCTCATCTGTCTTTATCCCAAGTATTTGATGCGCTCAGCTACTACCTGGATCATCAAGCGGAGATCAACGCACATATTGAGCGCAATCATATTCCCGAAGGCCTGATTGATCCGCGCATCAAATAATCATGAGTCGAATATTTGTTTCTACCTATTTAGATGAGGATGTTGACATTCTTATTGCGGAGTTGCTGCGTTCTAGAGGATTTGAATCAACTACTGTTAGACAGGTCAATCGACTTGGAAAGACTGATGCTGAGCAACTGGAATACGCTGTGAGTCGAGGGGCTACGCTGGTAACACACAATAGAAGTGACTTCGAGAACTTAGCTCAAGAATATTTTGAAGAGCGAAAGCAGCACTTCGGCATCATTATCGCAGTTAGGCATCCCTATCAAGAAGTCGTACGCCGACTGCTAATCATCTTAGATAGCACCACAGCTGATGAAATGGAAAACCAGATTGTCTACATATAGAGATTATTGATGCTCGGATACCCACTGACGGAATAGCGGGACGATAATTCCCCAGCGGCCTTCAGTTACGCTGACGACATCGTGACGTTCTAGGGTTTTTAGGGCTAGTTCGACTTCCTCTGAGGAGAGATCGGTTCGTCTGCGAAGGGTTGAAGCGGATAGTCCTTCTGGTTCATTTGCAAGGACTTTCAGAATATCCTGTTGACCGGGTGCGTCTTGAGCGGCCTGATCCCAAACGCCTGTGAAGTAGTAGCGCCCGTTCGAGAAAAAGTCGGTGTGATTGATAACGGTATCGAGGTCTGTGAGGGTGAAGATAGAATCGCGATCTTGCCCTAGATCGAAGACCTGATGATTGTACTGGCGCACTAGCTGGAAGCCGAGTAGCTGTGTGAGGTAGGGCTGACCTGCGGTGAGTCGAAAGATCTCATCAAGCGCATCTGGCAGATAGTCTAGGGTGAAGTCTTCATCAGGATTAGCCAGTAGCTGCCGGGTCTCGCCGAGGCTAAAGAAGCCAACGCGGATGGGCAGGACGCTGGCAAACAGCGGATTAAAATAGTCCTCTGTCATTTCTTCGAGCGTGTGAAGGCCAGCGAAGGCAAAAGCAATATTGGCCTCTTCTTGCAAAATGCCTCGAAGGAAGCCGAGGAAGTCTTTGCTAAGGATGTCGGCGGCGATTAGCTCCTCTATCTTTTCAAACTCGTCTAGGGCAATCACTAAGCCCTGTCCTTTTTTGAAGCGTCTGCTGATGGATTGAATGAAGCGGCGAAAAGTGATAGAGGGCAGGTTTAGTAAATCTTCGTCTTTTGGCGGTGAGATAGAAAGCGTGTGACTGATAGCGTCGCTGATAGCGATCAAGACTTCGCCCTCTCCTGTATCGTTAGAGACTGCGCCCAGGTTGAGCAGGTTTACATAAGCGACTTGAATGTTGTTACCCAGAGACGTGGAGAGGTTTTTGAGGATGGACGTTTTACCCATGCGGCGATGGCCATACAGCACGACCGACTGAAGCTGATTGCCCATTAGCCATAGTTCTTCTAACTGTTTGATCACTTCGCCTCTGCCAACGAACAGATCACCCTCGACGGGGTCGCCTGCCACATAAGGATTGGCAACGGGTTGGGTATGGGTAACTTCGCCAACCTCTGCCGCAATCGCTAGTAGCTTTTCTTTCCAGGCGTCAGCAATTTCGATAATTAATGGCCGCTCGGCAAGAGGGATGCGATCGGCGGTGTTGATGATTTCTCTTAGCGTACCTAGCGCTCTATTTAGGGCGAGGGAGCGGGCAGTGCGAGAATAGCTTTGGTAGATCAGCTGCGCATCATCGACCACGCTGCGCAGCTGAGAAATAGCAGACCAGGTCTGATCGCGTAGTAATGGCGAAGATGTCGGCATGCTGAGTCCGGCAGCTAGAGTGCTGTCGTTTAGCTGTTTTGCGTTTAGTGCTAGGGCTAGACCGTGGGAGAGCTGCTGCATCTCTGCGCCGTGGGAGATGTGACGGACGTGGGAGAAAGCCCTGGCGGCGTGGCTGGGTTGATGTCGGTGCAGGTACCAGAAGCCAGCAGCAGTGGCGCGCGCAGGCGTATCTGTTCGCAGGCGAGTGTTGGAGCGAGATAGAAGACGCCGCTTAACGCTATGCGGCAGGTAGAAAAAGCCTTTAACAAATTGCTCTTTCAGCGCATTTGATAATGAAGCAGAACTGTAGCGGAGCAGCTTCCAATCGAACGGCTCTTCAGCTAGCTGAGAAACTCTAAGGACCAAAACATCTGGATCTTGTCTTGATAGGCTTTGACTAACGGCACCAATGATAGGGCTGAACTGCTCAGTGTAGGCCAGCAGTGAATTGATATTGTTAAGCGCCTGGGGCCAGTCGTGACTTAGCCAGTCAAGGATCTGATTAGCCAAACCGGGAAGCGGAATTGCTGTGATACGGCTGAATGCTCTGATCCGACTACTAGGTAATTGTCTAGAAAGCGCAGTCGCTACCCAAAGCTCTGGCCGCACGACCGCCACGCCGAACGCCACGCCGAACGCCACGCCGAACACCACGCCGAACACCACGCCGAACACCACGCCGAACACCACGCCTCCCACCACACCTAACGTCACACCTCCCACCGCGCCTAACGTTACGCCGAACGCCACGCCTCCCACCACGCCGAACGCCACGCCGAACACCACGCCTCCCACCACACCTAACGTCACACCTCCCACCGCGCCTCCCACTACACCTAACGTCACGCCTCCCGTCACACCTAACGTCACGCCTCCCACCATGCCGAACGCCACGCCTAACGTCATGCCGAACACCACGCCTCCCGTCACGGCTAACGTCACGCCAAATGCCACGCCTCCCGTCGTGACGTACGCCAAGTCTCCTACAACATCTCCCACCGAGTCTAATGCTACTTCTGCCCAGTCTGTCGCTATGCCTTCCGTCAAGTCTGTTAAGTCTCCTGATACGCCGAACGCTAAACACAGCTCCACGCCTACTGCCACGCCGAACACCACACCTCTCGCCACGCCTCCTGCTATGCCGACCGTCACGCCCCCTGCTACGCCTATTACCACGTCGAGTACCACGTCTCCCGTATTAACTGAGATACCTAGACTGTCAAGTATGGCTGCAACACCAATGGGTGCAAAGACGGTCAAAAGCAAACCTTGAAGCCAGAAAGTTCGCTGGATAGGTGATTGTTGCCACCACTGTCGCTGCTCTGCCAAAGTTTTGCAGACATTTAGCCCTTTTTCTTCACCAAAGGTTTCTATGTACCATCTCAGCGCTTGCGGAAAAAAGAACACCCAGCACAATAGCTGTAGATAGTCCAGCGGATTCCACAGTGACAGTGGCTTGCGACGCTTAGGCGCTAAATCTAATTTCGGGACGGGAGGTGCTGTCATGGCATCTATCTCTGCAAGCTGGCATAGCGCTGATGACAAAGCTTCACGATTTCTCTCGGCTTGCCCTCGCTAGCCTGAATAATACTGAGGATATCTGCCTCGGAGAAAGCAACAGAGGTTGGCTGCAAACGGTCGCGAATAAAGTCACGAATTACCGCGTCCGACCAGGGCATCACCCACTCTTCGCGGCAGATGCCCGAAAGGGGCGAGACTCTATTGCCATCGGCACTGTCTACAAACAATCGATCTAGCGACTTGGACGCGGCAATCACTAGTCGCAGCGGTGCGCTTCCACCTTCGGCTAGGCTCCGCAACTGACCGCGTACCTGATTGGTGAATCCATCCCAGGTCATTTTCTCAATTTCATCCAGAATCAGCAGGAGCCGCTTAGCCTGTAGCTCGCGCGATAGGCGAAATCCTTTGCACTCAGGAATGCCAACTTTGTGGCACAGGGCATAGTAAAAGTCGGCTTCGTCGGCCACGTTACGCAGGTCGAGGTAGATGGGATCGCGGGGAATTGCTAGCTCTGTTTTAGCTCGTGCTTCGACCGCCTTGAGCAACGAAGACTTGCCCATTTCGCGATCGCCTATCAGTGCCACACTACTACCACTATTCAACGTCTCAAAAATCATCCGCAGCGTCTGCTCATGCCCAAAAAACTGATCCGCAGAGTCGATTCGCCCACCTAGCGGCACAAACGGATTGGCATCGCTCACCGCGAAGGAAACCATATCCGTCGTTTCCACGCTGCCCTGCTGAGTGCCCAGTAGGAGCGATTGCACATCGCGGACCATCCCCAATATCACATCAGGTCTTTCATCGGTTGCGATCGCCTCAAGCTTGCCAATTACCCGCTCAAACTGCTGCGGCACGACTTGCGAAACGTCCTGAGAAACCTGCTTGAGATTGCGGTCTATGTCGGCGAGCGTGTGCTTTTGCTCAGCTAAGCTGCTGTGAATTTGCACCAATAGCTGCGTTTCAAAAAAAGTGTGTAGCTCAGACTGTTGGTCGAGCTGTTGAACGAAAAATCTGAAGGTTTCATCTAGTAAGCTTTGTCCAGGCTGTTGGAGCCTTTGCACATACAGCGGAATAGCGTCCTCTGTACTGGCAAATGTCACCAGTTGCTGCGTCGCCATCTGCGTAGCGCTTTCTAGTTGCTCCGATGACTGTTCTGATGGCTGCTGCGGCACTTGCTCTACTGACAGCAGGAATCCCTCTAAATCTTCTAGTGAGAATTCAGGTATCCGTGCATCCTTGCTGTCGATAGCTTTGATTTCCTGATTTAGTCGTTCCAGATTGCCATCCAACCAGCGAATATCTGACTTTACTGGCGAAGCGTATATTGGTTGTCCGCGATACGTACGAGGAAAGTCGCCGACTAGCTCCGCTTTACAAGTTGAGCTGATGCTGATGAGGGCGCGTAAGTACGAAAGCCAGAGCGATCGCCTCAAACTTTCTTGAATCGGCTCCGACGCTTGCTGGGAATTCTGGCCGCTAAGCGTTTTGATCAAATGCCGACAGGTCATCAAAAACACAGCGTCTGTCTGATTTCCCCAAACGCCTTCTGCCGCAGTCTGAAGCAACTCACCTGGTTTTAGAGCACTGACCGATGCGCTCACAATCAGTGCCAGTAAAACCTCCAATGCCAAATCCTCGCTTTTTGAGACAAACCATCCTTGATTTAACGATAACTTACTGCGTACAACCAGGTGATCACGACTACTGTATTTCGCCCTGCGCCCCTTTCACATATCAAAAGCTGGACTCGATTAGAATAGAGGTTGAGCGCTCTTTATGGCGATCGATGTTCAAGTAAGGTAGGCAAGTGAGTCAAATAGAAGAGAAAGTTGTAGAGAGGCTGAGCATACTGCCTATAGAAAAGCAGCAACAGGTATTAGAGTACATAGAATTTCTTTGTGCAAAGCTGCGTTCTCCTATCTTGTACACAGGCTCAAACAGCGATTATAAAAGCGATTCTAGTGAAGAAACAAAACTGTTTGGCGAGGTCGCTGATAGATATGCCGGATGCTTAGAGGGCGGACCTGAAGATCTATCGACCAACAAGGTATATATGCAAGGCTTTGGGCAAAAATGAGCCGCGCTGCCTTGATTGATACCGGACCGCTAGTTGCTTTTCTCAAGCGTAGAGACCGATTTCATAGCTGGACAACTTCCACTTTAAGAACCCTGGAATATCCCCTGTTTACCTGCGAGCCAGTTATCACAGAAGCCTGCTTTCTGCTGAGTAATACTGACGGTGGGTCAGCCAGTGTGATGGCGTTAATTGATGATGGCGCTCTAGAGATAGATTTTGCGATAGGTGATCAGGCAGCTAGACTCAATATTTTGATGACTCAGTATAGTTCAGTACCAATGTCTCTAGCGGATGCTTGCTTAGTAAGGATGGCGGAACTGAAAAAGAATACTCCGATCGTTACGTTTGATAGCGACTTCAATATCTACCGAATGAATCGGAATGAAGTTATTCCAGTAGTGATGCCAGAACAGTGGTGAGAGCAGCAGATTTCTAAAACTTCTACTACCCTATGTAGAGTCCCATACCGCAAGAATTCCTGTGTCAACCACTCAAGTGCAGTACACCGCCCGCTGGATGAGTCGTTTATCAGATATTCCAGCCGAGCAGTGGGACGCGATGGCGATGCCGCTACCCACGCCCGCCTTCGAGTGGGACTGGCTGAACAACATGGAGACTTCCGGTAGTACCGGACCAAAGACGGGCTGGCTGCCGAACCATCTGACGCTGTGGAAAGATGATGTTCTAGTCGCGGCGGCTCCTCTCTATCTGAAAGGACATAGCTACGGCGAGTTTGTATTCGATCACCAGTGGGCGGAGCTAGCCTCGCAGCTAGGAGTAGAGTACTACCCAAAGCTGCTGGGGATGTCGCCGTTCACTCCGGCAGAGGGCTATCGGTTCCTAATTGCGCCGACTGAAGATAAGGCGGTGCTGACTGAGGCGATGGTGCAGCTGATTGATGAGTTTTGCTTGCAGCATAAGATATCAGGCTGCAATTTTCTGTATGTCGACCCGGAGTGGCAGGGGCAGATGGAGGCGCTGGGCTTTCATAAGTGGCTGCATCACAGCTATGTCTGGCAGAATCGAGACTTCAGTGATTTCAATGACTATCTCGCTCAGTTCAATGCGAATCAAAGACGGAATATTAAACGTGAGCGCAAGTCTGTTGAAAAGGCGGGAATTCATTTCAGGGTGCACACTGGCGAGTCGCTGACGCCGGAGCTGTGCTTGAAGGTGTACGACTTTTATAGCGATACGTGTGACAAGTTTGGCTGGTGGGGGAGTAAGTATCTGACTAGGGATTTCTTTCGGCAGTTGTTTCCAGCTTGGAAGGACCGGGTGGTGATCTTTGCGGCCTATACAGAAGAGAGTGAAGATCCAGTCGGGATGTCTTTTTGCTTGACGAAGGGCGATCGCCTCTACGGTCGCTACTGGGGCTCGTTCGAGGAATACAACAACCTGCACTTTAGCGCCTGCTACTATGAGCCGATTGAGTGGGCGATCGCACACAACATCAAAACTTTCGATCCCGGCGCAGGCGGCAGACACAAAAAGCGCCGAGGCTTCCCCGCCACCCCAAACTACAGCCTGCACCGCTTCTACTCACCCAAACTGGGCCAAATCCTAGAAAACTATATCGGTCGGATCAACGCTGCCGAACAGTTCCAAATCAACGAAATCAACGAGAATCTGCCGATCAAAAACCTGACCGAAGAAATTCCCTTGATTGAAAAGTAGGCTTGACTATAGGAGGAGAGCCTCGCTGAAAGCTGCCTGTTACATGAAAGAATCTGCGGGCGTTCTATCAACAAGGTTTGCGAACCAAGATCATTTGCCCTCAACCAATCGCGATAAAATAATGTAGCCAAATTCAGGCGATTAAGGTACATCAATGACGACCGCAACCCCTACCAAAGCAGATTCCAATCTGACCAAGCAGCAGACACTAGCCGCCCTAGACGACAAGCTCTCGAAGCGCTACATAGATCTCGACCCAGCAGGCTACTTTCTAATTTATGTAGATAGAGAGGCCGAACTGATTTGCGCCAAGCATTTCACCAATACTATCAACGAGAAGGGTCTTGCTTGTGACCCCGAAACGGGTAAGCCGCTGTCGGTACGTAGCGGAGTTGTGCGTCAGGAGACAACGGTCTTCACAGGTCGCACAGCCAAAGAACTCTGCATGGAGATATTTGAGCAAAAAGGTCAGGTCTGTCCGCTGACTTATCTAGACCACGCAGCTTATCTAGGCCGCGAATTTGTCAGAGCAGAGATAGCTTTGATCAACGGAACAGATTACATTCAAGACTAAAATGGCCGCATTTTAGCTCGATTCTCTAGAGCGAAACACATACAGAATCGAGAAGGAATTGTGATACTAGAAAGCCACAGCTTCTTGACGCGCCAATCCGCGTAAAAATTGGCTGTCAGGGGAATTCTCTACTTATAGCGACGCAGGTCAACCTTTGTCTACGCTCAATCCCCAAGCGCTTGGTGACTATGGTGAGCAGCTAGTTTGCCAATGGCTGAACAGCAAGAATTGTCAAATACTACAGAGACAGTGGCATAGTCGCTTTGGTGAGATTGACCTAATCGCTACAGGCATGAGTGGAAAAGGCGCGCTCAGATCTAAAGTCTTGGCTTTCATCGAGGTCAAGACCCGCAGTCAGGGAAATTGGGATGCTGACGGTCTGCTAGCGCTGACTCGTTCTAAGCAAAGTAAGCTGCGGATGACGGCTCGCTATTTTCTGGTGAGGCATCCACATTTATCCGAGATGCCCTGCCGATTCGACTTAGCGTTAGTCACTTGTCATTCAGCGCAGCCATCAGATCGACTGAGCATACAGATTCCTGAAACTCAGAAATATCTGGCTTTACAGACATACATGCGAGATGCCTTCTGCTAAAGTCTCAGGTCATGCGAAAGACTATGCAAGGGTTTCCGGGCAGTAGCCTAGGCCAGTAACGAACTGCTGACGAAATTCTTCTATCTCTACGCGGTCGGGTTTGCCATGAGAGACAACGGCAACTTGGTAGCGGCGCATCACGTCTACGGCGGATTGCCCCATTTCCAGGCCCCATAGCGCCATGCGGACCCTGAAACCGGGTTCGTAGGGGGTGCCGATTTCGTTGAGAAAGGCTTGGAAATTTTGTTGCGATCGCACCGTAGCGCTATCGTGCAGCTTCACCTTTACAATCCATCCATTGATCTGATGAATCACCGTAATGAACTCGACCGGTAGCTGCGTAGCGCACAGCAATCGCTCAATCACCCGTAGCGATAGACTCGCATTTGCCAAGTAGTAGATGAATTCCATCAGTCGATGAGGGGAGTACTACAAATCCTAACCGTAAATCTTAACTGTTGCGGCAACTACTCTACCTGGCCTGCTTGGTCTGGCCTCATGTTGACGCCTTGCTTCGTTTAGAAGCGATCTTCTCTATTATGACCCACCATATCGCTTGCACTTCTACTTTTATGATCAAGTCGTAGACTAAGTTACAGATAGTTCACAAGAAGACCATAGAGTATAGATTTTTATTTATGACGGACTTTCACGCTGGCGATCGCTCCTCTATTAACCCAGATCACCAGCTGAGCGCTTACAGCTACGATTTGCCGGAGGGGCGAATTGCCCAGAATCCAGTCACGCCGCGAGACCATTCCAAGCTGTTAGTCGTAGACAAAGTGCAAACCCATCACCAGCATTTCTACGACCTGGTCGATTGGCTATCACCCGGCGATTTATTAGTAATCAACAATACGAAGGTAATTCCAGCTAGGCTCTATGGCCATAAAGCTAGCGGCGCGGCGGTCGAAGTATTGTTGATTGAGCCTGTAGCGCCAGAGAAAGGAAACGACACATGGCTAGCATTGGTGCGTCCTGGCAAAAGAATTCAACCTGGAACCGAAATCTTGTTCGGCGATCAAAGTAGCCCTCTAATGTCTGCGTTAGTAGAATCGCGCGACGAGGCGACTAATGGCCGAATTCTACAGCTGGTGCCGCGAGTAGATCAGTCTATTGATGTGTTAATTGATCGGCTAGGACAGATGCCGCTGCCGCCGTATATTACTGAATCGGAGTCACTGCCTGATCAGTATCAGACGGTGTATGCCCAAAAAAGAGGGGCGATCGCAGCGCCTACCGCCGGACTCCATTTCACCCAGTCTCTATTAAACAAACTCAGCGCCAAAGGTATCCAAATAGCTGAAATTACGCTTCATGTCGGTATCGGCACCTTCCGCCCGGTCGAGGTCACCGATATTGAAACGCACGAAATGCACCAAGAGCGCATCGAAGTCTCAGCCGCAACGGTTGAGCAAATCAAGCGCACCAAAGCCAGCGGCAAACGAGTGATCACCGTGGGTACCACCTCAACTAGAGCACTAGAAGGGGCCGCTGCAATCTGTGGTGGGCTACAGCCTTACACTGGTAAAACTGATCTGTTTATCTATCCGGGCTACCAGTGGCAGGTTGTAGATGGCATGGTTACGAACTTTCATTTGCCGGGTTCTAGTTTGCTGATGATGGTGAGTGCGATGATTGGACGGGAGAGGCTATTGGCAATCTATGAGGATGCGATCGCCCAAGACTACCGCTTCTACTCCTTCGGCGATGCCATGCTGGTACTACCTGCGCTACTTTCAGTCAAGTCGTAATTCGAAGACGCGACAACGTGATTCTCCGTGGAGAGGCTATGCCAAAAAGCACCGGAAGCAGACGCTTCTAACGCTGGTAAGCTACAACCGCTTGGTCGAATGGACTCTGTCGTGTTTGTTCTGGCACTGTACGTGTTTAGCGTCCCTATACGGTTAGCAGTAAACCCGTTATGAAAAAGAGAGCTTAAGGTAGAAGTCTACCGATTCATAGTCCTCGTTCATTGAGAAACGCGTCACTCTCTACCAATCAGTATCGCCCGGAAGCCA
>JBCCOH010000061.1:0-29937 GCA_039111275.1 Cyanobacteria bacterium P01_D01_bin.1 | reverse complement strand
TTTCAACTTCAACCAGTCCATCATCGACTCACAGGGTCGTGTGATTGGTAGCTGGGCTGACGTCTTGAACCGTGCGAACCTAGGTATGGAAGTAATGCACGAGCGTAACGCTCACAACTTCCCGCTAGACCTAGCGGCTGGTGAAGCAGCGCCTGTTGCTTTGACTGCTCCTTCCATCAACGCGTAGTCGTCATACGATTATCACCGCGATAGCAACTCAATAGTTGACCAGAAGCCCCCGCACCGTCTCGAAAGAGGCATGTGCGGGGACTTTTTGGTGTTTAATCATGAGACGTTAGAATGAAGCTGTTGGCATTTAAGCATTATTGCTATGGTTCTCCAACCGCTCGATACTCTCCCTAGTACTGAAGATTTACCCTGCTCAGACGATACGCCGGTGGATAACGAGGATCAAAATCTGTTGCCTAACTTATTGCTGTTGTCACTCGCAAGTTTGTGGTCAACGCGGATGGACTGGTTTTTTGCAGTCGATATGGCGGTGTATCACACAACGGGGGTCAGTACCAAGGTACCTGTTGTGCCAGATGCTTTTTTGAGTTTAGGCGTTGAACGTAAGAAGAACGGAAAGTCTCGTAAGAGCTATGCTGTTTGGGAAGAAAATGAGACGGTGCCAAGTTTCGTATTAGAGATGGTTTCCCATCGCTACAACGACGAGTATGACGAGAAAATGGCGCTGTATGCGCGGTTAGGGGTGCTGTATTACGTGGTGTACAACCCCGAGTATTGGCAGCGGCATCGTCATCAGCCCTTTGAAGTCTACAGGCTAGAAGAAGGTAGCTATCAGCTAAAGATTGGCGAGCCCTATTGGATGTCTGAGATTGCTATTGGTATCGGTAGAGGTCGGCAAGTCGTTGGGGGAATAGAGCAAGAGGTACTGCTGTGGCACGACGCTCAAGGGAAGGCATACCCGCTATCGGATCAGATCATTGCAGATATGCAGATAGACATTAGTATGCAAAGGCAGAAAGCTGAAGCGGAGCGGCAAAGGGCTGAAGCGGAGAGGCAAAGGGCTGAGGCGGAGAGGCAAAGGGCAGATCGGCTGGCGGCGTATTTGCGATCGCAAGGAATTGACCCTAACACAATCAGCTAAAAAGCCTAGCTACAGTCATCTTGGTTAGTAAGATGGCTCGGCAGGTCCTTCGTAGCCACACAGATCAAGGCGTGGTGAGTTAACAAGTTCTACCGGATCACCGTATTTCGTGTGTGGATAAGTTTTGGTGTGTTCGTCACGCAGGGCGCCGTAGGTTTCGCCTTCGTATTCCGGATGTATTTGGGGAACGTGAGTCACTCGGCCGTTATCAAATTGAAATGGCTGATATTCAAGCGTCTTTACTGTATGCCTATATGCTGTGAATTAGCGTTTACTGTTCGAAGGAGATGGCTATGGAAGTGTTGATTGAAACGATAGTAAGTAAGCTGCGGCGGTTGTCGGTAGAGAAGCTGCAGATCATTTTGGAATTTGTTAATTTCTTGGACTGGCAGGAGTCAAAGGGTGGTAGCGAAGCAGAATCTGCTGCGCCTGTTCTGACCAAAAAAAAGAGTACCCGAGAAGAAAGGATAGCTCTAGACAAAGAAGCCAGAGGTAGATTTGCTCACTTGCCAAACTCTAGCGAAGACTTTGCGCGGCGTAAGCAGTATGAAATCGATTTAGAAGATCGCCGACTATGATCTATGTGCTGGATGCACACTATCAACGTATGTGAGGTCTACTACGACTTTGTTCGGTTCGGTGGTATTGATGCTGCTGAGCAAGTGATGGATGACCTGAGCGGATTCGGCGTCCAGCTTTATGCAAAAGCAGATGATGCCATATGGAAAGCAGCGGCACGTTACAAAGCGGACTTACGGCGCATTTCTTTGGCGGACTGCTTTGCCCTAGCGCTGACAAAGCAGTTGGATGCAACGTTAGTGACTTCTGACCGCAGGGAGTTTGGTGCTGTTATGGAAAGAAGACTTTGCAGAGTTCAGTTTATTCGATAGATCAGAATGATTTAAACACTTGCGCTTGCGCTGCCTCAGCGAATGCCGTTTACTAATTAGCATTAGTCTTGGCTAGATGACGGTATGGTGATCAGCGGTGAGGGAGAGCGACTGTGAACGCTAAGGAAATATTGCGTCGCTATGCCGCTGGAGAGCGTAACTTTCGGAATGCGAGCTTGCGAGGGGCAAATTTCCGAAGGCAGGACCTGAGCGGGGCGGACTTTAGCGGGGCGGATATTCGCAGTACGAATTTTACGAATGCAACACTGCGAGGGGTGAACTTTACAAAAGCGGAGGCAGGTCTACAGCGAAGATGGCTCGTAGCACAGCTATTTATGACTACTATACTCGGCTGTATGTCTGGTCTCATGCAAGGTATAGTCGGTGGTGTTGCTGAGAGTATCTTCGACGGTAGGATTGAGGGTGGAATAGTTGGAGGTGGTATTTACTTGTTGATCTTAACAAGTGTATACACTATAAATGCTTTACAAGGATTTACGACTCAGGCATTCAGCTCAATTATAGTTGTATTCTCGGCTATCTTTACAGTTTCGTTCTTAATAGCAATTTCATTTGTAGGAACAGATGTAGCTGCAGTAGTAGCGACGGTATCTCTTGCGTTCATAATCGCAATTGCAGGCTCTTTCTCTACTTCAGTTGCGCTTTCGGCAGCCACTACTAGCGTATTCTCAGCTATAGTCGCTGCCACCAGTGCCTCTACGGCTACATTCATAGTTGCACGTTCGTTTGCAAACTCTTTTGGAGGTGCATATGCAGTGTTGCTGATAGGCACGTTGCTTGTGTCACCAGTCCTTAGAGAAGATAGACAGTATTCTATTTCTCGGACATTTGGTCTGGTTACCACTAGAGTGGGAGGTACTGTTTTTCGCGGGGCAGATTTGTCAGAAGCGGTCTTTGACCAAGCATCTCTTAAAAGCGCGAGTTTCATCGACTCTCGCCGACGGATGACAACATTCACACACACCTGTTGGAAAGGAACTGAAAAGCTTAATCATGCTCTTCTCGGTAACAGCATCTTGCAAGATCATCGAGTCCGTACTCTACTCAGTGCAAAAGAGAAGGGCTATAAGCAGGATCTCACAGATGCTAATTTGCGTGGTGCGAATCTCAGCGGTGTGACATTGGAAGAAGCAAACCTTACTCGGGCCGTTCTCAGTGATGCAATACTAACGGGTACTGTGCTGAAGAACGCCATTCTGACAGAGGCGCAGGCAGTCAATACTGACTTCACAGGAGCATGCTTAACTGGGGCTACGCTCGAAGCGTGGAACATCGATAGCAGCACAATACTGAAGAATATTGACTGTCAGTATGTCTTCTTGAGAGAGACGCCAGACGAGAAAGGCAACCGCGAACGCCGTCCGCACAATCCGGACAAAGTGTTTCAATCAGGCGATTTTGAAAAATTCTTCAAAGAGATGCTTGATGAAGTGCAAATTCTCATTCGTAACGGCATCGATCCGATCGCGTTCCGAACCGCTTTCCAACAGCTAACGGAAAAGAACCCTGCAATTACTCAAGGTGCGATCAAATCTGTTACAAAGCAGGGAGAAGATGTATTAATCACCTTGCAAGTGCCAGAAGAAGTGGATAAAGCTGAGGTTGAACGCGACTTTGATAGCGGCTATCAGCTCGGACTAAAAGAAGGGCGTACGGCGGCAATGTTAGAGAGTGCACCGAAGTTTGAGAAGCTGGCTTTTCTGCTAGCAGAAAAGGATGTGACGACTATTCAAAGGACTGAAGTGATGACTGGAAACGATCAAAGTCAGCGGATTAACATTCAAGGAAATGTGAATCAGTCGGCGGTGACGCTAGGAGACAGCAATCAAGTCTCTAACCAAATTGGTCAACTAGGAGAAACTGAAACGCAGACTCAGCTAAAGAATCTATTGACTCAGCTACAGGGCGCGATTGAATCAGAGCCGAGCCTAAGCGAAGAAGAAAAGACAGAAGCGTTGGTAGAAGTCGGCGAGATTGCGGCGGCAGGGCAGTCGCCTACGGATGGGCCGATGAAGAAGGCGGCGAAGCGATCGCTCAACGCGCTCAAGGGCATCACATTAGGATTAGACGAAACCACCAAGCTAGCGACCACAGCAAAGGGGCTTTTGAATGCGATCGCCCTCCTGTTCGGACTCTAGTTGCCCTGTCCTCACTCACACAGATCAGCTTTTACTTTGGCGATCGCATCCTTCGCAATCCAGCCTTTCTCCGCTGCATGCGTTGCCGCTTCGACGGTCTCTAAAAACAACAAAAATTCAGTCCCTGCTTCGCGAATCTGCTGAGCAATCTGCTCTATCTGCTGATGGCGAGTATCATCATCTGGCAGCGCATCTCGAATGTATACAGCCAAAATCCTATCCGGATAATCTTTCACAATCTGAGCATATATTTCCGCATCCTTTTGGCCGCTGTCTCCAAACAAAATGAAAGGCAAGTCGGAGAAACGAGTCAACAGCGGGTCGATCTGTTCTCGCTTGTGCTCTCTGTGGCTAAATGACATTAGATTGGCAGGCGATAGCTCAATATCTCTTAGTAGGATAGGTCCTTTTGGAATGCTGTTGCTGTTCATAAACTTGTCAAACAGATCGTACATATTCCACGGACTGCTAGAAATATAGAAGATTGGATTTCTAGAACTATTCTCAGGGTTAGGGCTACCGGAATCAGCACCCTTTTGTAGCGCGTGATAGAAAGCAGCGACCCCTGCAAACGGGCGACGGCTGCGGGCATTGCCCAAGTAGGCAATCCGGATCATCTCAAGCGGATTACTGGCTGCTGTGTACACCACCGTATCGTCAATGTCGCTAATAACGCCGAACTGAGCCGCAGGCGTGACTAGAACGACTTCACCTGTGGCTGTTACCGCGCTCTGCTTTCTAGGCGGTGGGTCGAGTAGTTCTATGTGAACCTTGCTCCACAGGCTAGTCGTACTCAAAGGAGACTCTACGGTTAGATCGGCGGTAAAGAATCCCTCGCGATTGGCGGTGACCGTGGTTTGACAATCGCCGATGCATACTTTCAGTTTGGCCTCGGGAACCTCGTCACTATCAAAACGACGATACATATTGACTAGATTTCTGAGAACCGCTGCCTCCTTACTAAGCGATCGAATACCCTCTTTCTCTAAGACTCGGCCTTTGATACGCACCTGCCAGGGCGTACCGTACCCTTTGTATGGCATTATGCGCAGTGGATCTCTAATGCCTAGCTTACGTTGAACTTGCAGTACGGCTCTGTCCCACAGGCGATTGGCCCGGTTCATAGCGCTAGAGAGAGATTTGATAAAACCTGGCAAAATGTTTAGTCCTGACGTTGAACGGTAGAGTACTTGGTTTTTTGTCTACAAGAAGGATTATCTTATGATACGGGGTTGAGAAAAGTGTCTACAAGTTCTGCAAAGCTGCCTTTGTTGCTGTGAAAGTAGTTATAAAGTAATTTTAGTAGGTAAAAAAGATGGGATTAGTCACAGATATCCTGTTTTGGCTGCTAGTCGCGGTAGGCGTAGCAGTGGCTATCCTCCTGATCGGGCTCTATATTCGCGGCGCTTTTCGGTGGCGTCCGCTCTTGCATATCGAGCGGGCGATCGCACCCAAACATCCCCAATTCCCCCTAGTCCTCAAAAGCCTGACCGAATCACTCTCTGCTAGTGGCCAAGTCGTTGACTTTTGGAACACTGCCGCAGAGATCCAGCAGGCCCGAATAGAGGCAATTAACCGGGCGCGTCACAGCATTCAGTTCGAGACCTTTATGGTAACGCCGGGGAAACGGGCGGATGATTTTGCGAATGCGATCGCCCGCAAAGCAACAGAAGGCGTCAGCATTCAAATACTGGTCGATACCTTCGGTGCTCGCTTCCCACCCGACAAGTACTGGAATCGCCTACGCTCAGTCGGCGTAGAGGTTGTCTTTTTTAATCCATTCGACTGGCAAGCGCCTGCCAACTTTGCTGGACGGACCCACCGAAAGCTGTTGATCATTGATAATGAACAAGCTTTGATCGGTGGTGCGGGTATCTCTGACCTGTGGGATGGTGTAGAAAAAGACGACGATACTCAGCCGTGGCTAGACGTAGAGACGCTGTTGATCGGAGAGGTGGTAAGTACGCTATCGGCCACTTTTCAGCTCCACTGGCAAGGACACAAAATTAAGCGGAAGAAATCGACGGGCGTTACAACAATTGATATGGATAGAATCTATCCGGTCAAAGACCAAGAGCCATTGCCTATGACGGCCAGGCTGCGCAGAGAAAAGCGAACCCCTAGTACGATCATAGTCACTTCAGGGACGAAGCCTAGCTATCGCGACTCTTCTGTTGAAGTGATGAAGCAAACTTTGGTAGCCTGCGCCCGCAAGCGTGTCTGGATATCAAGTCCTTACTTTTTACCGAATAAGAGCACCCGGCAGATACTGATCGGGGCGCAGAAAGATGGGGTGGATGTGCGGATTCTGACGACGAGCGATCGCAGCGACAAAAAGCCTGTCTACTATGCCTCGTACGAAGTCTACGGCCCGCTGCTAAGAGCAGGCATCAAAATATTCGAGTATCAGCCCAGTATGCTCCACGCCAAGATGTTGCTATTAGACAATGACTGGGCCAATACGGGCAGCACTAATATCGACTATCGCAGCTTTTTGCACAATGATGAGCTGGATATCACCACAGATTCTTCCTTTCTGCTCGAAAAAATAGAACAGACTTTTGAAAAAGGCTTTGCCCAAAGCAAGCAGATCAGCCTGCGGCAGTGGCGCAACCGTCCTTTGCTAAAGCATAGAGTATTAGGGAATATCGTGCGCTTGGTACAGTGGCAGCTGTAGGTGGGGCAAGGTAAATGACGTATCACCCCTACCGCCGAAAAGGACCCACCCAAATGCTAGCGCCAGTCACCAGAGGAATCAGCGCAAAGATGCCACCGAAGATCAGTGAATGATTTTTGACGAAGGGAACAGACAGCAGTGTGCCAATCACCACAGCGCAGTATAGAAGCGCGGCAAACGGGACTATGCAAATCAGCAAAATCATCAGACGTTCATCGGATTCGATAGAGGACATGGAAAAGACACCAAGAAAAGGATTGGATAAGAGGATTTTCGGGAATGGAGTGAGGTGAGCGTGTGGGTCAAAGGTAGCACTCACTAGATGGCAGACTAGCTGAGCATCTACTATACATAATGCATGGGTAGTCGGATTACCGTCGGGTTATCTACTAAGCCAGTCGGCCATCCCTACTATTGTTTTATAGTTTGACTTGAACTTTGTTGTCTAACAAATCTCGAAAACGCAAAAGAACTAAGCAGTCCAAAGATCGGCCCAAACAGCGTCAGGACGATCATGGGCCGATCGTGATCACGATGCTGATTTTTCTAGGGGTAGCTTGGACGCTGCATATGTGGTCCGTGTCTCCGCAGGCACTGAGCCTGCTGGGGCCGACAGACTGGGTAGCGTCGCCTTTGCCGCTAGAGATGGAAGGGGGCGATCCTTACCTGCGAGCGCTGATGCGGACAATCTCGGCGGGAGAATCGAATACATCAGACCCCTACAGACTGCTATATGGTGGGCAAAGGGTAAAAGACCTAAGTGCCCACCCCGATGAGTGCGTGACCATTGTGAACGGGCCGAATGTAGGCAACTGTACCACCGCTGCCGGACGGTACCAGTTTTTGACCACAACTTGGGAGAACGAGGCCCGAAACTATCATCCTAACCGTCCTGCCTGGTACGAAGTATGGGAAAAACCTAGCTTTGCGCCCGTGTATCAAGACGAGGTTGTGTACGGCTGGCTAGCAGATACGAGCGCTTGGAATATCGACATTGCGGCGCAGCTACGGGCAGGAAACGTGGATTTGGTGCTAAAGACGCTGTCCGGGACGTGGACCAGTCTGGGCTATGGCATAGAGGACAACAGCATGTCGGCGCTGCTGCCACAGATTTATGAAGAGATGCTAGCCGAAGAACTGGATTCATAGCCGCTAGATTCATAGCCGCCAGATTCGTAGCCGATAGAGTGAGCTATCTGTTGCCGAATCTGGCATTGTGTCGCGCGTTAGGCTGATTCGTAGCGCTATCCGCATAGGGTAAAATGAGCCTTCTGGGCAGCAATTTTCATAACAACTGCAGGCGATGGCTACATATCGAACGGTGATTTTAGAGGCGCACGATGGCTCTAGATGGCGATCGCTCTCTCAACTGCCCAGCTGTGACGACGCGCGGCTAAATCACTTTTTGCTGTGGGAGAATCCTAGCTGGCCCGCTACAGCGCGCAAAGCCAACAACTTTCCCCCCCTGCCAGAAGACTGTAGCGAGCGAGTCAAGTCTCGGCTAAAAGGACTGGCCTACTTTGTGACTACGTGCCTAAAGCTGGCTGAATTCAAAGCAGGTGTTGAACAGGTTACCAAAAGATACAAAGAGCACAGTGCCAAAGTCATTACTGAGATGAAAGGTGCGATCGCCATGGCAGAAGTCCTGACCGACGGCAACATCCCCGTCCGCTTCATCATCTTGCTAGACTATTAGAATAATTACTTTGACTGTACTATTTGAAGTAGGACAAGCGGTATTGTGTTAGCGCCAATTCTCTCAAAACCATATGTCGAGAAAAGAGATGCAGGCTACTGGATCGAAGGCACCCGTATTTCCCTAGACTCAGTTGTATATGCTTTCTTAAGTGGAGAATCACCGGAAAGTATTGCTCAGATTTTTTCTCTGCTTTCTCTAGAACAAGTTTACGGTGCAATTACTTTCTATCTAGCCAACAGAGAATTGGCGGATACATATCTGCGTAAGGAAGAAGCTGAATTTGGCAAGTTTCAACAGTACTGTAGAAAAGCTAGCCCCTTGCTGCACGAAAAATTGAATCGAGCACAGAGCGCTCGCTTGGCCTCCACATGACAAAAGTCCGAGTTTGCCCACTATCAATGCCATTGAGCATCTGATTTTAGTTTGGGAGTCACTTACAGCTGAAGAGTGGCTTGATCGCATCGTCAGCCTTCCTCTGTAAGATAGCGTGGGTATCCATTCTATGATTGTTTGTATTCCTGATCTACTAACGGATGAAGAGCTGAGCCAAATTAATCAGGTACTATCTGTCGCCGAGTTTGTAGATGGAAGGCTGACAGCGGGATGGCACGCCAAGCTGGTGAAGCAAAATCAGCAGCTATCCAAAACGCCTGACGCAGAGGCACTAAAGGCTGTAATTCGTAAGGCAATCCGGCGCAATCAGCTCTTTCAGGCGATCGCCAGGCCAAGGGCAATCCATTCACTGCTATTGAGCCGATACAAAGAAGGCATGTCGTACGGTCGTCATGTAGACAATGCGCTGATGAGAGACGGCGGCTTATTGCGCTCAGATCTTTCTTTTACGGTCTTTCTCAATAGCCCAGACGACTACGAGGGGGGTGAGCTGGTAATTGAGGGGGCGGATAGTGAAGTGCCCTACAAGCTGGCAGCAGGAAGTGCGATCGCCTATCCATCGACGAGCCTGCACCGGGTAGATCCGGTCACCAAAGGTGAACGATTGGTCGCAGTAGGCTGGGTGCAGAGCCTAATTCGCAGCGCAGAAAAGCGAGAAGTTTTATTTGATCTAGTAACAACGCAGCGCGCTTTGTTTGCTAAAGAGGGCAAGAACGATGAGTTTGATCTGATATCGAAGAGTATTGCTAACCTATTGCGGATGTGGACTGAATAGCAGATGCTGTTAACGATTCTTTGAGCTTCTATTGGCATTTACTCTCATTAGCTATAGGATACTTTCGTTGGTGCATTTTTGGAACATCATGACTAAGAGGTTGAAACCAGCGGAGCTTTTCCTGTCATTAGGTCTGGTGGTTTCGCTGACTGCGGTTGGCTGTACGCCGGAGGGCGGTGAGGGCGGTGAAAGTGCAGAACCCGAACCTACCGAAGAGCTAGAACCTGTCGAAGGCGGTGAAGGCGGTGAGGGCGACGAGGGCGATGAAGGCGGCGAAGGCGGCGAAGGCGATTAGTTCTAGATCTGTTCGCAAAATTCTCTTGGTAACGCTCAACCACAGGTGCTCTGTCAAAGAGAGTCTGTGGTTGAGTTTCTTTTTGTCTGCCTGTTTTGGGTTTTCCTCTTTTGTGTGTGCCAATATCGAATTCGGCAAAGGTCTAATAATTTTTCTCTAACAAGAGGGTGGCGGTCGATAGGGATAGCTTATTTTTGCCGAATTCTTTGCGTAAACCGGCTTTCAGGCGCGAAAGGTTACCGAAGTACAGCATCATTGAGTCTTATGAATATTGTTGTTTTGTAGTGGTCGGTTGATTTTTTTGTCTGTTCGTTGACTGCAATAAAAGCTGGATAGATAGATTGGAGTCATCTACCTTAGACGTAACGCCATTCCAGCCATGAACTATGAAACTATTGCTTCAGCGACCGCAGCGACTCATCAGACTAGCTGCTGGCTTACTCGGGGCTCTGGCCGTATTAGCGCAGGCTGAAGCGGCACTCGCAGGGATTTGCCGGGCGGATTTGCCTAGGAAGATTGATGCGATCGCCAATGGCTACACCCTAGACGGCGCAAA
Organism: Cyanobacteria bacterium P01_D01_bin.1; assembly: GCA_039111275.1. Taxonomy (GTDB): domain Bacteria; phylum Cyanobacteriota; class Cyanobacteriia; order Phormidesmidales; family Phormidesmidaceae; genus Phormidesmis. The sequence goes on along the minus strand of JBCCOH010000061.1, from coordinate 19,382 downwards.
TGTCGGTATTCTAATCGAAGATCTCACTCTCGACACTCGCACCCTCTACGCCCGCCGCGCCACCGAAAATTTTGTCCCCGCTTCCAACGTCAAGCTGCTGACCACCGCTGCTGCGCTCGAAGCGCTTGGCCCTGACTACAGCATCCGCACCTCGGTATACGGCAAAGCGAACGCTACCGACCAAGACCTCTACGTTGTCGGGCGCGGCGATCCGACTTTCACCAGCTATCAAATCAACCTGCTCTCCAATCAGCTAAAGCAGCGGGGCATTCGCCGGGTCAATAGCCTGACTGCTGTCGATAGCTATTTTGCAGGCCCATCTGCTAGCCCTTACTGGGACGAGGAAGACTATCGCGCTGGCTACGGCGCAGCGGCCAACAGTTTGATCTTGAATCGCAACGAGCTTGGCTTTACGGCTATTCCCAACGGTGTCGGTCAGCCGCTTAGCATCGTTTGGGACCGACCTGAATTTGTCCGAGGCTGGCGCATAGAGAACAACTCTCGCACAGTTGGTGGTGGCAGAGAATTTATAGACGCCGGTCAGCAGCTAGGGCAAAAAGTGATGAACGTACGGGGTCAGCTAATCGCTGGAACCGCCTCTGAAAATACATCTATTGCCCTTGCAGATCCAGGTAGCTACTTTGCAGAACAGTTCCAGGAAAGCCTAAATGCTTATGGGTTGGGAACCACTCGCGCCGTAGTCAGCACCGCTAACCTACCAGATAACCTAGTCGAACTCGCGGCTATCCAGTCGCCGCCGCTGCGGGCCTTCATCGATCCGACTAATCTCTACAGCGTCAATATCTATGCCGAGGCACTGCTGAAAACGCTTGGTCGCAGCGTTGAACCTGAGACAAGCAATGCCTACGTTTCTGGCGCAGCCGCTGTAGACAGCATTCTCAGTGAGCTAGGCGTCGCGCCTGATAGTATTTCCGTTGTGGACGGTTCTGGTCTTTCTAGACAAAACATGGCCACCCCTGAAGCCTTTGTCGATACGCTTCAGCTGATGGCTAGAACGGCAAATGCCACCGTCTATCGCAATTCTCTGGCGGTTGCTGGACGCAGCGGCACCCTGCGCAATCGAATGAAAGGCACGTTGGCCGAAGGTCGATTCCAGGGAAAAACAGGCACGCTTAGCGGTACCTACACATTGAGCGGCTATCTAAACCCGGTCAATCATCCGCCCCTGGCGCTGAGCATTCTAGTGAACGATACGGATGCTAGCGGGCGAGATGTTCGCAGCTTAATTGATCAGATTGTCACTCATGCAGCTAGCCTAGACGACTGCTAGGGTTGTTCCTTTTTCTAGATTGTTCCTTCTCAGAGCTGTTGCGGTTAAACACTCTGTTCGCCCTCAGATCTAGAGCTGAACGGTAAAGAGCTGAACGGTAAAGTCTGATATTAAAAGTCTGATGGTATATGATGCTATTGGCTGCGTATCTAGTCTGCGCTAATGCCAGAGGCATCTCTTGTGTTTCAAACAACTGATCTGCTCTTAGACTAGGTTCGTAGGTTGTAAGCGCTGCCTGTGAGGGAAGAGCACCCTACCCCTTGCCTTTAGGCGATTTTCACCTGCTTGCTTATGTCTTTTGAATCCCTTGGTCTGCGGACCGAAATTTTGCGTGCGATCGCAGATCAAGGTTACACCAACCCCACCCCTATCCAAGCCAAATCCATTCCGCTAGTAATTGCAGGTCATGATGTCATGGCCAGCGCTCAAACCGGTACTGGTAAGACGGCTGGTTTCACACTGCCTCTATTACAGCGGCTGTGCCAAGATTTACCTACTCAGTCCATACCCGCACCTCAAGATAAGCCAAAGAAAGCCCAGCTCAAAACCAGCTCTGCTAAACCGATACTGCGCAAGCAAAAGGACTCGCTCCCTCGCGGTAGCCGCAGGCCCATTCGCGCCCTAATCGTCACACCGACAAGAGAACTAGCTGCTCAGATTGGCGAGAACGTGACTGCCTACAGTAAATATCTCCCCATCCGTTCCACCGTCATCTTTGGCGGAGTCAAAATCAACCCGCAGATTTCCAAGCTGCGCCAGGGCGTTGATATTTTAATCGCGACCCCAGGCCGACTGCTCGATCATGTCGGTCAAAAAACGGTCGATCTCTCGCAAGTCGAAGTGCTGGTGCTAGACGAAGCCGATCGCATGCTGGATATGGGCTTTATCCACGATATTCGCAAGATTCTAGCGCTGGTGTCAGAAGATCGACAGACACTGCTGTTTTCTGCGACTTTCTCTAGACCGATTAAGAAGCTAGCGGATAGCTTTTTGCAATCGCCCAAACTGATCGAAGTCGCCCGCGAAAATGCCGCTGCCGATACTGTTGATCAAGTCGTTTACCCTGTTGATCGCGTCCGCAAAAGCGAGCTGCTCTCCTTCATCATCGGCTCTCGTAACTGGCAACAGGTCCTTGTTTTCACCCGTACCAAGCATGGTGCAAACCGCCTGACAAAGCACCTCCAAAAAGACGGTCTTACCGCCGCTGCCATTCACGGCAACAAAAGCCAGGGTGCTCGTACCCGTGCCTTGGCTGCCTTCAAGACAGGAGATGTGAAAGTGCTGGTTGCAACAGATATCGCCGCTCGTGGGTTAGACATCGATCTGCTGCCGCACGTAGTGAACTTTGAATTGCCAAACGTAGCAGAAGACTACGTACATCGGATTGGTCGCACGGGTAGAGCTGGTAACGAAGGACAGGCAGTCTCGCTAGTGTGTGTAGATGAGAGAGATTTACTGCGTGGTATCGAGCGCCTGCTAAAGCGAGAGATTCCCAAAGAGATAATCTTTGGCTACGAACCCGATCCCTCTATTCCACCCGAACCGATTCCGAACGGTCGCAACAATCCTCGCGGCGGTAAAGGTGGGCGTGGTGGCAACCGAGGCCGATCAGACAGTCGCCGTGGCAGTTCTCGTCCAAGCGGGGTGCGATCTTCCAAGCCAAAGCCTACACTCAAGAGCCGCCGCTCATCTGGATAGAAGTATCACCACTAAGAACGATCCTGTTGCACAATCAAGCGATAGAAACAACCGCAAACTACTCTTTTAGCGCTGTCGCTTGAAAGGAATGTGCTCAACTGAATTTATCCGTTCATCAGGTTCTGACGCTTTAGCGATCAGTAGACGCGGACACAGTTTATTTAGAGAAGTCTATAAGCTAGCCGGATCGGTTGCGATCGCATTTATTTAAAAACCCGATCAAATCAGTGCAGACGTACTTTAGATCTTTTGTATTGGTATGATAGGAACCTACGGTATGTGCGATCGCACTGCATGGTCCCTGGTACATGGTTCCAAAACAGCTAACGCTCCAAAATTTTCTGAGCTACCAAGAAGTAGTGCTGGATTTTGCTGGGCTGCATGTAGCCTGCGTCTGTGGACCGAATGGCGCTGGGAAGTCTTCTCTGCTGGAAGCGATCGCCTGGTGCATTTGGGGACAGAGCCGGGTCAGCGCTGAAGACGACATTATTCGCCAAGGCAGCCTAGAGGTGCAAGTCAGCTTTCACTTCGAGCAGGGCGGGCAAGGCTATCGAATCATTCGCACCCGTCGCCGTCAGCAAAATAGCGCTCTAGAATTTCAGATAGAAACGGCAGCGGGCTTTAGAAGCCTCACCCAAAAAGGCGTTCGCGCCACTCAGCAATACATCATTCAACAGCTAAAGATAGATTATGAAACCTTCGTCAACGCTGCCTACTTGCGTCAGGGCCGCGCTGATGAATTCATGCTAAAGCGCCCTAGCGAGAGGAAGCAGGTGCTGGCCGATTTACTGGGGTTAGACCACTATGATCACCTAGCTGAGCAGGCTAAGGCACAGGCTAAAGACTACAAGGCACAGCTTCAGCCAGTAGCGCTCTTTTTAGACCAGCTCTGTGCCCAGCTAGAAACTCGTCCGGCAGTCGAGCAAGACTATCAGCAACTGCAAGCTCGGTTAGAAGCAGAAAAAACAGAACAAGATCATAAGCAAAGAAAACTCAGTCAACTGCTCGATCAAAGAAAAGCGCAGCAGGACTATCAACAGCAGCTAGCCCTCTTAGAACAAGAACAGCAGCACCAGCAAAGCCTGGTGAAGACAGCGAGTACAGCCTATGTTCAAGCTCAAGCTCAACTTGTTGATATTCAACAGATGTTGAAGCATTCAGAAGAAATCCAACAGCAGCACAGCCAACTAGAAGCGTTGCGCAGACAAGAAGAAGAACAGACTACGCAGTTCCAGCACTATCAGCATGTTCAAGCTGAGAAGATGCGCTACCAGCAGCAAAGCGCTCAGCAGCAGCAGACGCAGCAAATTCGACTGGCTCAGATAGAAACTCAGCTCAGTGAGCTTACCCAGCAAAAGCAAGCGCTAGAGAAAACGCTGGAAAAGAAAGCAGACGTTTCACACCGACTAGAAACGCTTAGAAGCGCTAAAAAACAGCTGAGGCAGCTCAATGCAACAGAAGCTAGAAGCGCACCGCTGCGTCAAAGATCTCAGCAGATTCAAAACCAGATTGCTCAGGTGCAGACTCGCTTAGCGACTCGTATAGAAGAGCTAGGTAGTCAACAGCAGCAAATTTCTACCCAGCAGGTACAGACACCCCAGCTAGTCGAAAGTGTAGAAGAAATCTCTCATCGGCTGGCATATCTAGAACAGCGACAGGCGTACCAAGAAGCTATTCGAGAAAAAGGCGTAGAGCGGCGCAGCTTCATGGAGCGGCTGCGCGAAAGCCAGCGGCATTGCGAAGTAGAGCTAGAAAAGTTTGATCAGATGCTCTCTTTACTGTCCGATCCAGACGAAGCTCACTGTCCGCTGTGTGCGCAGACTTTGGACGGAGCCAACTGGCAAAAGCTAGGCGATCACATTCGAGAACAAAGAGAAGATGTCCAAAACCAGGTTTGGGTTATTCGCGAACAGTTGGCAGCCTCAGAAAGCGAAATTCAGACATTACGCCAAGAGTATCGCGTTCTAGAAACAGAACTAGCCAGCTATTTTGACTTTCTAGAGAAAAAAGGGCAGCTCAAAGCAAAGCTAGACTCGGTTGAAAATCTGCAAGATAAGCTACAGGCAATGAGCGCAGAAAGAGCTCAGCTAGAGCGATGCCTACAAGAAGACGACTATGCGGAGGATCTGCAAAGCGAACTTCAACAGATTCAAAAGCAGCTAGCAGACCTGAACTATGACGATCGTGACCATGCCCTAGTGCGATCGCAGGTCGAAAGGCTACGCTGGAGCGAGCTCAAGCACAGCGAAATCAAACAGGCAGAGCGTCGGCTAACGCAGATTCAATCGCAGCGATCGAAGCTAGAAGCAGAAGTACAGTCGATCCATAGTGCAATCAAAGCTGCTGCCGATTGCCCAAACGCAAAAACACTTAGAAAGTTAGACCAGCAGCTACAGGAAATTAGATATGATCTCGGCGAACATAACCGAATCAGAGAGAAGCTAAAACAGGCCAGAGTATGGGAAACGCAATATCAGCAGCTACAGCAGGCGCAGACCCAGCAAGCTGAAGTTATAGACAGAGCGGAACGGCTAAGCGCAGAGCATGGCTTGCAAACCAAAAAACTAGAATCAGTCAGTGAGCAAGTCATCGCTCTAGCTGAACAGATCGCTCAATTACCAGACGCGACAACAGAAATCGACGCGCTAGAAGCGTGGCTGAGGCGCTACCGAGAAAGCCGCGACCACCAAATCTCTACCTTGGGTTGTCTACAGCAGCAGCTTTCTCAGCTAAACACAGTCGAAGCTCAGCGCCAAGAACAACAGAAAGCACTAGCCGATTTTCAACACAAGCACCAGGTATACAGATCGCTCTCAGAAGCCTTTGGCCGCAATGGCATCCAGGCGTTGATGATCGAGAACCTGCTGCCCCAGCTAGAGGCAAACACCAATCAGATTTTAGGTAGGCTAAGCAACTATCAGCTTCATGTCAGGTTTGTCACCCAGCGAACGGGACGAGACAAAAAGAAGATGATTGATACCCTAGATATTTTGATTGCGGATGCTAAAGGAACAAGGCCCTATGAGACATATTCTGGCGGTGAGGCGTTTAGGGTGAACTTTGCGATTCGATTGGCGATCGCTAGACTATTGGCACTGCGATCGGGTACGGCTCTACAGATGCTGATAGTCGACGAAGGCTTTGGTACGCAAGATAGGGCTGGGTGCGAGCGATTGATTGCAGCGATTGAGGCGATCGCACCTGACTTTGCCTGCATTCTCACCATTACTCATATGCCTCACTTTCGCGAAGCGTTTCAGACCCGAATCGACGTGTTCAAAGACGACAACGGGTCCCATATTCTTATTTCCGAATAGAGGGGGGTATAGCGTACTATGTTCCTACAGGGTGGTATGTTGCCTGTTGATGCTGTCCTAGGCGCTGACGTACTCTTTCTTTGGCACTGTAGCCGCTACGGGAGATTCTTCTTGAACAAAGAAAGCCTTTAGCTCAGGTGTGTAGGAGGCAGGTTCTTGAATAAATGAATCATGTCCCAAGCGCGAAGAGATAGGTACCAGCCGGTTTGAGATCCGAGCGCTGGTCAGCGTATTTTTGAGTAGAGTTTGCTCCTCAGTTGGAAAGCATACATCTGAGTCGATTGAGAACAATAGCCAGCGCTGATGACGACACTGATCGAAAGCCGCTTTTGCGACCGTCTCGAACCGCTGAAAATCGAGGTTCCAGCTCTGCCAGGCATGGAGCAATCTAAGATAGCTATGGGCGTCAAACCGACGCGAGAACTTTTTTCCCTGGTAGAGCAGCCAGCTTTCTAGTGGCTGACTCAGTGGAAAACACCCCTTAGGTTTGAGGCTACCGTTAACGCGATCGCCACAATAAGTATCGACTTCATGAGCCACGATATACTGCTGCATTGCAATCATCCGTGCCAGAGTCAGTCCTTCACATCCCAATCTAGCCCGGTCAAAATCAGCAGGCTCAAGATTTAAATGAGACTCGATTGCCATCACCTGCTGAAAATTCGCTAGCTTCATCGCCGGGGTGACCCGTAACCCACTTGCTACAGAAGCCACTTTTGACGTTCGCTGAGGGTGGCGCAGGGCAAAGTCCAAAGCTAGATATCCTCCAAAAGAAGCGCCCACTACCCCATGCAGCTTTTCAATGCCTAGCCGATCGAGGAGCCGGACATTGGCATCTACTAGATCGGCCACACGCGGGAATGGAAAGCTCTCCCCCCACACCTTGCCTGTTGCCGGATTTATGCTTGCTGGCCCGGTGCTGCCGTAGCATCCTCCCAAGAAACTTGGACAGATTACACACCAGCGATTAGTATCTAGCGCCCGACCCGGCCCAATGAACTCATCCCACCAGCCCTGATAGCAGTCACGCGTCCACCAAGATACACCGGGTCCGCATTCATCGTGACCCGCCGCATGGCAGCCTGTTGTGAGCACCGGAAATAGTAAAATGGCATTATCTTTCTGCGGCGAAAGTTCTCCCCAAAACTTCCAAGCAATCTCTGCAAAATCTAAACGGGATCCCGACTGAAAGTAAAAAGGAGACTGGGATGAGGCAATCTGCGTTCGCTGTGTAGTCATGTTGTTTGTAAAATCTCTCTACTAAAAAGTTGTTCCATAGCACCTGTTGAGTTGTTTAGGATAGTTTTGTCGACTGAAACTGTTATGTTGCATATGTTGCAATAGGCGACTTGACTAGCAAATGTCCTAACGCGTTAGGACATTTGCTATGTCTGCTGTGTTTATCTTGCGGATACCTGTTCTACTAGCTCTATGCCTACTGCTTCACAAGCCGCCAAAGTGGCTTCTACATCCGCCTTTTGAGTTCTAAAGTTGACGATGCAAGCTCTAATGGCTATCTTGTCGCCTTTGAGCTTTGCTTTAGAGAGAAAAGCATCGCCTCGATTTTCTAATGTTTCTATTATTTTGAGCTGTAGCTCATTTAGAGCAGTCTCATTGCCGCGCAGTGCTTCAGGCTCTACTCGCCAGCAAACAATTGAAAGCGATGGCTCACTGAGCAGCACTAGATTGTTGGAGCGCTCAATATAGTCTCCCATGTACTGCGTTAGCGCCATATCTTGAGTAATCTGAAAGCGGAAGCGGTCTACGCCATGGGCGAGTAGCGACAGCCAAACCTTGATCGCTCTAGCCGGACGAGAATTCTCTGGAGTAAAGTCCACAAGATCGACGCGGCAGTTGTTCAATGCGCTCTGATCGAGATAGCTAACCTGGAATCCAAAGGTCTGTCGGAGTGCGCCCGGCTGACGTACTAAGGTAACGCCTGCATCGATAGGGCTATACAACCATTTGTGAGGGTCAAAAGATAGAGAATCAGCTGTTTGCATTGGCGCTAGTGCTGGCGCAGCATCGGGTGATAAATAAGCGGGCAAGCCGTAGGCCCCGTCGATATGAAACCAAAGATTTTCTTGTTCGCTCAAGGTGCGAATATCGGCTAGCGGATCAATAGCGCCAGTCCCTACTGTTCCGGCTGTGGCAATCACCATGATTGGAATATCGCCTTGGGCTTTGTCTTGCTCAATCATTTCGGCTAGCATATCGACTCGCATTCGATAGCTATCATCAGAGGGTACAACGCGTAGCGCTTCTGACCCTAGGCCAAGTAGTTCAGCTGCTTGATGGTGACAATAGTGAGCCTGATCGCTGGTGTATATGCGCATGCGGCCGCTGCTAGTCGGCCCTGCGACCCCATGGCGACGGACATCCCAAGGGCACCTCATCTGACGGGCGATCGCACAGGCGATGATGTTCGACATCTGTCCACCGCTCGAAAAGATGCCCTCCCATTCACCAGAGAGATCGAACATCTCTTTGAACCATTCAATGCACTGCAGCTCGATGCTGGTCGCAGCAGGCGCAATTCTCCATAAGTTGTTGTTCTGATTGATAGCGGCTGCGAAGAAAGACCCTAGAACACCGACTGGATCGGGTGAAGATGTGATGTAGGCAAACCAGCGGGGATGACCGTTGTACCCAGAACAGTCGATCACTTGCTGTAGCGTGCCTAACAAAGCAGTAAGATCTTCACCGCTATTGGGCATAGGACGATCAAACAAATCTCTAATAGTTTGCGCCCCTATATCAGGTGTGAAACGTCTCTTATCCCAGTCAACAGAAGCCTCTTTCACTAGCCGACTGACCGCTGCGATTACTTCTTCCCATACGTCAGAATTCCAATCAAAGTTCTGATACTCTTTCTTAGGGAGCAGCTCAGAATTGGATATTTCAACACGAAAAGTAGACTCAGACAACATGGTAGATGTCTGACTGGCTGAATTAAGTTGTTGCATTGTTGTCTTCGCTAGCCTTTGAGGCAACGTATTGAGGAATACATAGAACAGATTTGTTCGTCCTGTATGGGACCGTTCTTACAGACAATAAAAGATTCTAGCGATCTCCGTATTTATCCGGACAAAAAATAAAAGATAATGCTGATTTACGTGAATTCAACAGAAGTTGTTATTTAAATAATACTTACTTTCTATATCGTACGGATAGCAAGGTACGTACGATAGATACATGCTGACGCCTCTCTTTTGAGAGCGAATCAGGCGTACGTCGTCCGTACTGCTGCTCTTGCTTTTGTAAATGCTTGGGATAGAAAAAATTCTATTCCTCTTTATGCTTTTTTATACAGCGATCGCCAAGCCAGAGCTATCGTTAAATAAATGAATTCTGTCTGTTTGAAAGCTAATCTGTAGCACGCTGCCTCGCTCTATCACCTGATCAGCAGAGATCCTAACTTGCAACAATTCACGACCAGATATCTCTCTACCGGGTGCAGATGTTACTACTGCAAATGTCTCACTGCCAAGCGCTTCAAACTGAGTGACTGTGACAGGAAATGCGCCCGGCGTTTGGCCCACTGTGATATGTTCTGGGCGGACGCCTAGGGTGATTTGTTGATTGTTGTATGCTTCTAACTGCTGGTTCGTTGGTAGGGTTAGCGTAAAGCTAGGATGAACTAGCTGATTGGCTCTAACGGTGACAGATAGAAAGTTCATCGGCGGCGAACCGATAAATGCGGCGACAAAGCGATTGGCGGGCTGGTGATACAAGTCCAAGGGCGGAGCGACCTGTTGGATTTTGCCTTCGTTCATGACGGCAATGCGATCACCCATTGTCATTGCCTCTGTTTGATCGTGTGTCACATAGATTGTGGTCGTGCCCAGCTCTTTTTGCAGATTGACAATCTGCGCGCGGGTTTCTGTTCGTAGCTTGGCATCTAGGTTCGACAGCGGTTCATCCATCAAGAAGACCTGCGGATCACGAGCCATTGCCCTGCCGAGGGCAACCCTTTGCTTTTGTCCGCCAGAGAGCTGTTTGGGCAAGCGATTTAGTAATGGTTCAATCTGGAGCATCTGGGCGACGCTGCGAACTCGCTTGGCAATTTGCTGCTCGGCGGCAGAATGATAGTGCAGCGTCTGGGGAAGGTTGCGAGTAAGACCAACTAGCGTGCTATCTAGCAAACTTGGGCGCTTCGAGGTGGCTGTAGAACGGGCTCGCCTGAGACCAAAGGCAAGGTTGTCGTACACGCTGAGGTGGGGATAGAGGGCATAGCTCTGGAACACCATGGCAATGTCTCGCTGCTTGGGTGGCAAGGTATTGACATTGCGATCGCCCACCCAAATTTCCCCACTCGTCAGCGTCTCCAGTCCAGAAATCAGCCGCAGCAGCGTACTTTTCCCGCAGCCAGACGGTCCGACCAATACCATAAACTCGCCGTCCGCAATCGTCAGATCGATATCTTCCAAGACCGGACGACTAGGGCCCTTCCTATCTTCTTCTTCGCTAGAAGCGCTGCTGGGAAAGGTTTTGGTGATGCTTTTGAGAAGAACAGAAGACAAGGGAGGAAGGAAGTAGGAAGGATGAACGATGAAGTATAGAAGCAAGCGCGCAAAGACAACTTGATCATATCAAGCCGACTATACCATCAGCATTTTTACGTTCATCATTCATCATTCATCATTCATCGTTCCTATTTCCGTTACCAACGTCTCTACCACCGCCTCCGTCCTTCCCGGTATGATTAGCCGGGCGCAGGGTTGAGAGCGGCCCTGTAGTGGAATGCTGTCTATCGTGACCTTTGCCGCGCGGCCCTCGTCGGTCAGCAGCGTCAGATTCGCTCCTGGAACAGCAATGTTTAGCGAGGCTAGGGTATCGCTCTTGAGATTGAACTTGAACGACTGTGATCCAATTCCGCCTCGATTGGAAGTCTTGAAGGTTCCCACTAGAATACGTTTGCCGTAGCCCTTGTTCGAGACTAGGAGCAGCGTGTCTTTGGGACTGACCGGAACACAGCCGACTAGATGCTCGCTCTTTGGCAGTCGGATTCCCTGGGGGCCTTGGGCGGTCCGACTCATCTCTGGTAGCTGGTCTTCGCTGATTCTAAATCGCAGCAGTCTGCCCCCGGAGGAGGCCAATACTAGATCGCTGCCCATAGAGGCGGTGAATGCATGCCTTAGCACGTCATCACCCTTGAGTTTGACTGCAGTCAGGCCCCGGCCTGTTAGATTAGTCATCTCGCTAGCGGGTAAGCGCTTTACTCGGCCTTTGGCGGTGACTAGGATTAGCTGCTGCGTTAGGCGCTCTTCGGTGAGCACTATTTGAGTAATGACATTGTCGGGTGTGTTGCCAGCGGCATTAGGCAACAGACCAATTAGCGGCACGCCTTTGCTTTGCTTTTGAGCAATTGGGATATCGCCGACGCTAATCGTGTAGGCTTTACCTTCCTGGGTCAGCACTAGAACTTCTTCGGTAGGATTAGTCGCTTCGGTTTGGATAGTGACATCGTCAAAGTCTTCTAGAACTTTGCTGGGTGGATCGGGATCGTCTTTTCGGCGGGCGCGTGCTTTGGGAGAAGATCGGCGAACATAGCCCTTGCGGGTAAATTCTAAAATGAATTCTTCTTCGCTTTCTTCAGCGGCAATTTCAGCAAGAATCTGTTCTTCTTTGACTCGTTCTGCTTTGGTCTGAATGCGGGTACGACGCTTGTCGCCAAATTTCTTTTTTAGTGCCCGCAGCTCTTTTTTGAGCGATTTCATCAGCACGTTGCGATCGCTCACCAATGTCTCTAGCTGATTAATCCGCTCGTCTAGCTCGTCGCTTTCGTCCCGTAGCTTTTGCTGCTCTAGCCCGGTCAATCGCCGTAGCGGCATGGCCAGAATGCTATCGGCCTGGCGATCGCTCAGGTCAAACGCCTCGATCATCTCTACTTTTGCACTCGTTCCATCCGGCGCGCTGCGTAAAATATCAATAACGTCGTCTAGGCTGTCTAGCGCAATCAGCAGCCCTTCAACAATGTGAAAGCGATCGCGCTTTTGCTGTAGTTCATGGCTGTACTGCCGAATCAGCGTCTCTTCTCTAAAGTTGAGAAACGCTTCTAACACTTCTCGAAGCGATAGCTGTCTGGGCTGTCCCTCTTCGATCGCCAGCATCAGCGCTCCAAAATTGGTCTGCAAAGCCGTCGTTCTATACAGATCGTTCAAAATTAGCTGCGGCTGCGCTTCTCGCTTGAGCTCGATGACGACTCGCATACCCTCGCGATCGCTTTCATCGCGAATATCAGAAATGCCCTCGATCCGGCCCTGATTGACTAGGCTGGCAATCTTGGTAATCCAACTGGCTTTGTTGACCTGGTAGGGCAGCTCAGTGACAACAATTGCCTGACGCGATCGTCTACCTTTACCTGGTCTAATTTCCTCGAAGTTGGCAACGCCTCGAATCGGAATGCTGCCGCGTCCGGTCCGATACGCATCCTGAATGCCCTTTGTATCAATAATCTCTGCACCCGTCGGAAAATCCGGCCCTGGAATTAGCTTGAATAAGGACTCATTTGACAGGTTGGGCCGATCGATTAGCGCGATCAAACCATCTACCACTTCACCTAGATTGTGAGGGGGAATGTTGGTCGCCATCCCCACCGCGATCCCTGAGCTGCCGTTCAAAATTAGGTTGGGTAGCTGAGCTGGCAAGACGATAGGCTCTTGCTGAGAGCTATCAAAGTTGTCAATAAAATCGACCGTTGCCTCACTCACCTCGCCTAGCAGCGCCGCATGACCAATCTCGGCCAGTCTAGTCTCTGTATAGCGCATTGCCGCTGGCGGGTCATTATCTACCGAGCCGAAATTGCCATGCCCAGCCAGCAGCGGATAGCGACTAGAAAAATCTTGCACCATCCGCACTAGCGCGTCATACACAGCCTGATCGCCGTGAGGATGATATTTACCTAGCACATCACCCACCACGCGGGCGCACTTGCGAAAGGGGCGATCGGGGACTAGCCCTAGCTCGTGCATGGCATACATAATCCGCCGATGCACGGGCTTTAGACCATCGCGAACATCGGGCAGCGCTCGCCCGACAATCACGCTCATGGCATATTCCAAATACGATCGCTGAACCTCGGTATGGAGGGCAATCGGGACGATCTGTTCTTCAGAAAATTTGAGCTGTTTCGCCATGAAGGGGGCCTGTGAATGAATAAGCCAAACTAGGTGTAACAATGCTGTACGTTACACGGAAGCGTTGAAAAACCGCAATAGCTTGAAGTCGAACTTCTGATGAAATCTGTCGATCTTCTGCGGCGTTGTCTTCCTCGAATCTTTTAAATTTAAGGCCCAAAGTCCTTAATTCTAGAGAACTTGGAAATTCTTGCCTGACCCAGGTTCTCTGGTGTGGGAAAAAGGAGGCTAGGCTCGCCTGCGTAGGTCTTCAGTTTGTGAAGATGGTGAGACTATACAAACTTATTTTGATATTTTTGATAGAGAGCAGCGCACCCTAAAGGTTGTAAGTTGTCTCGTGAGACTTCGTCAATAGGGTAGATAACGCTATGAGAACCGTTCTAATTGTTGAAGACGATATGGTGAATGCCCGCGTTTTCTCGAAGATTTTGACAAAACGGGGTGGCCTAAACGTCAAACATACTGAGAATGTTGATGAAGTTATCAGCATCGCTCAAAACAAAGAAGCCGATGTCATCTTGATGGACGTATCGCTCTCTCATAGTATGTATAAAGGCAAGCCAGTAGATGGCATTGAGATCACTCAAATATTAAAAAGTAATCCTCAAACTTCAGGTGTTCCGGTGATTTTGGTCACTGCTCATGCCATGGACGGAGACAAAGAGAACTTCTTGGGTCAGAGCGGAGCCGATGGCTACATCTCCAAACCTGTTGTCGATCATCAGAAGTTTGTAAACGATATCGTCGCTAAGATGCCCGCTGAGGGCTAGGAATTTATCACTAGGAATTTATCAGTAGTTCACTCGTATCATATATTAGCTCTGCTCTGCTATAGCTGCTCTAGCAGTTCTTGCAAACTAGGTGTGCTAAAAAACTCTAGCGTGGTGGCAATTAGCTGCTCACCCCACAGGTTGTCTTCTAAGAATTCGATTTCCGCATAGCGAGGATCGCGTTCTATGCCAGCGATCGCACTTTCTGTATCGGCTATGGTATGCGTTCTTTGACCGTAGCGGGCGACCGCGATGGCTAGCTGCGGCTCGGTGCCATCGTCGCCAGCTAGAATCAGCGCCTCTTGCCACTGGGCGATCGCGCCTTCTACATTGCCGTCCTCGTACATCACCAGACCAATGTTGTTCACTGCCGGCCACATGCCATCATCGCTATTAGCGGCCTTTTCGTACTGGGCGATCGCCTCGTCGAAGCGATCAAGCTTGTAATAGACATTGCCTAGGTCAAACAGCGCGTTGGGATTATCCGGTGAGAGCTTTAGCCCCGCCTCAATCGCTCTAGCCGCCTGCCAGTAGGAGTCCTCACTAAAATAAGCCGTCCCCAAGTTAAACAAGATCAAAGGGTTGTCGGGCTCTAGCGCCTTGGCCCGTTCTAAACTATCGATTGCTTTGTCTAGCTCTGGTTCTCTTACCTGTAGATACAAGTTGCCGAGCAAGGCCAGCACGTTGGGATCGTTTGGCAGCAGCTGCGCCGCTAGCTGTGCCCTGGCTAGGGCCTCATCAAACTGCTGAAACTGCGCTAGCTGAATAGCGTCTTGAGCTAGAAGCTCGCCGTCTGCACGCAGCAGATCCTCATCCAAAGGCAGCGTATAGGGTAGCAGCGCCTGGGCCATTGCTGGTCTTGTCATGCTGAGGGCACTGACCAAAGCGCCCGTTGATGTGCCTAAGATCAAGCAGAGAGAAAAAGAGAGTCGTTTGAACACAGAAGTTACTTTAGTAGAGAATTTTCAGGCGGCTAAGTCGGGTGGCTAAGTCGGGCGGCTAAGTCAGGCAGCTGAATAATGACTTTTAGCATAGGTTCAGTCGATTCTATCGGATTGATGCGGGCGGTCACAGATGAAATGGACTAAAACCGAATCCGATACTCCAAGAAAACCTGGTTAATATCGTCCAAGTTCGTATTCGAGCGCACCGTAAACGAATTACTCAGCCGATAGTTAAGTCCAAATTCAGGATTAGTGCTATCTGTCAGGATCTTGGTGATGCTCACAGAAACATCATCTGTCACGTCAAAACCGACTTCTGCGCCTAGATCTATGCCGGTATCGGCACCCTCTTCTGAACGAGCACGACTAGCCGCAGTGACCGGAAACAGCCGAAATTCACTCAGGTTAAGGGCGCTGCCCACAAAATCTTGAACATTGTCGAGCAGTGCCCCGCCGACTAGATTGATTAGGCCGCTAAAGCTATCGCCACCACCTGAGAGGCTACCCACAGTCGATTCTAGCGCTGTGACCACACCGCTGCCAATCAAGCCTAGCAGTTCGGATTGCGATCGCGGCGGCGTACTACTCAACTCTAAGTTTTCAAAAATAGCATTGGCCGATCCCTCGACGTCTGCGCGCACTCGAATTGTCTGCAAAGAACCCGTACTTTCAAAGCCAACATTGGTATCATCTGCAATCTCGGACCTGGCAAAAGGGGTGCTCGCAATCGGGGTCGCCCGGTTAACCTCCGAGACAGAAGCTCGCAGCGAGACATCTAAAAACGGATTTTGTAACCCGGTCTCGGGTGTAAAAGTAGCCGTATTGTCTTCGCCGTTTAGCCTAAAGAGCGTAGTGAACAAATTTACTCGGCCAGAGCGCAGGTTGATGGTTCCCTGCGGGCTCAGCGCGGTCGGGGAACCGTCCAAAAGCAGGCTGCCATCGGCGACGAAATTGAGCAGCGTGCCCTGGGTGATTTGGATGGCGTCGCCTAAAGTCAGCTGAAGATTACGAAAAGCAGGTGAAGTGCCACTGCTAGCTAGGTTGGCCGTGCGCGGCGTACGCGGGTTCGGTCGCCCGGCAGGTAGGTCAAACTCGTCCTCGTCAGCCGAGTCACCGCCTTGGTCTGACGCTGAGCTGGCTCCTGCTGCTTCAGGCTCGCTGCCATCTGGCAATGAGATTCGGCCCTCAGAGAGCAGAACTTGACCGCCAATCTCTGTCCCACCAGCGACACTCCCTTCTATAACGAGCTGGCCATCGACCCCGCCACTGTAGATATTTTCGAGCGAGAGATTGAGGCTATCTAGATTGACCGCTAGCGGGCTATTGGCAGCAGCAGGAACTTGAGCTAGCAGAGAATCACTCGGACCACCGCCATTCTCGCGTAGAGGCAGCGCCCCAGACGCAGTGACCTGCCCATTACCGATCTGACCCTGCAGCGCATTGACCACGATCAAATCACCTAGGAAAGTGGCCTCTCCGGTTACCCCCGTCAGCGGCTCTGGCAAGATCTGAGCACTGACAACCGCCTCTGAGAGCGAAGCAGAGCCCGCAATAATTGGCTTGTCTAGCGTGCCATCGATCGTCAAACTAACCTGTCCCTCGCCTGATTCAAACGCCACTTGATCATTGAAGATGTTCAATAGCGCTAGGCCCTCATTCTCGACATTTATATCGACATCTACCTGATCGGTCGCAGGCTCGACCGTCATAAAGTCAAAAGCGTAGGGAATCTGGCCTAGTAGCGACAGCGGGCGCTCTGGAGTAGAGGCGGTCAGCTGACTTTGCAAGCTGAGAATAGCGTTCTGATAGACAAAAGCAGCCGCTGCGGTTTGCAAAGGCGTATCGTTGATTTCTGAAGATGAGAGCGTGGCACTGCCCCTAAGCTGAGGGTTAGAAAGCGTACCGCCCAGCGTTGCCGTGGCGTTGGCAAGCCCTTCAATAGCAAACGGCAGCTCAAAAATATCGTCTAGCACACCCGCATCGAGGTTTTGCGCGGTGGCCTGGAGATCGGACGTCAGTTCGGTGTCCTGGCCAAATACAATCTGCCCAATCAAATTGATAGCTGATTCATCATCCGCCGTCAGGATATCAGGATTTTCAGCTAGCGCCGTCTCAGAAACGACAGAGGTAAAGCGCACGGGCTCTAGTACCAAGACATTAGGCGTCAGGTTACCGGCTGCGACGACCTCTTCAGCGCTGTAGTCCTCACCCCATTGCCAGTCTTGGCCGACTAGATCAAACCCCAGATCAAACTCGCTGCCAGTGCCCTCTAGCTGAAAAGTTCCGGCAAAGGGTCCTTCTAGCTCACTTAAAAGCGGGATTGGGTTGGCTTCCTCAGCGATCGCATCCTCGGCCTGTATTTCTTGAACTTCAGATAGTCGATCGAGCTGATTGCCTAGCAAAAATGGCTGATCGACGCTCGAATTAGTCACGCTGACTGTTGACAGCAGCCGGTCTAGGTCGGCCTGAGAAATTGGATCACTCAGCCAGTCGGGGGCACTCAGACCACGATTAAAATCACTGAGGCGATAGATAGAAGCTGCGCTCAATAGGCTATTGATATTTCCTGCTTGGGTGCTCAGCGTAGCGCTGTAGACCGGGTCGGGGCCGTCTAGTGCCAGCCGTCCGTCCAGGCTGTAGGTAGTGTTGTTCTGCGGATTGTTGTCCCCTTTGTTCAAAATGACCTGGCCATCGGTTAACGTCGCCAGGCTGTCGGCATAGCGAATCTGTCCGGTCAGCTGACCACCGGAGATGTATCCCAACCCCAGCTGATCGATTCTGACATCGCCTGCGAGGGACTGCTCGACTAGGTTTACTGCTAGCTGATTAGTCGACAGGGTGCCGCGCAGTTGACCAATATCGGCAACGCCATCGGTCGGAAAGTTCAGAGTAGCGAGCGGAAAATCCTCAGCTGTCAGCGTCAGGATATCGCCCTGTGTTTGACCACTGGCAGTCGCTCCCTGCCAGGCAACCGCAAAATCAAAGCTAGGCAGCGTGTCCTGATTGACCAGAGGGCCAGTGTTGACCAGAATGCGTTCGCCACCGCCAGATTCACTACTCCCAGTTTCAATACCAGCTACGTCCAACGTCACGCCAGCGTCCGCAGCGTAGGCCACACTTCCTGTAAGCGTGGATTCGAACGGCAAGCTGTTGACAACTAAGCTAGCGATATTTACGCTGCCGTTCACAGTGGGATCGGTGGGGCTACCTGTGATGGTGCCAATAAAGTCGGTGCGGCCTGTGACTGCGAGAATAGGCGGCAGATCAAAGGGCAGATCGGTAATCGCGTAGTCCCTAGCTGCCACTCTCAAATTCAGCTGATTGAGATTGAATCCATCCTCGAAGCTAGGCGTCAGCGTGCCGCTAGCCGTAGCTCGCCCTGAATTGGCTTCGATCACCTGGATCTTTTCACCGTTCCAGGCCACCTGCGCCAGCAGCGGATCGTCAAAGCCATCGAACTGAGGGCTAAAGCTAGCAAGGCCGTTAGAAAATGCAATATCGCCTTGAGCGGCAACGGTATCTAGGCCCAGATTATCCGCCCTTCCACTCAGTGAAAACTGTCCGCTCACATCTCCACGCAAATCTGGAGAAAACGACCCTAGCTGCACACCTGCTAGCGCTACGTCAGCCTCTAAAATTCCGCTTGTCAAGGTCCCAGAACCACTGGCTGTTCCCCCTCCTACGGCGAAAACCGTGTTGCGAAAGACTAGGTCGGTCCCCCGAATGTCAATCACGCCAGACCCGGCGTACTCCGCGTTTGGCGCATCCCATTCCACCGTGGTATCCACGCTGCCATCGCGGCCAACCACAGTGGTGTCGGTTGACACTCGCCCAATTTGAAAATCAGTATCAGCACCGTATAGAGAGGCGATCGCATTCGCAGGCAGATTACGCCCAGCGAACTGAAAGGAAAAAGGCGATCCTTCTCCTAAAAACACCTCACCTGTTCCCCGTAAGCTTCCCCCTACGCTTGGAATCGCCGCAATGTCTCCTAGAAATAGATTCTGACCCTGTAGCTGAAATTCTGTAGAAGCCGTATCAAAAACTACTTCATCGACAGTCACGTTCGTCGTCGATGTCGCCAGCCCAGTAAAGATCGGTTTATCTAGCGGACCGTCTACCCTAGCGACCGCATCGAATACGCCCGAGGCTGGCACTGGCAGCTCTAGGTCAATAGTTTCTACAAACTCTGCTACCGTCACATCTTCTGTCTCGGCAGAGAG
>JBCCOH010000060.1:0-30356 GCA_039111275.1 Cyanobacteria bacterium P01_D01_bin.1 | reverse complement strand
GCCTTTTTGGCTTGAGTGCCAGCAACAAGTGCAGCGATTGATGATGCTCAATTGGGGCAAAATCGAATATTATCTCAGAGGTCAGAAGGCTATGAATGCCGTCCTATATGCTTTATAGCCTTTGTGTCACCCCCTCAGCTAAAACGCAATTGAGAGTGAACAAGACTACCGCTTGCTACTAGAGCATTACTTTGGGATGAACTTACCATGAGCGCAGTATGTGCGATTCCATAATAATCATGAGTCATCGGACACCAGAGGTAATAGCCGTCGATCAACTGGAGAAGACTGTACGAGAGAAGTGTTCGTCTTTGCGTAGACGTTCAAACGATCAGTCACGTCTTCTATCTCTTGAGTTGAACGCACGTGAACCTTTGCAATAAAGCAATCATCGCCTGTGATGCGGTCGCACTCAACAATCTCTTCTATCTCAGCGACTGTTGAGATAACCTTCGATAGCTGTCCCGGCAATGGGCTGATGCGAATATACAGTGCTAGCTCATACCCTAGCAGCGCTGGGTCTACTTCGATAGTGAAGCTACGGATAACACCAGATTCTCTGAGCCTTTTGAGTCTTTCAGATACGCTTGGCGCTGACATACTGAGCGCTCTAGCAATTTCTGCAATGGGCGTTCTGGCATCTGCGTGAAGAATACGCAGTAGCTCGATATCAACGCCATCTAGAGAGACTTTTGGCAAGCGAAGGTGTTTCTTCATTTTTGTCTTCTTTTGTTAGGCGCAACTGATTTTATTCCTGACGATGTGCATGTGAAATGCGTTAGTGCATTGATAACATTAGCGCATGAAGTAAAATCGTTACTATAAATTATGCTAAAAAGTTCAGCCAGTGCCACCGCGAAAGGGCCTTTCCTGTTTGGCGTGGCGATGCTCATCTCTGGCAGCATTGGGCTGTTCGTAAGACTGATAGATCTCTCACCTATCAACATTGTGTTCTTCCGATGCGCTTTCGGTGCAATCGCGCTCGGTCTTTATGTCTTTAGCTTCAAGCGAGACGCATTGACAATTCCTCGCAGCGAACTGGTTCCAATACTAGGTTGCGGTTTTGTGTTAGTCGCCAACTGGATTTTTCTATTCGCTGCGTTTAAGCAAACGTCAATCACAGTTGCCGTTTCGATCTACTACCTAGCTCCTGTCCTTGTCACACTTTATGGGCTTCTCTTCTTGGGCCAGAGAGGAACAAAAGCAGTCATCTTTGGTATTCTTCTGGCTTTCCTCGGAGCAGTGCTAGTCAGCGGCATCACCATTAAAGATATTCTGGCGTTAAACATACTCGGTGCTAGCTATGCCTTCTGTGCTGCAGTGCTCTACACCGCTCTGATTCTGCTCTCTAAGCTGGTGAAGCGTACTGATTCGGCAGTGACGGCTTTAGTGCAAACGACAGTGGGCGTTGTAATGCTCTCTTTCTTTGCTGACTTCGATATGGCTTTTGCAGACCTAAACTGGGGGTTGATCATAGCGATTGGCGCTGTTCACACAGCATTGCTCTATATCTTGTTCTTTCGTGGTATTAGTGATTCTCCTATCTTGTTAGTTGCGCTGCTTGGATTTATCGATCCGCTCTTCGCTATCTTTTTAGACCGTTTCGCTCTGGGCAGCGAAATCAGCTCAGTTCAATTGATAGGTATCGTTTGCATAATTACAGCCTTGACTCTTAAGGCGTTTGGAGAGAATAGGACTGAGCAGATGACAGAGTAACGCTAAAGATAGTCTCGGTCGGTATATGAAACTACTCTTTGTTTTTCTTTCTCGTTTCACAACCGTGCCTCCTCATTTCTGGTTTGTGATTAGCGCTATCTTTCGCTACCTTGGCCCAGCGTTTGCAGTGTTGCTCTTTGATCAGATTGATGCGCTTGGAGTGGCTTGGTTTCGGATTACTAGCGCGGCAATCATCTTTGCATTGTGGGCGAGACCCTGGCAAACGTTTCATACAGCTTTCCGCAGGACGAATAGGCAAAAGATGATGCTCTTATCTCTTGGTGCCTGCCTCGCAATAATGAACAGTGCCTTCTATCTAGCGATTGAGCGACTGCCGCTAAGTCTAGTCGCTACAATGGAGTTCGTCGGTGCAATTGCGATCGCTCTCTTGGGGCTTAAGACGATACGCAATTATATGGCATTAGGAATAGCAGCCGCTGGTGTTATGGCACTGATAGATGTGCGATGGTCGAGCGATCTACTGGGCCTAAGTTTTGCGGCTGCTAATGCATTGCTGTTTGTGACCTACGTTGTTCTAAGCCACCGCATTTCACAGCAAGGTCTTAATGAAGGTGTCTCTCAGTTAGGCGCGGCGATGGCTGTGGCTTTCGTGTTCATCATGCCTATTGGCGTTCAGCCTGCGGCTTCTGCATTCGCTAGCCCTACGCTCATCTTTGCCGGGATTGGAGTAGGTGTTTGTTCTTCGGTTGTCCCCTATGTCTGCGATCAGCTGGCGATGGCGCAATTGACACGTAGCGCCTATGCTTTGGCGTTGGCGCTTTTACCTGCGATCGCTACTCTCATCGGTGTAATCGTCTTGAGGCAGATTCCGACGTTGACAGACATCTGCGGTGTAGCCCTCGTGATGCTCGGTGTCATACTTCACCAACCTAGAGGCAGCAGAGGGCTTTAGCCAAATTAGCTTATGCGTCGATAACAACGGCTAACCTAATCCACTTCACTTTGTTGCAAGTCTTGTGCAAAGTAACTGCTGATAACTGCGACATCATTTTTTATCTGCTCAGTCACAGGTCCAACTCTGCTAGTATCAATCACAATAGCGTCTACGTCAAAAGACTGTAGAACGTCAATGAAGCTCACCTGATTATCGGCAGCAGACGCTAAGAAAGCCGTTCTGAGATATTCCCAGCTAGGCGTTTCTTCTTCAGGAACAGTAAAGATCGTTCCTAAAAGCTGGAAAAAGCTTTCACCGACAAACGTTTCTGCGACTTCAGGTAGGGATGCACTCTTCAACGCAACTTCTGCGTTAAGTAGCGACCTAGCTGATGCTTCATCGATATCAGCCACATCTAGCAGCGACTGAATATCAGCAGACGCCTCACCTGTGCTGGCAAACTCCGCAAGTTCGTCCATCGAAAGCATGCCAAGTTGAAAGTCACCGTAGGCAAGTCGTACCTCTTCTAGTGCCTTAGCCTCAGGTGCCCACAGCAATAGTGAACCAGCGCCTCCTAGCAGAATACCTAACCCGGCGAGCAATTTGTGCATAATAGGCTCTTTAAAGGTGTAGGAGCGTGGCTGATGTGAGCAGAATGAATTCGTTAGTGAGAAACGCATTGAATGACTCTCTGAAGGTTGATGTCTGTAGAAAGTATGACGAAGCATACAGCTTAGCTTACGCACCCTAAAACTCTCTTGATTCTTACGTATTATCAGACCCTAACGCTATGCTTTGAAAAGAGAAAACTGCAGGGAGACAGTTAAAAAAGCGACCCAGTCGGAGTAGCACTCTTTGACATTTTTTAAAGAGAAGGGTCCAAAAAATGAGACATTATGAGCCAAGCGTCTTTTTGACAATGATCTTCCATCTATCCCAAAGTATGCTGCCTAGAATAGTAAGATAGCCAGCGCAAGCCCACCAGCCGCCGAATGCTCCGTAGCCAAAGCCGGGTAATACAGGAAGAAACCCCTCCCCTGTGTTGAAAGACACGTATGCGCAACTGGCACAAAGACAAACAACGATAGGAAGATAGTGAGAACAGCAGAAAATCGAACGTCTTCCTTTCTCTGCAAGCAGAATGTCGAAGCCATAGATACGACCTGCGCCGCATCCGGGTCGCTGACTTTAACAAAGGGAAGAATAGCCCAGTTTCCAGCGAGCGCTAAGACAACGCCGACGACAGGCTGGTAGCTCAAGGCAGGCAGAGTAATCGCAATCTGCGCGAGGCCCCAGGGACAACCCCTAGTTGGCCTCCTTGTCACACTCGACTTATCTACATCGCACCGCTTGCACTAGGTCTATAAGTAATCACTGAAAATCTCGGCAGTGCGAATATGTCTTCCTTGAGTAGCATCCTCTGGATAACCATCCTCATACACAAGCTCATATTGGCTTCTAGGATCTTTAGCACCCTCCGCTTGTTTCTCAAGGTCTCCGCTTGTAACAAGAAATGTAGACCAGCCGCTCTCACTATCACGCTGACCTAAGTATTCCTTCACATTGCGAATAGCAGCAATTCTTCTCAGCTTTCTACCTTCATTCTCATACACTAGTAGCGGACACCCCTCAAATGTACAGAGTTCAGAGCTTTTTGCCAAGTGAATTAATACATCTGTTTTTCCATCTTTGTTGAAGTCTTTTGTTCTTGGACTAAAACCACTGCCCCAGTATCCTCCTTGAGACTTCAGATATTCCACCATGTCTTTTTCGGCAATCCTGATAATTTTTTCAGAGTCGTTAAGTTCGCCGCAGCTTGTTAGCAGAAGTAACAACATAGAAACTACTGGCAGAGCCTTTTTCATCTTCTGAAATCCTTTTGACAAACATATTGTTTCTATCAAGATTCCCTTGATTCTTTCCTTCTTATCTCGACTTTATCCAGTTGTTGAGCGTAAGAGGAAAGCAGCAATCACAATAGGTTTATCAGAACCATGTGGAGGCGGTATCGATACCGACCAGGGCGGGTTTATCAGACTGATAAATCTCATCGTGCAAGCCTACTTCAATGCCTGACAGGTCTTGAGCCTGATTTATTTCGGTGGCGGTGGCAGCAGCGGCGGCGAGTCGATTGTGGACAGTGCCGACGCTGATGGAGGTGTCGAAGAGATCACGAAACAGTTCGACGACACCGCGATACGAGCAATGACAAATGAGCACCAAGCTCAGTATCAGCTGGTAGAGCCAATTCTTTGTCACCGGCAGATGAAACAGAACCTCGTCATCACCTTTGGACGGCGCAAATGATTCGTCCAGCGCTTGCTGTGCTTTGTCGCCCTGTTGATAGACGAACTTTCGGCTCACCTCGTGCGTTGCGGCGATGTGGCTGATGGGCTGTGAGCGCGACAAAACTTGGATGCCGATGTCTTGGCGTACTGTAGGCGATAAGCTGGCAGCGACGGAAAAACTGGGGCTCATGCAGGGCAATCACAGAGGGGACGGGCGACAAACATTGAGCCTGAGCGATCGCGTGTCTGAATGAACTGATCGCATCGAAAAGTGTGACCCTGAATTGGACCATGCCAGTGAAACTTGTTTTTCGCTAAAGTAGGTCAGTGAGGGCGCACGATAAGTCATTCTCGCAAGTAGATGCCAGAGAGCCAGATAGAGTTAATTGATAGCCGAACGGGGGAAGTCTTTCCCGCTGCCCCTGACAGCAACGTTCTGGTGTCAAGCAACTCGCTAGGATGGCAGAGCATCACAGTCGAGTATCACCACCTACCGCCACTTAGCATTCCTGAGCATCAAATTAAGGGGCATCGTCTAGCGGTTAACATCGGTGCGCCCGTCCGATATGAATGGTGGGCAGATGGAAAATGGCAGAAAACGCTGCTGCAACCTGGTGAGTTCTGCTTGCAATCAGACGGCGATACTAACTTTCCGCGCTGGTGGGATGACTTCGAGTTTATCGCGATCGCCATCGACCCAGCCTTCATTAGTCAGTCTTTCCAGGGTAGTAATCCGGCGAAACTAGAGTTTCGAGATGAACGAGGTACTTTCGATGATGCAATTGCAACGCTAACACAACGATTCAAGGCAGAACTCTCAGAGGGCAGCTACTGCGGAAAGCTCTACGGTGAGTCTCTCGGGATTACGTTTGTTCGTCATCTGTTGGAAAGCTACAGCACTCATCCAACAAAGCTAAAGCTACCAAAAGGCCAGCTTTCTTCGCAGCAGATGAAACAGACTATTGAGTATGTTCACGATAACTTAGGCACCGATCTAGACCTGACAGACCTTGCTCAACAAGCTAATTTGAGCGCTTTTCATTTTTCTCGGCTGTTCAAGAAATCGTTGGGCCTGACGCCTCATCAGTATGTTTTACACAATCGAGTAGAGCGAGCCAAGAAGCTGCTAAGCTCGGCCAAACCAGCTACGCTAGCCGACGTTGGCTTACAGGCAGGCTTCTACGACCAAGCGCACTTCAGTAAGGCATTCAAGCGAGTAGTAGGCTTGACGCCGAAGCAGTTTACTCGACAGATGCATTACTGAGCAAGAATTTACAATTTTGCCAATCCTCATCCTCGGTAGTATTTCTGCATGATTAGGAAGAGGTTATAAACGTATGGCACTCACAGGTTCTCGACGCAACATCGTCAAAGGCTTTGCTCTAGCAGCGACTGGCGCTGTCGTTGGTACGGGGCTATCGCAGACGCAACAGCAACCGGCTGTTGCCCAGGCGCAGACTCCTATACAACCACAGCAAGGTGACTTACTATCTGGCAAAGTCGCTTTTGTAACAGGGGCAGCTCGCGGTATCGGTAGAGCTATCTCTGAGACCTTCGCAGCCAACGGTGCGGATGTTGTGATGGTTGATTTGGCCGATCCTTCCAAGCTAGATTCGTCTCCTAATTACCGTATTGCTACGATGGAAGAATTCAATGAAGGCGTTGAGGCTGTGAGGCGATACGGAGGGCAGGTCTTGCAGGTGCAAGCAGACGTTCGAGACCTAGCAGCGCTTCAAACCGCCGCCGAGCGAGCCAACCAAGAACTCGGTGGTTTAGACATCGTCGTTGCAAACGCAGGCTATGCAATCTGGCACAGCTTTGAGGACGGTACGCCTGAGACTTGGGCAGACGTCATGGACGTGAATGTTCATGGTGTCTTCAACACGGCAAAGGCCGCTATTCCATACCTTAAGCAGCGGGGTGGTGGGCGCATCATCAATATGTCATCGGTCGGTGGCAGAGCCGGGTTCGCTGGCAATGGTGCCTATACCGCCAGTAAGTGGGCTGTGATTGGGATGACAAAACAAGCGGCGCAGGAGCTAGGCCCATATAGCATTACGGTCAACGCGATCGCTCCCGGTGCCGTCAACACCGCTTTGTATCGTAGCGAAGGGCAAATGATGTCGATGGGTGTTTCAACACCTGAAGAGCAGGACGCAATTATCGACCCTGTCAGTCCGCTAGGCAGCGCAGGTGCAATCGAGCCAGAAGACATTGCTCAAACTGCATTGTTCTTAGCGAGCGATATGGCAAAGACAATTTCAGGTACAACAATTGATAACGCGCTTGGCTTCAATGCTAGCTATACGGCATAAAAGAGTGGCGAAAGCGAAGGGCATATTGCAGTTTATGTAGTAATGTTGATGCGCCGAAAATCTTCCTTTTTGCGATATATACAGATTGGAAACGTTCAAGTTTTACGAGCATCAGTCATGAGACGTTATGAACTCAGAGTCTTTACGCTAACGCTTTTCCATCTATCCCAAAGTATGCTGCCTAGAATAGTAAGATAGCCAGCATAAGCCCACCAGCTGCCGAACGCACCGTAGCCGAGACTAGACGAGCCAGGAAGGAAGCCCTCTCCTGTGTTGAAAGACAATATATGCGCAACCAGAACAAAGGCAAACAACGATAGAAGAATAGTGAGAACAGCAGGAAATCGAACGTCTTCCTCTCCCTGCAAGCAGAACGTTAAAGCAATAGTCAGCGCATGGAAAAATTGATAGAGTGCGGCAATCCATAGAAAGCTCGAAGCCATAGATACGACCTGCGCCGCATCCGGATCGCTGGCCATAACAAAAGGCAGAATAACCCAGTTTCCAGCAAGCGCTAAGACAACGCCGACAACAACCGTGTAGCAGACAGAAAGATAGATAACAGCGTTGCCAACTCGTCTTGTCCAGTACCTGTTGTACGCTCCTAGCGATTGACCCACTAAAATAATGCCAGCTTCACCAACGCCGACGACAGGCTGGTAGCTCAAGGCAAGCAGAGTAATCGCGATCTGCGTCGAGGCCCCAGGGACAACCCCCAGTTGGCCTCCCGCAAGCGTTAGCTGTAACCAAGTGCCATAAGCTTGAAAGCCTCTCTACACAAAGGTTTCAGAATAGTTTAGTTGAATCTATCGCCCTACGGCAGTAGTCTGAGCATTTCATTGAACTGGTAACCTGCGACTAACGCCTGTAGTTTTGCTGCGAGGGCAGCTTTTTCAAAGGGTATCGCCTTAATCAACTGCTGCACTTTTTGGCCCTCCAGTCCGCAGGCTGCTTCATGCAGTTCCGCCTGCCACTGCATAGGCATCGTCTTTAGGGCTCTACTAATATCAGAAGACGACTCCAGCATTGGAGAACCCATCGGTATTTGTGGATGACTGAGCGCGTTGTTAGCCTCGCACTGATAAACAAACTCTACTCCCAAGTACTGGGTCATTTTTGCCATGAGGGTTACCTCCTCAAACGGCTTCACCATAAAATCATCAAAGTCAGATGCTGTCATAATCGCCCGCTTGCCATCGAAAACACTGGCTGTCAGCGCGATGATTGTGGTAGCAGGTGAGTGCGACTCGGTTTCTGATTCCCATTGTCGAATTTGTTGGGTCGCTTGAGCACCACCCATCACCGGCATTCGCAAATCCATCCAAATTAAATGGGGCCGCCAAGCTTGCCAAATCTCCGTGGCCGCTTGCCCGTTGCTGGCCTGCCGCACGGTAAATCCTACCGACCTAAGCAGCGTCATCAGCAACAGGCGATTGTCTGGCTCATCATCAACAATCAAAATTCGATAGTCAGGCTGGTGGGGTGCGATGCCAACAATTTTCCCAGCCTTCTGTTGTTGAGGTCCCACAGTACCGAAAGCCGACTGAACCGGGATAGAAAACTGAAAACAGGTTCCTACCCCCACAGCACTGTTAACGGTAATCTGTCCGCCCATTAGCTCAATGAACTTTTTGGCGATCGCCAAACCCAAGCCAGTCCCTTGTTTCACCTGGTGTCCGGCCAGCGTCTGCTCAAAAGGGGTAAACACCCGTTCCAGCTCCTCTGAGGCAATACCGGGCCCAGTATCCTCAATAGCGATTGTGAGTTGCAGTGCAGACGAATTCTTGCCCGGCTCAGCACTCGCATGGAAAGAGATACCGCCGACTTTAGTAAACTTGACGGCATTTCCTAATAGATTGATCAAGACTTGTCTGAGTTTGCCTTCATCTGCGTAAACATGTTGAGGCAGGTTGTCATCTATACCTACAGTGCACCAAAGTCCCTTTGCCTGAAGCTTCAGGCAGAACATCGCTTGCACATCACGCAGCACAGTATGAAAATTAAAAGCTTTTTCGTCCCGGATTATTCGCCCTGCTTCGATTTTAGACATTTCCAAAATGTTATTGATTAGCGAGAGCAGGTGCTCACCACTGCGATTGATGATGGCTAAATACTGCTGCTGTTCGGCTAGCGCAGACGTTCCTTTACTCAGCAATTGGGCAAAGCCAATGATGCTGTTGAGAGGGGTTCGGAGTTCGTGACTCATATTGGCCAAAAATTCTGATTTAGCTTGGTTGGCACCTTCAGCCTTGTCTTTGGCGCGGTAGAGTTCGGCCTGGGTCGCTTTCAATTCACCTAAGGTTCGTCGCAGGGCTTGGTTACTGCGCTCCAATCGCTTTTGGCTGTCTATTAGTGAAGTCGTCCGCTCTGCCAATAGCTGATGGGTTTGCTTGTGAATGGCTGCTTGAGCAAGGAGCAGTTGGTGGACATCTAGCAGTCGGTGGACTGCTGGTGCGATCGCCACAACCAAGGGCTCATAACGCAGGCTATCAGGACGATTTAGGGCAAGATCTGCTGCTACCACAATACGAGTCTCCCCGCCAAATTTCAGCGTATTACCGAGAGTCCATTCATGCACCTGATATAGCGAAGACATCGGTCGATTAAAAAAGAGATCCCGCCCATAGGGAGCACTCATCTTCTCTAAAAATTGGCGACGCGAAATGGTTCCAACCAGCTGTCCTCCGTCGGTCAGGAGAACGCCAGGTAGCGTAGGGTTTCGTTGTAGCGCTTGATCCACCTCGCGGCAGGGACAAGACAGTTCAACCTCGAAGCTGTGTAAAGACAGTTCCTTGAGGGTGCGATATAAATTGAGATTGAAGGGCTCTAAGGCAGACATGGTGAAGACTTAAAGGTTATGGGCATTTAAGTCAAGACATCTACTGTCGCAGCTAGAGTTTTAGGCGAAAGGCTACTAGCATCAGAAGCCGCCGTCTGTTGCAACTGGGCCTTCAGAGTCGCTATTTCCAGCAGAACAGATTGTAATTGGCTGCTTTGTTTTTTCAGTGTTTTCTGTAGCTCTCGAAGTTGTAGTTGGTTTTGCACCCTGGCCAACACCTCAATCATCTTGAAAGGTTTAGTGATATAGTCATTGCCACCCACCGAAAAAGCTTTTACTTTGTCCCAGGTTTCATCCAGGGCGCTCACAAAAATAACCGGAATATCTTGAGTGGTTGGATTATCTTTGAGTTTTTGACAAACAGAATAGCCATCTAGCTCTGGCATATTCACATCCAATAAGAGTAAGTCAGGCAAGGTAAATGAAACGAGTTCCAGCGCTACCTTGCCATTAATAGCCTGCCGCACCCGATGGCCTTCTTCTTCCAATACATGGGAGAGCAGCGCTAGGTTTTCAGGATAGTCGTCCACTAGGAGGATATCGCCTTTTGCTGAGGCAGGAGCCTGGCGCACAGCGGCGACATCTGAATTTGGTTCAACTGCCGGGTGCATTGGCGGCGTTTCTAAAGGGGCGGATGGGACCGTCTCTCTTTTAGTTTGCACTGGGCGTTTTAAGTGAACCTGTACTCGGTGCTCTAAGACTGACCTGACATTGCTTTTAGAGACTTTGCACGCTAGCACTTGAGACAACAGCTGCCAGAGTTTGGGGGCAATATTTTGCCGTAGATACCGAGGCGAATAGTTGTAGTTTGCGGCAATATCATCATAGCTTCGCTTTACGCCGTCCAGCGCGTTGAACAGCAAGATGCGCTGTAGATCACTCAAATGATGGTCGGTTTTATCGCTAACTAAGCTGTCAGCAAGTACTAGCAAATCTTCAGTGTTTTTCATCTGGAAACGGTAGAAGTATGTACTTAATCAATGGATTTGAGGCTTCCCTCTCATCAATCTAATTAGATTCCGCGGGGGGCTGTGTTCAGGGCTGAGAAAGGCTAACTTATGTCCAACTTATGGTCATAAGCCAGCTGGGAAACGACGCATTTTCAATTAGTTGAGGGTTTCTAGCTTGACGGAACTTCTAAAAGACAGGCATCTGCCGATTCGGAGGGCAGTGATAAAAGGTGACAAAAGGCGATCGCATCGGTGACACTTTTCGCCTTTTTTGAGCTGGGAATTTTCGAGATAGTGAGGCCAACGGCAAGGGCAGTAAATTTTGCGTTCCCAGGCAAACTTGATCTCTAGATCGAATAGATCGAAAAATCAGGAAATATCGAACGCTTAGCCCTAACCGTCAATTCAAGACACAACGGAAGGAGCAAAGATCATGAAATTCGTGCACGAAGATTATCTTGGTGGAAATAGTAGTAAGTTCTCAAACAGGCATACCGCCAAAATTTTTACTCGAGACAGACCCCTGCGTACTTCTAGAACCATCATAGATAACTCTTTAGACTTTACAAAGGAGTATAAATCCAGGAACAACAGATATTACCACTACCTCTACAACAGCGTTGTGGATGCTAATTCTAAAGACAACATCATTTATGGCAGCAAAAATGTCTCACGAAAAGTTCGTATAGGATTCAAGGATAAGACTCGAACAATTGAGATGGATTTTGGTGTCGATCTTCCGACTGACTATAGTATTCACAAAGCAGCTAGGCAGTTTGACGCCTTAAATGACGATCAACCTGGGAGGTTCTCTGAATATCTCTATGGTAACAGCGGCAATGATACCGTCTTTGGCTATGACGGTGCCGATTATATTGACGGTGGGGTTGGTAACGATGTTATCTATGGCGGAGCGGATAATGATTTTCTCCTTGGCGGTAAAGGAAATGATTTGATCTTCACAGGCGACTTGAGCGATGGCCAATCGGATATGGTCTACGGTGGCAGCGGGGCCGATACCTTTTTTATCGGTGAAACAACAAGCTCTACAACCTCTGCGACTGCTTTTGATGGACTCAACCTAGCACTAAGCCTAGCTGGAGACGTGAGCGACTTGATTTTTACGGTAGCTTTTCCCAAGGCAAAAGTTGCCAAAGAAATTGCGCCTATGCTGTTCGATGGCCTCAAGGCCATGGTTAACAACAATGCCGGTACGACCACGGTAGAAGATGTCACGAAGGCAACCTTTGCCACCATTCACGATTTCAACCCACGCGAAGATACTTTCGTCATTCCCTTAGCAGAAGAAGGAAACCACAACATTAAAGTTGACAGGCTAACGACAGGGAGACCGGGACTCGAACTGACGTACAAAGCAAACGGTAAAACATTCGCTGAAATTTACTTCGATGAAACGCTTGAGCTGTCTGACTCAGCCATCGAATTCTACGAAGACTCCTTGCTCGAGACAGCCATGATTATTGAGGAAGGCTCAGTTGTCTATGGGGCTGGTGACAACCCCATCGCGGGAGACTTATACGACGAGCTGGATGCTAGCGATCAGTCCGGAGTGGATACCTTGAACGGTCGCTTCATGGTGCTAGGCGCCTATTCCGGCACTTATCTAGAAGACAGCGATGTCTACCCAGGTAATAACCTTTATGGCACCCATCTTGGCGATCAAATTGCCGCCTATGAGGCTTCGGGTGATTCGGACACTACTCGAGAAAATGATGGCACTGAAAGCTTGTTCGGCTATGGTGGCGATGACCTTTTCTACACAGGGGGTGGCGTCAACCTTGTCTTTGGTGGCGAGAGCAAACACAACAATAACAACTACACAGAATACAACGACTCCGATACGGTGTCCTATGTAGACGCGACAGAAGCCGTTGTCGTTGACTTGTCAAATACCTTGTCTGATAAAAACGGTAACTACGCAGAGGTTAAAGGTGCATTTGTTGGCTCCGATGACGATAAGAGTGTCGACAAGCTTTACAGCATTGAGAATATTGCTGGTGGAAAATTCGCTGACACCATCACAGGTGACAGCAGCGCTAACATATTGCTTGGTCAGGTGGGTGACGATGAATTGAATGGGGGTGCTGGTGACGATAGGCTCATAGGCGGTGCTGGTGACGATAGGCTCATAGGCGGTGCTGGTGACGATAGCGCTGTGTTCAGCGCCAATCTCGCCGATTATTCATTCTCATCAGAAACAATAAACGGCGTTGAGTTCACCACGGTGACGAGCTTGATCGATGGCAGCACAGATACTCTAAGTGAAGTTGAGCTACTTGAATTTGCCGATCACACTATTCCAACAGCTCAAACACCTAATAACGCTTTCGAGGGTGGCGCTGGCAATGACAATATTAGCGGCGGCAACGGCAACGATGTTATCCGAGGACAGGGCGGCAACGACGTTCTTAGGGGGAAATCGGGCAACGACCAGGTCTTTGGCGGTGATGGTGACGATGAGCTCCACGGCGGTGCCGATGACGACGTTATCAAGGGTGGCAATGGTAACGATCTAGCTCTCGGCGGTACCGGCAACAACATCATTGATGGTGGTACTGGCGCTGATACCGCATCCTATTTTTACAGCTCACGTAAAATTGACGTTGACTTATCCAGCACCCATTCCGGTGAAAACGGCAAGTATGCAGAAGCTACGGGAGCTGACGGTTTTCTATTTGACAAGCTTTACAGCATTGAAAATATCACAGGTGGTAAGGCCAATGATACTTTCATAGGCGATGATGTCGCTAATACGCTAATTGGCAATGGCGGCAATGATTGGCTTCGTGGTAACGATGGCGATGATACTCTCTTTGGTGGCGATGGCGATGATACTCTCTTTGGTGGCGATGGTGACGACGATCTTTATGGTGGCAAGGGCAATGATAGTCTCTATGGCGACATGGGTCGCGGTGGCGGTCGCGGTGGCGATGATAATGTTGATTTATCCACTTTCATTGGTGGCAACAATACTCTCTATGGCGGCGCTGGTGATGACATCCTCTATGGTGGACTACTAAGTGACAGCCTTTATGGTGAAGATGGCAATGACACTATCATAGGTGGTTTGGCTGGAGGCCTCATGGATGGCGGTAACGGTGACGACATCATTCATACCGGCATGGGTAGCGCTGTTATTTACGGTGGTAACGGTGACGATGTCATTCATCTCCAAAGCGGTCTCGGTAACGATGTTGTTTATGGTGGAACAGGCAATGACACTGTTAAGTTCAGCAAAAAATTTGCCGATTATTCATTCTCGCTAGGCTCCTATCACGGGTCTGAGGTCACCGAGGTGAAAAACTCGGCCATTTTTTACACTTCCAGCGTAAGCCGCCTAGACGGGGTTGAGTTCGTCGCATTTGCCGATAAAACGGTTAGCATCGACAGCTTAATTTAACCCTTTACCGTTTTCTCTAGGTTAAGGGCAGGTTCTGTTGCAAGAAGTTATGGAAGACAGACGAATCTCCCTGCTAGCCTCCTGATTAGAGAGCACTAAAAAGTATGGGAAACGTTGAAAACTCGTTGATGAGTGCAGACGAGTTTGTATGGGTTTCATCCTGAGTTTTGGCTTTAGCTATAGATCGTAATCGCAGATCTTACGATTGGGAAGGTGTTCCCTTGAGTGACACCTGAATGAGTTTTCGGGCTCTCCCAAGGTTTTTGGTGCTCTCCTCATAGCAAGCTTCGGGTAAGTCTGCTTCAATAAAGCTGGTAAGAATGTGATGAACATTCTATCTCTTATTCAATTGAGTAGCCCTTTCAACGATGTCTTTATGAATATCAAGGGCACCTACGCGCTTTGTTCTTCTCGCCAGCTTCTGAGGGAAACGACCCAAGTCCACATCCGATTAGAACGGGAACTCTCCGTCAGGCGGTGAAAAAGCGAGATCTGTGATCGCCTCCTCATTACTCCAGCCTGAAAATAGAACCATCTCTTCGGTATCAATGTAAGCTGGACGCGCCTGTGGATCGCCCACACAGTCGAAGTGAATGCGCGAGCCCTGAACAGACGTTTGTAAATTCACGCAGCGACTGGCGTCGATATCTATGAGAAAGCTCGCTTGCTGACCATCTTCTTGGTAAAGCAGAAAATAGCGAGAAACATCGAAAAACAGAGGCGAAGATCTCTCAAAAAACTCGACTCGGTAACCAGGAATTTCGACAGAATGGGAGACGCCTGGGGTCAATACCAAAATAGGAGACGTTATCAGTAGAAAGGTCGCTCCACAAAGGCTCAAAAACTTGAGCATCCGTTGTGGAGCGCGCCAGCGGATGAGCGCCGTTATTAGCAACACACATGCGATAGGGAACGCATATAAAAGTATCTGTCGAAGACTCATAAAGCTCTCACAATAACCTGCGATCAGGTTACACATTTATCAACTCAAAATGATAAATAGCTAGTCCTATCTGTTATTCATGCGAGTCTGGATGTTTCAGAATCCGTATTTTTTTACTTTTGAGACACTATGCAAGCTTAGAAAGATAGAGCCTGTCACGTTTTGGTTTCGTAGCTTAATATCTGAGCAAGCGTGCCAGAAGGGTTCGTTTTTGGCGCATTAAGTGCGTATTGAAAGCTCATGCTTGAGAAGACAATCCGCCTGTAAGACATCGCCTAAGCTGCTTTGTTTTCACTCAGCAGTACCTCATATAAGTGAAACTCGTTTTTGGCTAAGCCTGTCCAGTATCCATCTTCACTACCGAAGCCGGGGCGCTGTGTCAGCTTGCTGATCGCTTCTTCGTTCTCCCACTGACCGTAGTTGATCACGCGCTCGCCATCGAGTGAGCGATGAAAGGTCGCAGATAAGAGTCCATCTAGAGACATTGCAGGCTTGACGTGCTCTTTAGCAAGTTCTACCATGCGTGGCTGATTCTCAGTAGGCATTCGGAACTCGGCAAAATGGACGAAGTACTGATGAGGTTCGATGATAGGTGTACCGACTTTAGACTCAAAAGTCACTATTTCGTAACGATGAGAGTCCATCTCTTCAACGAGTGCTTGTAGCGGAGGGATTAGCTTTTGGACTTCTGGAAGCTGCCGAAAGCGTTCTAGACTGGCTTCGTCTTCCCACTGAGCGTAGTTGGCTACTTTGACATCATCTAGACTTCGATGTAGGTTAGCTGATACGAAACCAGGCTGCTGCTTAGCGATCGCAAAGAGTTCCTTAACCCTATCGACGACTTCTGGTTGCTGTCCTTCTTTCACTCGAAAGAGGACGATAATCGTTATCAGTTTGTTGTCTAAGTCCAGGGTAGCCATCAGCGTTCTCCTAATCGAGAGAATGATTATGCTGATAGTAGCAAGCTAAGCTCCGCCATTCAATGCCAGCTCAAACCGCATTAACCGCATTAGTGGAGTAGGCGTAGCAGGATGAGTCTGCTTAGAAACTTACCAACGAATATCATACCTTGCTCTGATTTTTAGACGAGTTCCTTTGTACTCAAAAACCTCTCATGCTGCACCCCTGTTGTAAGTATCAAACTCTCCATTGTAAAGCCTGACCCACAGCAGTGTTAGCGACGTAATGAGGAAACGCTGAGGAGAGTAAGAGTTTCTCCTTAGCTGCGACTGAGACTGTTGTTTAGGTATTGATGCTGATATCGCGGCTGACATCGCTATAGTTGCCATTCAGCAAAGTCTTGCTTTGCGTAGTCTTTGAGTCGGCTGATGTCTTCGGCGAGATAATTTAGGATGCGCGATCGCGTATCATCATCCAAAGTTGGCCGTTCGACTCTCTGTGAAAAGGGTAAATATAAGACCTTCTCGGCGTGATGCCGGATTTCGACTGGCATCAGCGCGGTTACTTTGGTGATCGCCTCTAACACCCAACTATCCTCTGGCAGCCGACGCCGACTCTTGTAAACAGACTGGTGTAGCTTTTGATCAAATTTAAAGCTGGACTGAGCGACCGCTGGTCCAAATATCAAAAAGTCATTGACTCCTTTTAACTTTGCCTTCGAGACAAACTCAGTACTAACGCCCAAGAACTGAAATACTCGCATCATTGTGTCCTGAGGAAATTGTGATAACGCTTCAGATGCAACAACCAAGATATTGTCGGGCGGAAAAAACTGAAGATACTGTTCTAGCTGAGTGAAGTATTGACTGCCGCTGACATACATATTTTCATCTAGCGATGCTAGCGCCTCATTGATGCTTTTGTTCTCTTTGCCTTCTGCGTACTTATGCAGATAGTGAGAGATAATCCTTTCGATTGGATGGCGCACCAGATAGATGAGCTTAACATTTGGAACCACTGCTGCCATTCGCTGGGCGGTAGCCTGCCGAAAAGGATAGCGCGTATAGTTCGGCGACGACTCTCCATGAATAGCTGCTTCTCCGACAAAGTGTGATCGGTACCACTCAACGCCTTTTTTCCAATGCTTGTTCTCGCTAAAGAAATTTAGTTCTTTCTGCCGAGACATTTGAATATCTGGATGCAGGTTTAGATAGTGGTGCAGGCTAGTCGTCCCGGCCTTCATAGCGCCGATGATGATCACGTTTGGCAAATGGCCGCTAGTAGTTGTTTCCATATCGACTATCCGATCACGAGGAGTTTTAGCTGAATCACTAGAATTTCGTTATGTCGACTGCTTCGCCAGGATAGAATTCGTCAGACAAAACACTTCCTAATGGATAGATGCTAATAGATAGATGGCACTATTTGGAAAAGTCTTCACAGGTAAACCAGAGTCTTTGACAGCTAACACTACTCCCTTTTTGTAAGCGATTTCAAAAGCTTCTATCAGATAGGGCTCAAGACTAGGATCGTCCAGAATGAGTTCGCCAATGTCTAATCGCTGCACGTTGATAGTGGCAAAGACAGTGGCAACGTGCAGCGACTGCGCTTCTCAGGTTGATACTTCCATTTCAACAGGTGACCGATGAGCATAGCCAAGCGATCGCGCAGATCCTGTCCCTGCTGCCTGCCCAAAGACTGTACCTCCTCAATCACGTTGTCTATATCTATTTGCGGCCGCCGATATGTCTGGATCATACTGAAGATCCGCTGTATTTGTGCGTTCCTACGAGCCCTGCCGCAGCTTTTCTAATACGCTTTGATCTTCCATCGTAGTCGCATCGCCGACGACTTCTTCGCCACTGGCTAGGTTGCGCAGGAAGCGGCGGATGATTTTACCGGAGCGGGTTTTGGGTAGGGCGTCAGTGAATTGGATTTCTCCGGGGCGGGCGATCGCACCAATTTCCTTCACCACATGCTGCTTCAGCTCACCTTTTAGTTCATCACTGGCCGAATAGGTAGACTCCAAAGTCACAAAAGCAAACACATCCTCACCTTTGAGTTCATCTTTACGGCCCACAACGGCTGCCTCAGCCACTGCCGGATGGGACACCAGCGCTGATTCTATCTCCATCGTGCCTAGCCGATGACCCGACACGTTTAGCACATCGTCCGTACGACCCATCACCCAAAAATAACCATCTGCATCCTTACGAGCGCCGTCACCAGCAAAGTACAGATACTTGCCGTCTTTGGGGGGAATATGCTCCCAGTACGTCCGCCGAAAGCGGGCATCGTCGCCGTATACCGTACGCATCATGCTTGGCCAGGGGTGCTGTACGACCAAGTAACCGCCCTCGTTTGCACCGACTGGGTTGCCTTCGGCGTCAACCACATCGGCCAAAATTCCAGGAAAGGGCTTGGTCGCAGAGCCCGGCTTGGTGGGCGTGGCCCCCGGTAGCGGTGTCAGCATAAAGCCGCCTGTCTCGGTTTGCCACCAGGTATCGACAATCGGACAGTTATCGCCGCCAATAACTTTGCGATACCACATCCAGGCTTCAGGGTTGATTGGCTCGCCAACGGTGCCTAGAATGCGTAATGAAGATAAATCACGAGCGCTCGGCTCCTTGTCACCCATTTTCATGAAGGCGCGAATCGCGGTTGGTGCTGTGTAGAAAATGGTGACGCCGTACTTTTCTACCACGTCCCAGAAAGCGCCGGGGTTGGACGGTCTGGGGGCGCCTTCGTACATCACAGTTGTCGCCCCGTTGGACAGCGGCCCGTAGACAATGTAGCTGTGACCCGTGATCCAACCGACGTCGGCGGTACACCAGTAGATATCGTCTTCTTTGATATCAAAGGTCCACTTGAAGGTCATGTGGGTGTAGAGGTTGTAGCCTGCTGTGGTATGGACGACGCCTTTGGGTTTGCCGGTGGTGCCGCTGGTGTAGAGGATGAAGAGCAGGTCTTCACTGTCCATCGGTTCGGCGGGGCAGTCGGTAGCAGCAGTTGGTTTGACATCGTGCCACCAAACGTCGCGGCCATCACTCCAGCCAACTTCTTGCTGGGTGCGCTGTACGACCAGGACATTCGTGACCGAAGGCACGGCGTTGTTGTCCAGGGCAGCATCAACGGCGGGCTTTAGGCCCATCGGCTTGTCCTTGCGGAAGCCGCCGTCTGCGGTGATCACGACTTTGGCCTCGGCGTCGTTGAGGCGATCGCGCAATGCCTCCGCGCTAAACCCACCAAACACCACCGTATGCGCCGCGCCAATCCGCGCACAGGCCAGCATCGCTACCGCCGCTTCGGGAATCATCGGCATGTACAGACCGACGCGATCGCCCTTTTGCACGCCCATATCTTTGAGCACATTCGCCATCTGACAAACTTCTGCATGCAGCTCGGCGTACGTTAGCTGGCGAGCATCTCCTGGCTCTCCTTCCCAGATCAAAGCCGTTTTGTCGCGCTTGTCTGTCTCTAGATGTCGGTCTAGGCAGTTGTACGAAATATTGATCTTGCCGCCAACAAACCACTTAGCAAACGGCGGCTGCCAGTCTAGGACCGTATCCCACTTTTCAAACCAGTCGAGCTCGGCTTCTGCCAGCCTGGCCCAAAACGCCGCCGGATCAGCCGCTGCTTCGTCATACAGCTTTTGATACGCTTCCATACTCGGTACCCGCGCTGCTGCCGAAAAAGACGCTGAGGGCTCAAACACCCGCTGTTCTTGTAGTATCGATTCGATGGTGGAGTCTGCCATATTCAGTGCTTGCCTATATTCAGCGCTAGAAAACCTTTCAAAACCATACTGTGATCGCCTACGGCTTCGTTGTCAAAGTCTCTTTTCTTAAAATTTTCATAGTTGGCTCTAGTC
The DNA here is from genome assembly GCA_039111275.1 of Cyanobacteria bacterium P01_D01_bin.1. Lineage (GTDB taxonomy): Bacteria > Cyanobacteriota > Cyanobacteriia > Phormidesmidales > Phormidesmidaceae > Phormidesmis. Next base: position 10,218 of record JBCCOH010000060.1, on the reverse strand, counting down.
CCTCTTCTAGATCCTTTCGCTCGCAACTAGGACCACACAATGGCCGCTGCCCTAGTAGGATAAGAACGTATCTGCCTCACTTCTATCTTGTCTTGAGGCGTACCTTAAGCAAAGTTGATGAGTGGAAAGATGTCGCTGTTTGACTGGTTCGCCAACCGCAAGAAAACGGGTTTGATTAGTCCAGAGCACCATGAAAGAGAGATCGCCGATGGGCTCTGGACGAAGTGTGAGCGCTGCGATGTGCTTACCTACACCAAAGATTTGCGGGCGAATCAGCAGGTGTGCCCTGAGTGCGGGCATCACCATCGAATATTTAGCGCCCAGCGAATCGAGCAGCTAATCGATGCGGGCACCTGGTCGCCGATAGACACTCAGATTTCGCCCGAAGATCCGCTGCGGTTTCGCGATCGCAAAGCCTACGCCGACCGCATCCGTGACACCCAAAGCAAGACTAAGCTAGTCGACGGCGTGCAAACGGGCATCGGCAATATGCTAGGCGAATCCGTTGCTCTAGGCGTAATGGATTTTCGATTTATGGGCGGTAGCATGGGCTCAGTCGTTGGCGAAAAGCTCACCCGGTTGATCGAACGCAGTACAGCCGATCGCATCCCAGTTGTAATCGTCTGCGCCTCCGGTGGAGCCAGAATGCAAGAAGGCATGCTCAGCCTGATGCAAATGGCCAAAATCTCAGCCGCCCTAGAGCGCCATCGCTCTGCCCGCTTACTCTACGTACCTGTCCTTACCCACCCCACTACCGGCGGTGTCACTGCTAGCTTTGCCATGCTAGGCGATATTATCCTGGCCGAACCCGAGGCCACCATCGGCTTTGCCGGACGCCGCGTCGTCGAGCAGACCGTCCGCGAAAAGCTCCCCGAAGATTTTCAAACCGCCGAGTATCTGCTGCATCACGGCTTCGTCGATAAAATCGTGCCCCGCACCCAGCTTAAACAAACCCTAGCCCAGCTAATCCGGCTACATGCTCCTATCAAAGGCAAAGTCCCCGTCCTGGCCAAACAAATGGAAGCCGTCTTAGAAGCCGCTGAGTAACCTATTCATGGCATGATATAGGCATGATTTGATCTAGACTGTACTGGATCACTGCTGTGTTGCGTGGCTGAAAAGCGAGCATAAAAAATGAAACAACTATTCCAAAAATGCGCCTGGTTGGTGGCGGCGTTTGTCTTTGTAGCGACCGGGCTGTTCGGAGTCGGACCGCTGGTAGAAGGGGCGATCGCAGCTGATTTAGATGCGGCTGTCAGAACCATTCCTCTAAATGAAGCGGGCGATACGGTCACGCTTTCAGTCGAAGAGTTCACCCGAGGTCAGCGCAAATTCAACAATGCCTGCGCGATTTGTCACCTAGGGGGCATTACCAAGACTAATCCCAACGTTGGTCTCGATACCGAGTCTTTGGCTGGCGCTTACCCCGATCGCAACAATCTGGAAGGGCTGGTAGACTACCTGCACAATCCCACGACCTACGACGGTCTGACCGAAATTTCTGAACTGCACCCCAGTACGAAAAGCAGCGATATCTACCCCAAAATGCGTAATCTGACAGAAGATGACCTGCGGGCAATCTCTGGACATATTCTGCTAATGCCAAAGATTCGCGGCGACCAGTGGGGCGCAGGCAAGACGAAGTCTTTGTAATCGGTTTGGGCGGATCGGGTCAATTAGATAAGATTTCTATCAAAATCCATTGGTCAAAAGGTCTACACTTTAAGCGCAGAAGGAATTGCTCCTGACTGCGCTTTTTCATGGCTGTTGTTCTGTATCGGTTTTCGACTGGCATGACTGTCCTAACCAACCCGGCAGATGCTGTGGCTATTCGCTACTGACTTTTTATGATCGATCGAAGAACGCTGCTGAAAGGGAGCGCTGGACTTGCTGTAGGGAGTGCCTTAGCGGGCTGTAGCGCCAACGCTGAAGACGCGCTGAACGTCCTGCTGCTAGAAGGCGCAGTTCCTTCGGTTGTTTTGACAAGCTTTCAAAAGCAAACCGACGCCCGTGTCAGATTTCAGACGGTCGCTCAGGTGCAGGTGGCGTTTCAGACGCTGCAAAGGTGGCAGCAGCCTAAGAGTCTAGATGCTTTGAGTCGGTTTATGCCCTGGCGACGGACAGACGAACGAGCGGACACAGCTAATACAGCTAATTTGGTAAGTTTAGGAGACTATTGGCTGACAGAGGCGATCGCCCAAGATCTGATCGAGCCACTGGCAATTCCCTCTGATGAATTGGCTCAGCTGCCGACTACTTGGCAGCAGTTTGTAAAACGCGATCGCACTGGCCAGCCGAGTTCAGAGGGCGAAGTCTGGGCTGCACCCTACAGAGTTCAGCCTCTTATGATTGTCTATCGCGCCAGTCAGGTTGCTAGAGGAAGTGCTGCAAGAAAGCCACCTTTTAGCAGCTGGCGCGATTTATTAGCACCAGAGCTACGTCAGAGCATCGCCTTGCCAGAGCATCCAAATTTGGTGATGGCACTGCTTCAGAAGCTCCAAAATGACCGTTTCAACGCTAGCTACGATCCATCGAGCATTTCCTCTAGTAATCAACGAGCCGCCCAGCTGACCGACCAGGTTGCTTCTCAGCTGAGAGACGCTTTCAACCAGCTTAGTTCTCAGGTCAAAACCTACGACACCAGTACAGCACTCAAAGCATTGATCAATGAGGACGTGAGGGTCGTTGTTGCTTGGTCAGGCGACGTTGCGATCGCGCTAAAAAGATACCGAGACATCAAGGCAGTCATCCCAGAAGAAGGCACTCTGCTGTCTGCCGATCTGTGGGTGCAGCCGAAGGGGTCCGGGCTCAGCGAAGCCGCAAAAAGCTGGCTCTCGTTTTGCTCGCAGATGGGCCCAGCTACCGAACTATCTGCTGCGGGAAAAGGCATCTCGCCAGTTTTCTTGTCCGAGACTGCGAAGCTACCAGACTCGATCAAAGCTAGCTATTTCTCTATGAAAGCGCTACGAAATAGTGAACCACTGCTGCCTTTATCAGAGCCTTTGCAGACCGCCTATCTCAATCTTTGGCAGCGGCTCAGGACAAATGCATCGAGCACCAGTTGACGATCGACAAGAGCGCGCATTCAAAGACTATCTAGTTACAAAAACCTCACAGGAGTTCACATCGCCTAAGAAGGAAGGCTCTAGAGTAGGCTCTGGGCGCACAGGATCGGCAAAAGTGGCTTGAGCGGTGCTGCAAAAGTAGCTACCGCGCAGGTAGACAGGACGGGCAATTGTTGGATCTCTACCGTTTTCTTCTAGGGTCAGTGCCTCGATATGATTATCGACATCGTCCGTCTGAAAGATTCTGAGCTGGTAGCCCTTTGCGATCGCCGCCTCGCCAAACTGTTGAACAAACGCATAGCGATCAAAGTACGTGAACTGTGTCCACAGTCCCGCATTGACAACAACATCTACATACTGAAGTCCATCGGTGGTTCTATAGGCTCGCCACTGCGTAATGGCGGCTTCATTCTGGCCTCGCTTATTGGGTCCATAGCGTTCGTTGAGCTGATCTTCTACCCAGGCAAACGTTGGCTCGCTCAGCTGAGTCAGTGAGAGCTGTGTGCTAGCAGAGACTAGCTGACCTTTGTCTTCTGTAAGAAAAAGAGTGAGGGTTTCGATATCGGTTAGGCGCGATCGCCAGTCCGCCATCTCATCTGTCGCTTCATCTGCCGCCTCGTCTATAGGAACAACTCCTGTAGGCAGTAGCTCGATATCAACATCAGGCACAACGCGGCTATTAGCATCTAACTGAGCAACAACCGTTGGCAGCACAGTATCAGAACTTGTAAATGTAGAAGCTACCGCAGGAACAGGTGCGACAGAATAGCTTGCTAGGCTGACGAGCATGCCTGCTGATAGCATCTGTTGTTTCTTGGTCCAGACGCTAGAGGATATGCTTTCTAACAACATATTGACTGCGGATCGATACGCCGTGGGGGCATAGCATGCTACATATCTATTTATTAGCGTAGGTTGCCGGGCCCGCCCCGTCGCTACGCGCTTGCGGGACGGTGATCTGCTTGTCAGCCTCTTCTCAAAGTTCACTATTTGCCTTCCAGATGAATCTCGCCTTCTAGATGAACTACTGCATAGGACAACGGCTAACCGTTCAAGATTAGCTGAGCCCGATGGATATGACCGAGTGTCAGCGTTTGAGCACTGACTGATTCCAGCATCGCGACAATCTCTTTTGGCCGGAGTAAGGTGCCATCGTTTCGGCAGCTGCCGATGTAGCGCACTGCGACCTGACCAGTCGCGGCTAGTTTTTGTGTGACGCTGCTGGGTAGGGTAGGTAGAGGGGTGAGCGAAGTAGTGTTGATGGTCTCTAATTCGTAGAGGTGCGATCGTAAGTTCACCTGCTTTACCTTCCCAGACTTGGTAGTCTTGGTCTGCATAATCTCTTCTGCGGCCAGTACCTGATTGACCCACATCTGCCAATCCACAAAATCAGCAAGATTGTCCGCCGCTTCGACAGACATTGCCAATAGATATTCAGCCCGGTCCAGACTCTTGGTCGCAGACGGCATCTGTAGCGAGATCTCTTCTACCCCATGTAGCGGCACGTCAGCAGGCAGCTGTTCCTGAAGTCGCGCTTCAAACTCAGCCGGACTCACCCTTGCTGTCAGTTCAAAGTCAATAATTTCGCCTGTGCTGGTTATGCCCAGTGGCAGGGCATTCGCTGGCGAGATTCGCGGACCTGGGTGAAAGCCACCAGTGAAAGCGATTGGCAGCGCCGCTCGGCGAACTGCTCGGTCCATCAGCCGTGCAAAATCTAGGTGACCGATTAGGGCCATATCACCCAGCTTGCCTGCTCTGATCCTAATCCTCTGCTCTCTGTGCTGGTTGGGCTTGAAATGGCCAACAAACTGGGGAATTTGCGGTGGAGCAACAACAATATTGTGGCCAAAGTCGGGACCGCAGATGCCACAGTGAGAACAGCCTTCAAAGGAACAGTCTGGGACGACAGCAGCTTCTAGGGCTCGTCTGAGATCGTCCTGTAGCCAAGATTTCTCGATACCCGTATCGATATGATCCCACGGCAGCGGTTTGTCCAGAACGGCCAGCATGGCTTCGCTGACGTCCTGACCTGTCTGCTCGTCGGTGGTGATGTTCTCGTCTAGGTTCCATTCACCGCTCTCGACCTGACGGTACTGCCAGTCTAACCCGGCCTCGGCGATCGCCTGCGTCCACGCGCCAAAGGCCCCTTCCAAACTTTCCCACCAGGCGTCCATGCCCGCACCTAGCTCCCAGGCCCGGCGAACGACAGCAGAGAGTCTGCGATCGCCCCGTCCGACAAAGTTTTCCATCGCCGAAATTCGCACGTCCGTAAAGTTTGCCTTCACTCCGCGAATTGCATCTAGCTCTGCCTTCAGCAGCGCCTGCTTCCGCTTGAATTCTTCGGTCGAAACCGAATGCCACTGAAAGGGCGTATGCGGCTTTGGCGTCAGATTAGAGATGGTGATGTTGAACTTTAGCGCCCGCCGCCCCTTGATAAAGCACTCTCGCCGCAGCCAGCGCACCGTTTCGGCAATGCCCAGCACATCGATATCAGTCTCTCCTGGCAGGCCGATCATAAAATACAGCTTTACCCGATCCCAGCCCTGCTCATAAGCTGTTTTCACACCGCGCAGCAGTTCTTCATTTGTCAGCCCTTTGTTGATAATGTCGCGCATCCGCTGAGTTCCCGCTTCTGGCGCAAAGGTCAGTCCAGTCTGACGCAGGCCACCGACGATATTGGCAATGTTTTCGTCGAATCGGTCAACTCGCTGGCTCGGTAGCGACAGATTGATATTGTCATCTTGCAGACGGTTCTTGATCTCTAGACCCACCGCAGGCAGGGACAGATAGTCCGAACAGCTCAAAGACAGCAGCGAGAACTCGTTATACCCAGTCTCGCGCATTCCTTTTTCAATCGTGTCAATCACCTGCCCTGGCGGCACGTCTCTAGCTGGGCGAGTCAGCATGCCTGGCTGGCAAAAGCGACAGCCCCGCGTACAGCCGCGACGAATTTCTACCGTCAGGCGATCGTGCACGGTCTCTACGTAGGGAACAAGTCCAATCGAATATTCGGGCATCGGCGGTGCGACTCGGCGCAGCACCCTAGCGGGAACCTCTGAGCGGTTTGGATGCACCGACCCATCCGCTGCCATGTCATAAAAGCGGGGAACATAGACACCCGGTACCTGCGCTAGGTCTAATAAAATCTCCTCACGGCTGAGTCCTGCGGCTTTCCCTTCTTCTAGCACCAGTCCGATTTCTGGCAGCAGCTCTTCGCCGTCTCCAAGCGCAATAAAATCAAAAAAGTCAGCATAGGGTTCGGGGTTTGATGTGGCTGTTCCTCCACCTGCAAAGATTAGAGGCCAGCTGCCGTCTGCTGTATTCCAGGCACTACCGGACTTTTGCTGGTCTCGTTCCTTCCAGGTCAGGGGGATTTGCGCTAGAGACAGCATCTCTAGGATGTTGGTAGCGCCTAGCTCGTAGCTGAGACTAAAGCCGAGAATATCAAAGTGAGTGAGTGGACGGCGAGACTCTACCGCGAAGAGGGGCATCTGGCTGTCACGCAGCTTTTGAGTGAGGTCAGAGGCTGGTAGATAGGCGCGATCACACAGCTGCCGAGGCTGAGCATTCAAAATGCTGTACAAGATGATGTGACCTAAATTAGACGCACCGACCTCATAGATTTCTGGGTAGGTCAGCACCCACCGTACCGCCGCTGTAGACCAGCGTTTGTGGACGGCACCGTGTTCATTACCCAGATATCTCGCTGGCCGAGAAATATCGGTATTGAGCAAATCTGTGACAGTCTCAGGTGAAAGGGGGGTGTGTACAGGAGGCACAGCGGCTATGACCAGAAATATCTAGGCACTAACTATATCGCAAACCCATATCGCAAACCCATATCGCAAACCCATATCGCAAACCCACGTTACCAACCTCGAAGCTTGCGTTTCATCTAGAAAGCGCTTCCCAGCTAGTACTCTGTCAAAGCTAAGAAACGCTTTTTATGTGTTCTTTCAATATCTGCTTTCTGAGCGTTTACTTTCTGAATGTATACTCTCTCAACATCCACTATGCCGCGACAGGCGCAGGCTCACAGTCAACGATTGTAAATAGGCGATCGATCTGAGTAAGCTCTAGCACAATCCGGATAGAAGGTGGAGCAGAGCGAATGCTAAGACGGTCGTAGTAAGGCTTAGCTGCATTCAGCGCAGACATCAGCGAAACGAGTCCGGCATTGTCCATAGATTCTACCTGGCTCATGTCTACGATGAGTCCGCTGGTTTGCTCTACAGACATTGCGGAAGCCAACTGCTGCTGAAAGCTAGCAGCGCTCTGCGCATTCAATACACCAGCAGGGCAAACGACTGTAACAGGACTATTTAAGGTTGACATTCTGCGTTCTCCTCAATTGATTTTTGACAGATTGCTTGAACCGGTTAATTTGTCAGATCCAACTCTGAGCATTTACAACGCTCTATCGACAGCGCTTTATCTGTTCTTTTGCGGTCTATTTGCGGTCTATTATTTGCGGCCTATCAGTCACAACCTACCGACACAGAGGCCGAAAGTAGGTTCATATTGACAGTAACCACTAGCCGCTTTCTGTTACTTGTTACTCCAAACTCTCTACCAATTCTGTTGTACTCGTCGAAGTGATCAGCACCATAGAAGATGTTCCATAGAAGGTGTGTCATAGAAGCACATGATAGAAGATGCGATATAAAAACATGAAATATGTAAGGTAACTAAAAGTTCCAGTTGCTTTACCTTCACTTGCACGGCTTCGCAAGTAGCAAAGGTACATAAGCTCGCTATCACTAAAGCATCAAACAACACCAGTAGAATGAACTCGGCTATCTAGAAGATGGCTGCTTTGTTATTTGAATCTTGACCTGTCCTATCTGTTTCTTTGTCCATTTTTTGAATCCCTTGCCTGTTCCTTAAGGTCTTTACTGTTCCTCAAAGCTTTTATTAAAAGGTTTTTACAGAGTATTATTACTTAAAGTTTAGATCCCCATATTTTTCAGTGTCGTCGACTACAAACCGTCCATTTAAGTTACAGCCTATTGTTTGAAGATAGGATTTCACATCAGAAATTTATATCTATAAAACCTCAACACGTTTAACTAAATAGTCCTGGATCTTCTTTTTGGTCAAGAGAAAAAAACCACTGCGAAAGCTCAACATTTCTGAGAGCTTTCGCAACGCTTCATGTCTTGTTTTACACAGATAAAGATAAATCACTTTTGTTCCCGATTTTCTCTCCACCATCCTCAATTCGGCTACTGAACAGGTTCTAAAAGTCTCTTGTCTAAAGAGGTACTCGATATGGTTTTGAAGAGGGGACAGACCTATGAAGCTGGCTCTATGAAGCTAGCTCTATGGAGACGACCTCACGAAGACGCCTCTATGAAGACAGTTCGCTAGGTGGCAAAAGGCGAAGCGTGCTGCTGTGGGTTTTCCAGAAGCTATGGATGAACTCATTGAACTGCCGATGGCTGCGTTGGTTACTGCCGTTGGGCGCTATCTTTAGCTGCACAATGAGCGAGAAAAAGTCTAAGTCATACGCTAGCTGAAAGGGTGAGATTGGCCAGATTAGATCAGGACAGCCTTCTAGGTCGTATAGCTTTAGGGTGGATTGCTCGGGTGACTGAGCGGTATCGGCAATCGCACTCTGACGCTTTGCTCTAGAAACGCCTTCGGGCAGGTCTTGAATCAGCAGGACTGGTCTAGCCCAGCACAGCTGCCTTTCATCGACAACCTGAATCGCTTCGGCGTACAGCCGGGATGGACCATGCTCTAGGTAGAGAATCTGGGAGGGGACCACGCTCATGAGGCTACAGGGTTCTTAAAGGAGGGTTGTATCTACTTATTCTCTTTGGATAAGATATATTAAAATTACTGAACGTAAGTACACACTACCATTTCACAGATACCATTTCACAGACAGGCATTTTCATTGAGCTGGTTCAATTTTTAGCCTGGCGTTGGGTGGTCCTGGTGTAGTCGCACGCAGTGGTGAAAGTCAGCTTTAATTAGTAGCAAGGTCCAGTAGCAAAGTCTCAGAATTGATAACATGCCTACTTCTATTAGCACTATCGAAAAACCATCGGTTTCAACCGTTCGTAAGATTGCTCCTCGTTACCGGGTGCTCTTGCACAACGACGATTTCAACAGCATGGAGTACGTAGTAGAAGCGCTAACCGAGACGGTGCCTTCGCTCACGGTTCCTCAGGCAATAGACATCATGATGCAGACCCACAATTCGGGCATAGGACTGGTGATTGTGTGTGAGATGGAACACGCTGAGTTTTACTGTGAGTCTTTGAAAAGTAAAGGTTTGACCAGCACAATCGAGCCAGAAGAATAGCGAGTGGGCGGTTTGCGCTCTAAAGGCGGGGTCTCCAAAGGCGGGGCAATGGACTGGGTGAGAAGGCAAGGCGCATGGTCACGCATTGGCCTATTTTTGGTTTTGCTAGCGTTAGTCTGGCTACCCTTTGGTGCTTTGGTCTATCTACCGGGCGCTGTGCTCAACGGCTCGAATAGTGCAGAGATTGGGGCATTAGCGCTACTGTACATAGGCTTTTTATTCGGTCTGCCCCATTGGGGAAAGCGGGTTCATGGTTGGCCATGCCCGTTCGAGCGCTGCGGTCTGGTTTTTGAAAGGCAGACTGGCCGCGATTTGCTGATGGCTTTTGTGATTGGTGTATTGGGCGTTTTGGGACTGTTTGGAATCGAGACGCTATTGGGCTGGGCAGTGCCTAGTGTGCCTAGCCCACGCCTGGTTAGGTTTATCTTTGAGGGTTTGCTGATGGCGCTAGCGGTCGGCTTTGCCGAGGAGATGCTGTTTCGTGGCTGGGTGCTAGCAGAGCTAGAGGCGGATTACGGCTCGAAGAGTGCTTTATGGATGAACGCGGTTTTTTTTGCCGCGACGCACTTTATCAAGCCGTGGTCTGAGATTGTGCGGACGTTTCCTCAGTTTTTAGGTCTGGTGGGATTGGGAATGGCGCTGGTTTGGGCGAGGCGATCGCCCACTGGCGCAAAAAGTGAGATCGGCAACGAGCTTAGAAACGAGACCGAGACTAGCGATCGCACCAGTCGGCTAGGCTATCCCATCGGTCTACACGCTGGGCTGATCTGGGGATATTACATCGTCAATGTAGGCGGCCTGAGCGACTATACAGGCCGCGCGCCAGAGTGGGTTACTGGC
>JBCCOH010000059.1:0-30615 GCA_039111275.1 Cyanobacteria bacterium P01_D01_bin.1 | reverse complement strand
TCAGCGCCAGATTTTCGCTCCGGCTTTGTCAGCATCGTCGGTCGCCCCAACGTTGGTAAATCCACGCTGATGAACTACCTCGTCGGTCAAAAAATCGCTATCACCTCACCTGTCGCGCAAACGACTCGTAACCGACTTCAGGGAATCTTGACCATGCCGCAGGCGCAGATCATCTTTGTCGATACGCCTGGTATTCACAAGCCTCATCACGAACTTGGCAAAGTGCTAGTTCAAAATGCGCGGGTGGCAATTGGCTCTGTTGATGTCGTGCTGTTTGTAGTCGATGCCACTTCTGCGGCGGGCAAGGGTGATCTGTTTGTCTCTAATTTGGTGGCGCAGACCGAAAGTCCGGTGATACTGGGCATCAATAAAGTCGACCAGCTACCCGAAAGCGGCCGAAAAGCGGCCGAAGTCAAGAACAGCTACGAAGCGCTAGCCGCTGAACACGGCTGGTCTGTGGTGAAATTTTCGGCTCTGACAGGTGAAGGCGTAGAGCAGCTTCAAGCCGAACTAGTCGCCAAACTAGAACCTGGACCGTACTATTATCCGCCCGATTTGGTGACAGACCAGCCAGAGCGATTCATTATGGGCGAGCTGATTCGTGAGCAGATCCTGCTGCATACTCGCGAAGAAGTGCCTCATAGTGTGGCGATCGCAATCGAAAAAGTAGAAGAAGCTGAAAATATCACTCGCATCCTCGCCACCGTCAACGTCGAGCGAAAGTCACAGAAAGGCATTTTAATTGGCAGAGGTGGCCTGATGATGAAAGCTATTAGCACCGCTGCCCGAGAGCAAATGCAAAAGCTAGTCGCAGGCAAAGTGTATTTAGAGATATTTGTCCGGGTACAAGAGCGCTGGCGGCAGTCGCGCGATCGCCTATCTGAATTTGGCTACAAAGTCGAGAAGTAGATCCAGTAGTCAGCGGCTAGAACCAAACGAAGCAATAAGTAATCTGCCAAGAGCTTAAAATTTAGAAAATCAAGGAATATGAAAAATTCGTGAAGATGCCTGCATGACCACGAACATAATCCAAACGCTTTCGTCTGTGAAAACAGTCGCTACTATTAAAACCGGCTAACACCGGCCTTAATAGTGGCATAGCTAAGGTTTGCTCGGGCAGTAGCTCTGCGGTAGTACGGACACACGTATGTAGTAATACCTACCACAGAAGACCATACCGGATCGTGATGTAGGTCACTCTGGGTCTTATCTCTACTAGTTTCTACCCCACAGGCCCTGGCTTTACGAAGCGATTAAGGTTGTAGTTCCACGACTGTGGCTCTATGAACGCGGTCTATCGGCAAACACTGAAATCAACATCGCTTCTTTGTATAAAACAACCTTATCGTCTAGTGCTTATTGCTACCCTGAATTAGCTTCTACCGTGGATAGTCAAACTGTACTTCGCCCCTTCACTATCAGCGGGTTCACTCGCTTGAGATAGCTATGACGCAGACCATCTCTTCAGCACCGAAAACTGCAAGCTCAAAGGCACCGACTCAGCCAAAGCAACGATTCCGACGTAATTCTTTCGGGATTCGTCTGTTTTCTATGATTATGGGCGGAGCGGCGTTGAGTATTGCTAGCGTAGCTTTCATGTTTGCCGAAACGGTGAAGTTTCAGGCAGAAGATCAAATTCAAAAGGTGCTAGGGGGCAAAGTCGGTACGATTCAAGAGATCACGGATCGGGCTGAAAATCTAGCCTATAGCCTAGGCGTGAGCGCTTCTACGCTGCACGTGCGCAAGGCAGAAACACCAGAGACCTACCAGGAATTGACTCGGCAGCTCTTTGAAAGTCAGCCAAGCTACATCTTGGGATTGGGATTCGGCCAGAAGGAGAACGGTATCCTACCTAGCCTTGATTGGTTCTATCCCTATTACCAGATTGATTCAACGATTGAGGAAGCCAGTATCGAGGGAGCTAGTTTAGAAACTGCGGGTCTATCTGCGGATCCCTCTACTGAAGAGTCAGACGAGACAGCAGCAAGAACAGAGGCCACACGCTACGAAGATCGAGCCAAAAACCCGTACTTCTATCCCAAAAGCGAAGCCTATCGTACTTATTTTCTACCTCAAAAGAGCCTGTGGACAGCGCCCTATCAAAGCGATCGCGGTATGCTGCTAACCTACTATTCACAAATCTATGACAACCAGGCAGAATGGCTAGGCACAGCAGTCGTCGATATCGATGAATCCTATCTACAAGCTGTCTTGAACGAGCCTGTCTTTAGAGGTGGCGGTGGGTTGTTTTTGCTAGCAGAAGATGGACGGGTAATCGCTAATCCGGCCGCTGCCGAAGACGTCATTGACCAGACATATGCCGATATTCCTGGATTAACCGAAGTTTGGCCGCAGATTAGGGGAATGACCAGCAGTGGCCTGATAGAAGGTGAAGGTGGCTACTGGTCTTATCGACCGATTGCGGACCAGTCTTGGGTAGTCGTCTCATACGTGCCTTATCGACTAGTGTTTGGTCGTATTGTTACTATTTCACTCGGCGCGGTGATTTTGGCTGGACTGCTGATGGCAGGCGTCACAGCGCTGGCATTGCGCTACCTCAACAAACGTCTGCGCCCTGTTATTAACGAGTGTCAGCGCCTTTCGACAGCAGACGAAGAAGTAAATGAGCAGCTTGCTAGAAAAGACGAGTTAGCCCAGCTTTCTATCTCTTTTTTCAACTTGCTAGAGCAATTGAAGTTGACTAAGGCGCAGGTACAGCTAGAAGCAGCTCACGCCACAGAGGTAGAAACGCAGCTCAAGCAGATCAAAAGAAGAGCAGCGATCAACCAGCAGCGTCAGTACCAAAACAACCAGCCAATAGATGTCTCAGCGATAAGCAGCGACGAACTCAGCAACGAAAACAACGACCATTCACTATTTGATTCGTCCAATTCATCCGCCAGGCAGCTTCAGCAAGAGCTAGCTCAGCTCAATGAGACCGTCTCGACTCTAGCCTCTGATAACTGGCTAGTTGACGTCCTCAAAAACAAAAAAGACGGGCTGTTACCCGCAGCTGAACTTTCCGAGCTCAACCAAATCAGCGGCCAGCTAGATCATACATTCATCCAGGTGCTGTCCGCACTCAATCAATTTTCGCAGCTTCTATCCGCCTTTGCTGGGACCTACGAGCACGTACTCACCATAGAGCAGGAGATGAATTTTGCTAAGCGTGATGTTCAAACACAAACGGAAGTCGTCGATCAGCTTCAGGCATGGGCTCAAGGACACGAAGTATTTTGCAATCAGTTGATGCGCTCTAGTCAAAAAAGTGCGATGCTCACCAACGCACACGCCACTTCAGTAGGGTCAGAGTCTCCAGAGCGGTTGGGCCTAATGGTACCGACCATCCAATCTTTCCGACAGACAACTCGGCAGCTAAGTCAAAGTTTGCGATCGCTCTTCCTTGAGATTGAAAGCATCGATCGAAAGAGCAAGCAGTACCAACGCATCAACACCGCTGCGCAAGTCTTGATCTCGAATGCATCTACGCTGTCGATTTCGGCCTCCCGACAGCGAGACCCAGAAGTCTTTGACGACATTCTGTCACAGCTGCGCAGCAACGGAACCGATTTAGAGTCTTTGGCACAGCAGCTTGAAGAAGCTCAAGGCCAGCACCAGCAAAACCTCACTCAGGTAGAAAATCTTTCGGTCAGCCTGCGCATAGGAATGGATGCTGTCGAACGCATTGCCAAAACGCTAGATGATTTAGCAACATCAGCGATTACTTCCCAGCCTCAGCAATATGCTTCCTCTACAGCTGGTGCTGAAGGTCTGCGTTCTGTAGAGTCCCAGCAGCTAGCCGAGCAGCTTAGCACCTTGTACGCTAGCTTAGAAGAGGTAGCATCTTTAACGATGACAACTAATCAGTACGTCAGCGAAGCGCTACAGACAACCACCAAGATCCGGCAGCTTGGCGCCAAAGTGCCCCTAGCGCTTCCTCAATGATGCCGCCGAATATGCGATAAGGTCGGCACAATGATGCCGACATAATGATGCTGAAGACACAGCGCCGAGTGGCAGCGTAGCGTTACTGTTGTGATATATATTGCTGGCGATTGTCTCGCTGGTGACCGTATCGTTGGTGATAGAAAGGCTAGAGGGTATTGCTATGACAGCGCTGATTGACCAAGCCTGTATTCCTTGCAAAGGCAGCGATTCGCCTCTATCACCAGCAGAGACGGAGAAGATGGGAGCGCTTGTCCCCAACTGGCATATCGTCAACACCAGCAACACGCCACAGCTCACTCGGCATTACGATTTTAGTGACTTCAGGGGAGCACTAGCTTTTACACAGCAGATTGGCGAGATAGCCGAGCAAGCAGGGCATCATCCTGTGCTGATCACCGAATGGGGAAAGGTGACCGTATTTTGGTGGACCCATGTCATTCACGGACTACATCAAAACGATTTTATTATGGCCGCAAAAACAGACCTAGCCTATGCCAAAGAGGCTTGATCGTCTCGTCTATGGGCACCGAGATACCTTTTGTCAGTTGGAGTGGTCAACACATTATTGATAGCGCTTGATTCGGCAATGCTTAGACTTAAACTTAGTCTTGCTGGTTGGCGAACTGTTTGGCACCGAAGAAGGAAAGGGCGATCGCAAACCCCAATAGAATCGGTAGGCTGTACCAAGGAAATTCGACTAGCGGCTTATACGCTATAGCCCGCAACCCAATCGTGGTGTACGTTAGCGGTAGAGCGTATACAATCGGCTTCAGTGCCGCTGGCAAAGTGGTCGGATCAAAAAACGTACCGCCTAGAAACGACATTGGTACGATTAGAAAGTTGTTGAACAACCCAACGCTTTCTAGAGACTTTACGTTGAGTCCTACAATCACGCCCAGGCCAGCAAACACGGCGCAGTTCAAAATCACTAGTAAGAAGAACAGCGGATTTAAAAAGCTCCACACCTTGCCTGTGAACAGTACTGCCACTAGAATCACAGCCGATGCCGTCATCAAACCGCGCACAATGCCCGCCATCATCTTGCCGAGATGAAGAGACAGTGGATGGATCGGATACAGCAGCATCTCCTCAAACGTTTTAGAAAATAGCCGCTCTCCGCAGATCGAAAACGTCGTTCCACCAAAGCTAATCACCATCGAAGAGAGCGCTACCATCCCCGGCAGAATGAACTCCAAATAGCTGTCTCCAGCACTCGGCGTACTGACCCTATCCAAAGAGCTCCCCAGTCCCAACCCGAACGCCAAAATATAGATTAAGGGCGAAACGAGTCCAGAAGCTGCAACCTGTGGAATCCGCGCCCTTAGATCTAGCCAATCTCCCCAAAACACAGTTAACGAATCAGCAAATAGCGTTCCCCAGGCAGGTCTAGTAGTTGCTTTAGAAAGCACCGTAGGCAGGTTGAAGGCAGTTTTCACAGAAGGGAGTTTGGCCTATCAAAGCCAAAAGTTAAAAATAGCTTGCTCTGTTCTATTGTGCCGTGATCTGGGCATCCATTACCAGCCCGTTAGTTGTTCGGTAGCGGTTGACCAAAGGGAATCGGTTCGGGCCAGCGGCTAACATTGCCAGGGCGAATGCCGATAGGCGGAACAGTTTGGGTAGCAGTCTCAGGCGCTGAAGGTAAGACCGTAGGTACAACTGTAGGCTGACGGGAACGGGCACTGTCACTAGCTAGCGTTTCAGCTGACGGAGCTACCGCTGGTGTGATTTGCTCGGCTAAATCCCCTAGGAAAGGGGGTTCCAAAGGAATCTTAGGCTCACTAGCTGCTTCAACGGCTTCAACTACTTCAACTACTTCAGAAGGGTTAGTCTCTTCAGCTGTTTCTACGACTTCAGACGGCACTGGCTCAGGCAGCACTGGCTCAGACGGCACTGGCTCAGATGGCATCAGCTCAGACGGCGGAACTGTTTCAGCAGCTTCAATAGGGTTGGCGGCTTCGGCAGACGGCGCTATGGGCGGCGAAGCGACTACTGGCATTAGCGGTGGTACGCTGATAGAGGGCGCTGTGGGCGCTGATACCGTAGGGGCCTCTAGCGGGGCGATAGGGGGAACGCTCACCGGCTGATCAAGAAAAATGTAAGGCTCTAGGACTGGTAGCTCCGGGGGGCCGTCGGTTTGAGCTGGTAGTGGCTTAAGGTCTTCGGCAGTGTTATTTTCAGGAGCTGCCTGTTTAATTTCTATGTCGACCGTGGGTAGATCGGCTGCTTGGCTAGGAAGCGTGGCGATCACAAGGAATGCGATCGCACCCACACCCTTCCAAACTAGGCTCAATCGCTCAGTACATTTAGATGTATACATCGATGTTTTGCCCATGAAATTTGCGTCCGTCTATACAAATTCACTGACAGGATACGTCATAAACCCAAGACTCAGTACATTAATTTTCAACAAAGTTGTTAGATTTACACCGTTAAAACCGCCATAATCTAAGCTCAAATTCGCCATCATAGAAATATCTAATTCAATCCACCCGCTTAATAGCTTATGGAACTCAACGATTTCTTTCTGCTCATTATCCTGCTCAGCCCTGGATTACTGCTCTCTGTGCTAGTAATGGCAGGTATGAGCGCAGGAGGCTAGTCTCATGGTTAGAACCGAATCTACTATGTTGCCCTTGGGCACACCCGCTCCGAGCTTCACGCTAGAAGATGTTGTTTCTGGTGACACGGTTTCTCTAGATACATTCAAAGGCAAGAAAGGTTTGCTGCTGATGTTCATCTGCCAACACTGCCCTTTCGTGAAGCACGTAGAAGATCAGTTAGGGAAAATCGGACAGGACTACGTGTCCAAAGACGTGGGCGTTCTCGCCATTAGCGCTAACAGTGTCGAAAGCCATCCTCAGGACAGTCCTGAGAACATGCGCGAGCAGGTCAAACGGGCTAATTTCAATTTTCCCTACGCTTACGACGCTACGCAGGAGGTCGCCAAGAGCTACACCGCTGCTTGTACACCCGACTTTTTCTTGTTTGATAGCGACTTTAGGCTTGCCTATCGTGGCCAGCTAGACGACAGTCGTCCTGGCAATGACCTACCTGTCAACGGCAAAGACCTTCGCGCTGCTCTAGATAAAATAGTCGCCGGAGAATCTATTCCCGAAACGCAAAAGCCAAGTATCGGCTGCAACATCAAGTGGATACCTGGCAAAGAACCTGCCTATTTCGGTGCTTAGCTACTCTTTGAATGAATCGATCACTTCACAGGGCCCATCTTCCGCATCGTACATTGCCGGAAGTGGGTCTGTCCTTTGAGCTGACGTCCAGGTTTGAAAGTAGTTTTCTAAGGCTTTGACGACGGCAGCTTCAGTTTGCTCAATTTTCTGATCGTGCTGAAAGGTCTGAAGCTGAGCGCGAAGCGGTTGAGGTAGGTTGATTGTCAGAGTCTGCATGTATGAATGCCGTAAGGAAAGTTGAGCAAAGGTAAAACAGAAGTGAGGTAGAGGCAGACAGGCATTTCACTACATAAGCAGGGGGTCAAGCAAGGGGGGCCGAGCAAAGGGAAAGCAGGTTCAAAAAGGCAATCCTACTCTCGGATTGAATCTTTCAATGTTGCGTAGCTCTTGATAGAGCGCTTTTTCCTCATCATCTAGTACGCTTGGCATCACAACATCAATCTCTACGATCTGATCTCCATAGAGTCCTTGACCAATTGGATAGCCCTTTCCGGTCAGGCGCAGTCGCTGTCTAGACTGTACCGCTGGTGGAATCATCATATTTACTGGGCCGCCTAGCGTAGGCATCGCAATTGTTCCGCCTAGAACTGCCTCGCTAGGCGTTAGGGGTAACCGACAGTACACATCGCCATCTTGCAAAGTGAAATAGTCATGAGGCTCTACTTCGATCCGCAGATATAGGTTGCCACCTTCAATTCCCTGTCCTTTTAGCCGGATGCGCTGACCCGTGACCATACCGGGTGGCATGCTGACTTCGAGCGATCGCCCATCTTCCAAGCGCACTCGCTCGCGCCCGCCCGCATACGCTTTCTCCAAAGGGACTGTCAGATCCGCTTCAGCATCTCGTCTAGAAGGAGAAGCTGGCTGTCTGCGATAGGTAGAACGCTGCTGCCTTTCTGATTGCGATTCTTTGGTTTTAGAAGATTGCCCATTTGCTTTGGCCGAACGGACTGTCTCTACCTGGCGGCTATCGGTCTTTGTAGTGACATTTTCGCTAGCAGAATTAGCAGTAGGCTGATCGGTAACCCAGCGCGAACCAGACTGCTCAGGTGCCTGGTGCTGCTTTAGTAGCTGTTCGACAAAGTTGTCAAAGTCTTCAAAAGCGCTGTAGTCTGCATCTTTTCTGGAGCGCCTGTCCTTCTTTCCCCAGCTTTTTCCTTTCTTGTTCCAATAGCGGCTGTACTGCTCGTACTGCTGACGTTTATCCACATCAGAAAGCACGCCGTAGGCTTCACCCAGCAGCTTGAACTTTTCTTCAGCAGCTTTATCACCGGGATTGACGTCGGGATGATACTGGCGAGCTAGCCCTCTGTATGCGCGCTTAACTTCCTCAGCGCTAGCCTCTGGAGCAACCCCCAGAATTTGGTAGTAGTCCCGAAAATTTTGCATGGACGAGTGCGTAACCTAACTGGCACAAACTAATTGGCACAAACTAACTGTAGCCTAGAACCAATCATCTTCGGTCTGACGCTCGCGCCTACGACGCTCCTGGGGTGGACGCTGCTCAGAAGCATAATCGTCCTTACGGTATTCTGATGGGCGACGTGAGCTGTAGTTGTCTTGGCTGTAGCTATCTTGGCCGTAGCTATCTTGGCCGTAGCTATCTTGGCCGTAGCTATCTTGGCCGTAGTTGTCTTGGCTGTAGCTATCTTGGCTGTAGTTGTTACCCTGTGCGTAATTGTCCTGGCTGTAGCCTTGGCCATAGCCATCCGACCCAGAGCGGTCTTGCTCATAGCTCTCCGGACGATAGCTCTCCGGGCGGTAGTCATTCCGCCTGTAGCTCTGTGCATCGTAGCTCTCTTGGTTAGGGGGCGATTGATCGTAACGCTCTTGTGGATAGCTGTTTTGACCATACTGCTCAGGGCGAGGCTGACCGTATGAATCGTAGGCATCGGCTCTGTTAGCATCTGGCTGGTTGTAGCTAGTCTGTCCATAGCTGGTTTGTCCGTAGCTATCTTGGGGATAACCTGCTCGCGGATACTCTTCCGAATAGTTTCTTTGAGGCGATTCGCTTTGGTTGGCGTAGTTTTGCGAGCTGTAACCATTTTCTGGAGGGTAGCTTTCTTGAGAATAGTTTTCTCGGGGATAGTTTTCTCTAGAATAGTTTTCTCGAGGATAGCTTTCCAAGGGAGAGTTTCCCTGGGGATAGTTTTCTGAGGGGTAGCGGTCTTGGCTGTAGTTGTTCTGGCTATAGCCATTCCCTTGAGCGCCTCGCGCTATGCGGCGCTCGCCTTGGTCATAAAACTCTTGACGCTGTGGAGGACGGCGCGAACTTTCCCAATCATCATCCCAATCGTCCCAACTGTTACCCTTTCCGCTACCGCCCTGGTTCCAGCTAGGTGCATCCCACTGAGCCTGCTGTCCATAGGGGGTGTTTGCAGCGTAGCCGCTGCCTGCGGAATAACCAGAATCGTAGCCGCTACCGGCGCCGTAACCATAGTCGCCCGTGCGATAGTAGTCGTCATCTTCGCCAGAAAATGCCTGTTTTAGCGTGTTTCCGATCGCACCTAGGATACCTTCACCGTCCTCGTCTAGGTCGTAGAGATAGGCTTCTCGATTGAGTTCGTAGACCTCGTTTTGCAAGTCGGCTTGGAACATGTCGATGCCGCGATCATCAGACTGTTCTAGCGCGGCACGTAGCTGCTGTACCAGATTTTCTATGCGGCGACGGCGATCGCGTCCAAACTGCATACCAAAATCAATCGCCACTTCTCGCAGCACTCTCTCCGCCTTGAATGTCAGAGCTTCAGCTCGGTTGCGCTTTTCGATGCGATCGCGCTGCAGCCTATCCGTCGCCGCATTCTCTTCAGCCGCCCGGATCATATCTTTAATATCAGCTTCGGATAGATTCGACGCCTCCTGCACCGTAATGCTCTGCTGTCTACCCGTTGTCTTGTCTAGCGCTGACACCTGCAAAATGCCGTTCGCATCAATATCAAACGATACCTGCACCTGCGGAATGCCTCTCGGCGCAGGTGGAATGCCCATCAGCTTGAAGCGGCCTAGTGACTTGTTGTCGTCTACCATTTCCCGCTCGCCCTGTAAGATGTGCACCTCTACGACAGTTTGATTATTTTCTGAGGTAGAAAAAGTATCTGATCGACGCACCGGAATGGTGGTGTTGCGAGGAATTAGCTTCTTCATAACGCCGCCAATAGTCTCTAAGCCCAAAGACAATGGGGTGACATCTAGCAGCAGAATGTCCTTGACTTCTTGAGTTAAGATTCCAGCCTGAATCGCCGCGCCAATAGCAACCACTTCATCAGGGTTAACGTTGCGGTTCGGCTCGCGGTTCATCACCGAGCGAACCAGATCTTGAACCATCGGCATCCGACTAGCGCCCCCGACTAAAACAACCTCATCGACCTGGGTGGGGGCAACGTTCGCGTCTGCAAGCGCCTGCTTTAGCGGACCGCGCATGCGGCTGACTAGATCGCTACAGAGAGCCTCGAAGTGCGATCGCTCTAGTTTTGTTTCAATATGCTTCGGACCCTCTTTGGTCGCAGTGATAAATGGCAAATTGATCGCAGTTACCGGAACGCCAGAAAGTTCGATCTTGGCTTTCTCGGCGGCTTCGTTTAGGCGCTGAAGGGACTGGCGATCGCGCCGCAGATCCACACCTTCCTTCTGCAAAAATTCCTCCGCTAGCCAATCGACAATCGCCTTGTCAAAGTTCAACCCACCAAGCTGCGTATCGCCGCTGGTAGAGCGCACCTCGAAGACACCATCACCCACATCTAGCACAGACACATCAAACGTACCGCCACCTAGATCAAACACGAGGATTGTCTGGTTGTACTGCTGATCTAATCCGTAAGCCAAAGACGCTGCGGTTGGCTCGTTGATGATTCTTTTGACTTCTAGTCCGGCAATCCGCCCGGCATCACGAGTGGCCTGCCTTTGAGCATCGTTAAAATAGGCAGGAACGGTAATGACTGCACCAGTGACCGGCTGTCCCAGATACTGAGCCGCCTCTTCTGCTAGCTTTCGTAGGATCATCGCTGAGATTTCTTCTGGGGCGAAGTCTCGATCGAGGCGATCACAGCGCAACTTTACACCGCCAGACTCACTACGGCGCACCGTATAGGGCACCCGTTTGGTATCTGAGGACAGCTCATCGTACTTGCGACCGACGAATCGCTTCACCGCATAGAAGGTGTTTTGAGGATTTAGCACCGCCTGCCGACGCGCCATTTGGCCAATCAGCTTCTCGCCTTCTTTACTGAAGGCGACTACAGAGGGCGTTGTCCGCATTCCTTCCGCATTAGCAATCACAACAGGCTTACCGCCTTCCATCACCGCTACTACAGAATTTGTTGTGCCAAGGTCAATGCCAACTACCTTACCCATCCGAAGCGTTTCTCCTCATCCAGTAACAACTCTGACGTCCAAAGTGCCACCTAACAGTGTCACCTGTCCGTTCCCACCGGACTTTGTGCGACTTTATGTTTAGTTTTATTCCTTTCATCATAAGCGCTGCATGCAATTCTCGTTGGCAATTCTCGTTGTAGAGAGGTCTCGTTTCTTGGTATGATTGTGACCCAACGCGGATGTGGCGGAATTGGTAGACGCGCTAGATTTAGGTTCTAGTGTCCTCGTGACGTGAAGGTTCAAGTCCTTTCATCCGCATTCTAAGGCTCCGAAAAGAAGAGCAAGCCTGAGAAAGCTTAAAAGATAAAGCCTCGACAGGCAAGAGAAGGCAGCTCCTTTAGAAATAACATCCTTCAGACAGCAGTTCCTTCATACAGATAGAGCCTATACAGATAAAGCCGAAAAGGTAACTCCTGATAGCATCTAGAACGGCAAGCACTGTTCTGGATGTTTTTAGTAGATACTGACAATCGGCATAGAACCTATAGAATGGTGAACTGCAGTTGGAACTGTAGGCAGAGCAGGGGAGTATTTCTGGCACTTTATACTGCTGTGAGAGAGGCGTAAAGAACTAGGCAAGAACCTGTAAAGAGAACCCAGTAAAAAAGGATATGCATAATTAGCGATCCAGCCATGCCAGTTCTGATTTTTTGGCGCTCGGAATGTCACTTCCTACACAGTTTAAAATTACCCCCATATATAAGGAGGGAATTTCCTAAAATTGTGGTTCGCCATCTAGTGCCAGTTCGACTACTGCTAATTCCGCCGCTTTGGCTCCTATCGTCTCCTGTAGTCGTTTTAGAGTCTCCAGACTGCTGATTTTATCTAGGACAACACCCGTGCTGCTATCGAAAGGTTTTGAAGTCGAAATGTATACCGGGACGCCGGACGGAGAGGTGGTCGGCTTCTCAGACAAAATTGTCGCAGCTTTAGATGGCTTTGTTCGCGAACCGGATGCTCGTAACGTCGAGTACACTACAGCGCCTTTCTGCCGTTACGAGCATCTACTATGCGAACTAATCAAGCCCAGAGTCAGACTACGTGACTACCTTAGCAAAATAGGCAATTACACCATTATTCCGGGCAGTACTTTACCGCTAGGTGGAGCTGACACTTTCCATCGCTCTGATCCTAAAAATCCCTATCACTCTTACATAGAAGACACCTACGGCACAGATGTTGTTACTGCTAGCATTCATATCAACGTTGGCATCAGCGATTTAGAAGAGCTGATGCGTGCCTGTCGGCTTATCCGTTTAGAAGCACCACTCTACTTAGCATTGAGCGCGTCTTCTCCTTTCTTTGATGGAGAGATTACTGGCTTTCATTCCACTCGCTGGCAGCTATTTCCACAGACACCGGCCTACGTACCTCTGTTTGAAAGCCACCTTCACCACATTCGTTGGGTAGAAGAGCAAATGTCGAGGGGCACTATGCAGAGCGTTCGCCACTTGTGGAGTTCGGTCAGGCCAAATGGCGATCGCAGACCCTACAATCTCAACCGCATAGAGCTACGCATCTGCGATCTAGTCACTGATCCACTGCATCTACTAGCGATTACTGCTCTGCTAGAATCGCGTCTGCATCAGATGCTAGAGACCCCACAGCTAGATCCGCTACAGACCAGCAGTTTTCCTGCCCACAATCGAGCTGAAAAGCTAGTAGAAGTCACCCTAGCCAATGAGAAAGCTGTCGCAAAAGACAGCCTAGAAGCTCAGCTCTATCATTGGCAGACAGGTCAAGCGATTCTGGCAAAAGAATGGATTTCACAAATGTACGAAGAGGTTTATCCATTCGCAAAACAGTCCGGTATTGGCTGCTTCTTGAATCCGATTCAGCAGATTCTCAGGAACGGCAATCAGGCACAGCAATGGCTAAGACAGGCTGAGACGAGCAGTCCAACAGGTGTGGTTCGAGGTGCGATCGCCAAAATGCAGATCCAAGAGAGCCAGCTCGCCAAAGACATCTGCGCACCTACTGTCGCCTACGCCTAACTATTGGTTGCTATGCCCAGCATTGTTCTCGTCAATCCCGAAATTCCGCCAAATACAGGCAATATTGCCCGTACCTGCGCAGCTACCGAAACGCCACTACACCTGGTTATGCCTCTAGGGTTCGAGCTAAGCGATCGCTACCTCAAGCGAGCTGGCTTAGACTATTGGCCCTACGTCGATCTTCACCTACATGAGTCTATCGAAGATTTTTGGCAGCACGCGCAAGCAAAAGGTGGCAGACTCATCGGCTACAGCGCCAGAGTCAAAACTATCTACACCGATCTGATACACAGTAGCGACGACTGGCTGCTATTTGGTTGTGAAAGCAAAGGACTTTCAGCGGAAGTGCTAGAGCGCTGCGATGTCGTTACTACGATTCCAATGGGTGATCGGGCTCATGTTCGCAGCCTCAACCTGTCTGTTTGTGCAGCAGTTGGCCTATTCGAAGCCATTAGGCAAATTAGTTATTCAACTTAGGCCGTCTGTGGACGACCTCATTACAAAAACCAAGGGCTGGAAACAAGGGCGCTAAATCGCTTTATGGCAAGCAACTTTGATACAGCTAAGCTGCTGCATAGAATTCACTCTATCCAAAGACAGAGAAATTTTGATTTTTCTATCACACCAATAGAAGATTTTTGGCCGTGATACCACTACTTTCATTAGCATTCTCTATAGATAGACATAAAACCGTTACTTCTAACTAATATGACGACTTTTTCAGCCAAATTTTGTGGAAATGCCGCAGAAGGCTGTTTCCGCGCGACATTCAGGCATTCAAAGAACCAAAACTTACTGGCACAAGCTTGCTAAGCAGGCACTCATAAAAATTAATTTTTTTTGGATGTGCCAAAAAAATGATTGGCCCATCGTCTTTTTGCTCAAATCCTGATGAATAAAGGCTTTCTTAAACATCTACTCAAGTTCGCCAGCCCCAAAAAAGAAACCTCAAACGTTCTCAAAAACGGACATCAGGTTTACAGGAAAATTGATTTTGGGTATTTAGAGCAGGTCGAGGAGCGCCAATTGAAATGATCTTTAAGTCGTGTAAACTTGCCTAAGTCGGACAAGAAAAACAACTTGTAGACTTTCACAAGCGTGAAGCTAGCAGGTTGTAAATCAGCTTCCTGAAGGCTTCAAGGCTATTTCCATGAGCAGCATTGCTGTTGTCGAAGATCGTTCACTCTCAGCTGAAGGCTTCACTACTCGTGTTTAGCAAGCAGCTGGCTACTAGGCGATTAAACGCCGAATTATTAGGAGGTCAATCCTTGAAACAAGCAATTTCACAGGAGTCTATGTCTGACTCTAGTCATTCATGTATCCAAGAAGTGGGGGAAAGCCCAACTAGCATCAGCTCAGTTAAATCAGCTGCTATGTTGGGACTCGCTCTATCGGTAGGCGCATCTGGAGTACTTAGCACCCAATCAGAAGCCTCTGCTGCCATTTCTGTTCCAGAGACTTCTGCTACAGACCAAGCTTTTTCAAGCGATTCTAGGGTTTCTGATTCAGTGCGGCCTGCCTCACAATCGGAGATTGTTGGCTACCACACCGTCGCGTCGGGCCAAAGCCTCTGGCAGATTGCTCAGCTTCACCGTGTCGGACTACAAGATCTAAAGGCTGCCAACGAGCTACAAACGAGAGCCTCCATCCGAGTTGGACAGATTCTGAAAGTACCAGGCGATGCTACAGCAGCCCAGTCGCCCACCCAGAGAATCATCCAGAATTTGGCTCTAGGAGGAACCGAGCCAGTATTAGTTGCCAATAGCAATCTGGCTCTATCAAGCGCTGAGACGGTCGCTAAAGTCAAGATATCCGAGCAGCGCCAATCTGAGCAGCGCCAATCTGAGCAGACCCAGTCTGAGCAGACCCAAGCTGCTGCAGAAGCCGTCGCAGAAATAGAAGCGGCTGAAGGACAGGCTGAAGAGCAAGTGGTCATTTCTGAGCGAAAGGTTCCTCAGTTAGACGAAGCGCAAGTCTCCATCGAAATAGCTAGTGCTGATGTAGAGCTATCCGAACAGTCCGCAGCCCGAGTAGCCGTTAGCGCTCAGACCGCTGTTAGTCCTGATAACCAAGTTGGCTCTGCTGAACCCGCGGATGGAACAGCGGCACCACAAGCAGTAAGTGTAGAGTTTGACATCGCGGATGCTTCTTTGGCAGAAAGGCGCCAGGCTGATTCTGTACCCGTCGTCACTGCACTGGTCGCTCCCACCCCCACGTTCGCTAGCTACCAAATTCAGGCAGGTGACACAATTGCAGGAATTGCAGATTCGTTAGGGACAACCGCAGCAGATTTGATTTCAGCTAATGATTTAGCAGATCCAGATGTCATTATGGCGGGCGCTACTTTAAGAGTGCCAATGGTTAACAGAGCGGCTAGGCAACTGAGTCAACCTCCGACGAGTAGTACCGTGGAGGGTTCAAGCGATTACAGCCGTTTGGCTTATCTACAGAGCACGGCGCTTAGACAGAATTCATCTGACGCTCTCGAGGATCTGTCCAATAATGATAATGCGCCTTCTGCCTCTTCTGCTTCTACAGATGGCGAGCAGACTAGCACCGCCCAAGGGGGCATCGATCCGTACGTTGCAAATCTCTTAGAAGAAGTCCAAGAGATTCAAAGTGAACCTGTTCGAGTAGCTGAAGCAGAAATCACTAAAGTTGAGAATAGGGTTCCTTCCTCACCTCGAATTGCACCTCGAGTTGCGATCGCACCCAATCAAACCAGCTCGCAGGCAGATACGCAGACCAGCATTACCGACCCTTCATTGTTAGCCGCCGCGCCGCTAAGTCCAGATGCCTACATACCGGCACAGCGATCTCCCGCGGGCCAAATGGTCTCACCAAACATGCCCCTCTTGCCCGAGGCTGATGAGTTTTTACCCGAAGCCCCAAACTACTTCAACGGCTATATTTGGCCTACACGTGGGACACTCACCTCCGGCTACGGCTGGCGGTGGGGCAGAATGCACCGAGGTGTAGACGTTGCTGGACCTGTTGGCACCCCAATCGTCGCAGCTGGTAATGGTGTTGTAGAAAGTGCAGGCTGGAACTCTGGCGGCTATGGAAACATGGTAGAAATCCGCCATCCTGACGGTAGTTTGACGCTTTACGCTCACAACAGCCGCTTAAACGTCAGTACTGGTCAAATCGTCAGGCAAGGGCAGCAAATCGCTGAGATGGGCAGTACTGGCTACAGCACTGGGCCACACCTTCACTTTGAGATTCATCTAAGTGGAAAAGGCGCTGTAAACCCAATCGCTCACCTGCCTAGACGATGAAACGCTAGAAAGTAGGAAGGTTACGCCTTTAAACTGCGCTCGGCTTATAAGCTGAGTGCAGTTTTTTGATAGATAGGATACTTTTTTTAGGGTTTTCCGTTTCGTGTTACATTTGTTTGGCTAAGGTTGATGCCGATTGCGGCGGCAACCCCATCGCATACGGCTCTGTAGCTCAGTGGTTAGAGCAGGGGACTCATAAGCCCAAGGTCGCAGGTTCAAATCCCGCCAGAGCCATGTTTGCTACTGACCAAAATGTCTGCTGCTGCCAAGCGCCATGGAGCAGCTCAATACTGAAACGCGGAGACAGTTTATGAGTGAGCAAGGATGCCTCAGAGTGGGTCAAATCGCTCCAGACTTTACGGCTACTGCTGTCGTTGACCAAGAGTTCAAAACAATCAAGCTGTCTGACTATCGCGGCAAGTACGTCGTTCTTTTCTTCTATCCACTGGATTTTACGTTTGTTTGTCCGACAGAGGTCACAGCCTTTAGCGATAGCTACAGCAACTTTCAAGATCTTAGAACTGAAGTGCTAGGGGTTTCTATAGACAGCGAATTTTCTCATCTTGCCTGGATTCAGACAGATCGAAAAATGGGCGGCGTCGGCGATCTAAACTATCCGTTAGTTTCAGATATCAAAAAAGAAATCAGCGCCGCCTACAATGTGCTTGATCCGGATGTAGGCGTGGCACTAAGAGGACTATTTATTATCGATAAAGAGGGCGTTGTGCAGCACGCCACAATCAACAACCTCCCTTTTGGCCGCAGCGTAGATGAGACTATGCGCGTGCTCCAAGCCATTCAACACGTTCAATCGCATCCTGATGAGGTCTGTCCTGCGGGTTGGGAACCGGGTGATGCGACGATGAATCCTGACCCGATCAAGTCTAGAGAGTTCTTTGCGACGGTTTAGAGGCAGGATGTAAATGCAGCTTACTTCTAGGGATTTTCGAGGAATTGTAAGTCGGCGATTTTTCAAAAACCTGTTGCCGCTGCCTGCACACTGTCGATTTCGAATAGGAGACCTCTTACCCGACTTTGCTTTAGCAGATACGGACGCTCAGACTCATCGGCTTTCTGGCTACAGAGGCAAGCCGATTGTGCTAGCTTTCACTCGAATCTTCACCGAAAAGCAATATTGTCCCTTCTGCTATCCGCATATCCTGGCGCTGAATGAAGCGCATAGCCAATTTACAGGTCTAGGAGCAAGGGTATTGGTGGTGACCAGCACAGACGCCGCCCAAAGCAAAGTGGTCAAGCGAGACCTGTCACTAGAAATGCCATTACTCATTGACCCAGGCTGTACGGCCTTTCGTCGGTACGGAACGGGGCAGGCGCTAGGCGCGCCTCTACCGGCTCAGTTTGTCCTGGATTCGCAAGGCCGGCTATGTTTTCAGCACCTGTTTTCTTTCGCGCATACGAATGCGACACCAGAACGCCTGCTCTGGGCAGTTAGGAACTTATAGATCTAGTCTTCTGCAGCCTTTAAATTTGCAGCTTCGAGCAAACAACGGAGAAGGAGGGATTCGAACCCTCGATGAAGTTTACACCCCATAACTCCTTAGCAGGGAGCCGCTTTCAACCACTCAGCCACTTCTCCACGAGTGAGCAACTATGATACCAAGAACTCTGCGAAAGCTCTAGCGATATTTTGAGGCAATTTCTGAGCGACTCCTTGATGCGCGTGTAATTCTAGGTAGACGGTGCTTAAACCCACAAAGGATCTCCCAAGAAATAGTCCCTGCCATCTCAGCCCATTCATCGGCATGCAGACAGTGGTTTTGTGTCTTTCCCAACAGGGTGACGATGTCACCTTCTTGAACGTTTTCGAGGTGAGAAATGTCAAGCATCAGCTGATCCATCGTAATTGCGCCAATTTGGCTGACTCTCTGCTCGTTCAAGATCACCTGCATCCTATTAGAGAGCATGCGGGGAACACCATCCGCATATCCAATACCGACGATCGCAATTTTCATCGGCCTAGAGGCAATAAATTTATAGCTGTAGCTCACGCCAGTATCGGCATCTATCTCTTTGATATGAGTGATTCTAGCTTTGACTTCTAGAACGGGCTGTAGTGCAGCTTCAGGAGATGAATGGGTGTTCTGATAGGGTCTAAGGTGTGGGGCCGGATAGAGTCCATAAGTTGATAGCCCTACCCGTACCATATCGTAGTGAAGCTCTGGAGCGACTAGAGTGGCAGCAGAATTGGCTAGGTGAAGTCTAGGAGGAAGCAGATCGGCCTGTTTTAGAGCTGCGATCGCCTGTTCAAATCGGTCATGCTGCAATCTCATCACCGTCTGGTCCGAGCTATCGGCAGTCGCCAAATGAGAACACAAGCCGACTGCCTCCAGGTAGGGCAGCTGTTGAACAAAGCGAGCAAATTCTACAGCCTGCTGCCAGCTATACCCCAGCCGGGACATACCGGTATCTAGCTTGATATGAACGGGCAATCTTGTCTGGGCGTCAGCTTGGTCTTTTAGCATGTCGGAAAAGACTAGCGCCTGCTTGGGATTGACGATGGTAGGTTGTAGGTGCCAGTGGGCGATCGCCCGCACCTCTTCTGGGTCATTGACCGCTCCCATCACCAAAATCGGCACCTGAATGCCTGCTTGCCGCAGCTCTATGCCTTCTGGCACAGTAGCGACCCCTAGCCAAGTTGTACCGGAGGCGATCGCCACCTCAGCTACTGTCACCGCGCCATGACCATAGGCATCTGCCTTAATTACAGACATTAGGTCAGTCCCCTCTGGCAGTAGCGCCTTGAGCCACTTAACGTTATGAGCTAGCGCACCCAAATTAATTTCGACCCAAGCCCTGGCACATCGCATAGTCGACAGCGCGGGTGTCGTATCCCAGCTAAGCATCCATCACCTCAAAAACAGCAGCCACAAGCAGAAAACTCCCTCTCTGGACTCCAAATCTTTTAGAAGACTACAGCCCTTTGGAGAAGTTATTTAGAAGAAATTCCTTTGAAGAAAAGTGTAACAGTGCCGAAACCATCGGAATTGCTTGGCTATGCTACTATCTAGTCAGGATATGGCGCGTTAGTACATGAGTAAGGTTCTTGTTTTAAATGCCTCCTATGAACCGCTAAACATCACCAGTTGGCGACGTGCAGTCGTGCTCATTATTAAAGGCAAAGCTGAGCAGATCGAGCAGCGCGAAGAGCAGGTCTACCCAGACTTTCCTTTGCCCACAGTCATTCGCCTACGCCACTACGTGCGCATTCCGTACAAAGATATTCCGCTGACTCGGCGCAACCTGCTCCACAGAGACAACCACACCTGTCAGTACTGTGGCTACACAGGCGATGCGTTGACGCTAGATCACGTCATTCCCAGATCGCGCGGCGGCGGCGACTCATGGGAAAACATTGTCACCGCCTGCGTACGCTGTAACGTCAAAAAAGGCAGCCGCACTCCGAGAGAGGCTGAAATGCCGCTAGCGAACCAGCCGCGCAAGCCACACAGCAGCCTGTACTTTGAGATCTCTAGGCATGTACGCGGCGGCGTTCATCAAGAGTGGCGTAGGTACGTCATCGGATTGAACTAAGTTGATTGAACTTAGTGGATTGAACTGAGTTGAACTTAGTCGATAACCCGAAATCGACAAACCGTAAAGCCGACTACTCACATCACGGCTATATCCGTCAGAATAAGGGTATATTCCAAACGTCACTCCCTGAAAGCACATTGCTTAACGATAGACAGCTTAACGATAGACAGTCAAACGAAAGGCACTCTCAAAGCGACAAGCCTTCAAAGGCTAGCCCTGCTCTGGGTGCGACCTCAACCGACCTAGCAACAACCGACCAAACGGACAAACTACGCCGCGCTGCCGGGTTTGAGAGCAATCGCGCAGAAGCACTAGAAAAACTACTCAAGAAGCACAGCGGTACGCATCAGCTGGTTCTGCTGCAAGATTTTCCCGACCCTGATGCTCTGTCTTCAGCTTGGGCCTATCGCCTGATGGCGCAAGCCTACAACATCCAGAGTGATATCTACTTCTCAGGAACGCTCAGCCACCAAGAAAACATCGCACTGGTCAGGCTGACCAATCTGCCAGCAAAGCGATGGCCGAGCAATGCCAAAGAAGCACCAGATTTAGCCCAATATCAGGGCTACGTTTTAATTGATACGCAAGGGACAACTAGCCACCTGACTGAAAAAGTTAGAGAAGCCGAACTGCCTCTATTATTGGTTGTTGATCATCATGCGACACAGGGCAAATTATCTGGCGAGCTGCTAGATATTCGACCCAACATTCATGCGACAGCGACCATCATGACCGAATATCTGAGCTCTGGAATCGTTCAGCTTGATCGCAGTAACGACCAGCATGTGAAGTGTGCAACTGCGCTAATGCACGGTCTGCGCTCTGATACAGGTCAACTGATGCAGGCATCAGAGCCCGACTTTTTGGCGGCGGCCTTTTTGAGTAAGTACTACGACGCGCAGCTCTTGAGCGCGGTGCTACAGGCATCTAGGTCGCGCCGAGTAATGGATGTGATCGAGCGATCGCTGCGTAACCGTCAGATTCAAAACAGCGTCTCGATCGCAGGCGTTGGCTACTTGCGCTATGAGGATAGAGACGCCATTCCCCAAGCGGCAGATTTTCTAGTCACTGAGGAAAACGTTCATACTGCGGTGGTCTACGGCATTGTCCACGATGAAGACGAGGAAAAGGAGCTAGTGGTTGGCTCTTTGAGAACTAACAAAATCACTCTTGATCCTGACGAGTTCATCAAAGAAGCGCTAGGACAAGACAATCACGGTCGCTTCTTTGGTGGGGGGCGCTCGATGGCAGGCGGATTCGAGATTCCGATTGGATTTCTATCTGGCTATTACGAAAACAGCGACTACAATCGCCAAAAGTGGGAAGTGTTTGATAAGCAGATTAAGCAGAAACTGCAGCGGCTAGTAAATCCAGAAAACGGTGTTCTAAATACCGATTAGCGATCCGAGTGGTGAGATACTAAAACAGCATTGATGCTTCACTCACTAGACTAGGAACCGCCCAATGACAACGACGCTCTGTGAATATCGACCAGGCTTAGAGGGAATTCCGGCTACGCAGTCGAGCATTAGTCATGTCAACGGTCAAAGCGGCGTTCTAGAGTATCGCGGCATTCCCATAGAGGAGCTTGCTCGCAGCAGTACTTTCTTGGAGAGTTCTTATCTATTGATCTGGGGCGGTCTGCCCACCCAAGCTGAGCTAGATGTGTTCAAGCACGAAATTCAATACCACCGCCGCTTGAAGTATCGCATCAGAGATATGATGAAGTGCTTTCCTGAGAGCGGGCATCCGATGGATGCGCTTCAAGCATGTGCTGCGGCTTTAGGGTTATTCCATTCCAAGCGAGAACTGAACGATCCAGCATATGTCCAAAATGCCGTGGTCAGGCTGCTAGCCAAAATCCCTACGATGGTGGCTGCTTTTGAGCTGATGCGAAAGGGAAACGACCCAGTTCAGCCTAGAGATGACCTAGACTATGCATCCAACTTTCTGTACATGCTCAATGAGAAAGTACCAGATGCTCTAGCCGCCAGAATTTTTGACATCTGTCTAATCTTGCACGCTGAGCACACTATAAACGCCTCTACTTTTTCGGCAATGGTGACCGCTTCTACGCTGACAGACCCTTATGCGGTTGTCGCTTCTGCGGTCGGCACTTTAGCGGGCCCTCTACACGGCGGGGCTAATGAAGAAGTGATCGCAATGCTAGAAGAAATCGGTTCTGTGGAGAATGTGCGGCCCTACATCGATGCGCGAATTGCTAACCGCCAGAAGATCATGGGCTTTGGTCACCGAGTGTACAAGGTAAAGGATCCTCGAGCAGCCATTCTACAGGGGCTAGCTGAACAGCTATTCGACAAGGTCGGCCGTGATGATTATTACGATATTGCCCTAGAGCTAGAGCTGGTAGTAGAAGAGAAGCTAGGCCACAAAGGGGTTTATCCCAATGTGGATTTTTATTCTGGGCTGGTGTATCGCAAGCTGGGGATTCCATCTGATCTGTTTACGCCGATTTTTGCGATCGCACGCGTAGCCGGTTGGCTAGCCCACTGGAAAGAACAGATCAGCACCAACAGAATCTTCCGTCCCACCCAAATCTACGAAGGACTCCACAGTCAACCCTATATTTCCATAGAGAAAAGGCCAGACATCTGGGATAAATAGAGGGATTTCCTGGTACTAACACTGAGGTGATGGGCGCTACCCCTCTTTGCAATCTAGGGAACTGAGTGGATTATGTATCCAGTGACGATTTTCAGGAACTCCAGCCCCTCCGGCTTTCGCCGGAGGGGTTTTATTCTGCACGGGCATATCTCAGCTATAGGCTTTATGTATAGCTCCAGCTTATGTTTGCGCCTTAGATAGAGAGTATAGAAGTTGATTAAGCGCTAGAATTGGTCAAAGAAACGCACCCAGACCTTGCAAAACGTCTTTTATTAGTATGACTTCAGGGATTGACCTTCAAGGGACCTTCGTTCAAGCGCTCGTCGATCTGGGCTTGCCTACAGGCGCAGCCAAAACAGTTTGGATTCCACTACCGATGCTACTGATGCTGATCGTGGCAACAGTCAGCATTTTCATCTGCGTTTGGCTAGAGCGAAAAATTTCCGCGGGCGCTCAGCAGCGTATCGGCCCTGAGTATATCGGCCCGTTAGGGGCGCTACAAGCAGTAGCAGATGGTATCAAGCTAATCTTCAAAGCAGACATCACCCCGGCCAAAGCAGACCCTTGGCTCTTTGTAATCGGTCCTGCCATTGTCGTCATCCCAGTTTTCCTGTCCTTTTTGATTGTCCCATTTGGTCAAAACCTAGTCATCACGGATTTAGGTATCGGTATCTTTCTATGGATTTCTCTTTCTAGCATTACGCCCATCGGACTCTTGATGGCTGGCTACTCTTCCAACAACAAGTACTCCCTGCTAGGCGGACTACGAGCAGCAGCTCAATCGATTAGCTACGAAATTCCGTTAGCGCTAGCAGTCTTAGCAGTTGTGATGATGTCCAATGGCCTCAGCACAATCGATATCGTCAATCAGCAGTCCGGCTACGGCATCTTGGGTTGGAACATCTGGCGACAGCCAGTAGGATTCGTTATCTTCTGGATTTCCGCTTTGGCAGAATGTGAGCGCTTGCCTTTTGACCTTCCCGAGGCAGAGGAGGAGCTAGTAGCTGGCTATCAAACTGAATACACTGGCATGAAGTTTGGTCTGTTCTACGTCGGCTCCTATGTCAACTTGATGCTATCCGCGCTGATTGTGTCGGTGCTGTATTTAGGTGGCTGGAGCTTTCCGATTCCAGTTGAGGCCGTTACAGCACTACTAGGCATCGACGCGAACGTTGCCTGGGTGCAGATCATTACAGCCTCTCTAGGAATTGTAATGACGATGCTCAAAGCATATCTGCTAGTCTTTTTGACTATTTTGCTTAGATGGACAGTGCCCCGCGTCAGAATTGACCAGCTACTGGACTTGGGATGGAAATTTCTCTTACCGATTGCGTTAGTGAACCTGCTGGCAACAGCAGCCCTGAAGCTAACGTTTCCAGGTGCATTCGGCGGCTAGTGTATAGCTCCGTCTTCAGCTTCAGCGAATCTCGATTTCTTTTTGACTAACTACTTCAGATACCCTGCCATGTTGAACTTCTTAAAACAAGTCGGCGACTACGCTAAAGAAACTGCTCAAGCCGCAAAATTTATTGGTCAAGGTCTTTCAGTCACCTTTGACCATATGAAGCGTCGTCCTGTCACTGTGCAGTATCCGTACGAGAAGTTAATCCCTTCCGAACGCTACCGGGGTCGTATCCACTTTGAATTCGACAAGTGCATTGCCTGCGAAGTGTGTGTTCGAGTTTGCCCTATCAACCTCCCTGTAGTCGACTGGGAGTTCAACAGAGAGGCAAAGAAAAAGGTCCTCAATCACTACAGTATCGATTTTGGGGTCTGTATTTTTTGTGGCAACTGTGTGGAATACTGTCCGACCAACTGCCTATCGATGACAGAAGAGTACGAACTCTCGGCTTATGACCGCCATAATCTCAACTACGACAGCGTAGCGCTAGGTCGCTTGCCTTATAAGGTGACTAACGATCCGATGGTGACGCCGATGCGTGAGTTTGCCTACCTGCCGAAAGGGGTAATGGGCCCTCACGATTTGCCCGCAGGTAGTCAGAGAGCTGGCCGCCTACCGAAGGATATATTGGCAGAGATAGAAGCTGAACAGGACAAAGAGAAAGCTACTGCTGAGACTACAGCGGGAGAATAAACAGTCGCTGCCAGGGAGATTGACTGCCTAGACCAGCCAGTTCAGTCAGCCAGTTCAGTCAGCCAGTTCAGGCAACAGCATCAATAACAGCAGCATCAATATCGGCGTTTGTATTGTGAGGAGAATATTGTTTTGGTTTTGGCTTTAGATCTAGCAGCATTTAGTTTGGCAGAGGGTGTGCAGTTCGTCTCTTTTGGCTTACTGGGGTTGATGATGATAGCTGGAGCGCTAGGCGTCGTGCTGCTTTCCAACATCGTTTATTCGGCGTTCCTACTAGGCTTTGTTTTTATCAGCATTGCTGGTCTGTACATTCTGCTGAATGCTGGCTTCGTGGCGGCTGCGCAGGTATTAGTTTACGTGGGTGCCGTCAATGTCCTGATTCTGTTTGGAATTATGTTGGTCAACAAGCAGGAAGATTTCATTCCTGTCAAGAATGCTTGGATCGGTAGAGCTGCAACTGGCGCGGTTTGCGCTGGTCTGTTTGGACTGCTCAGTACGATGGTGATCTCTCACCCATGGGCACTTTCAAATGCGCCCGCTGCTGGAGACAAAGCAATCGAGGTAATCGGTCAGCACTTCTTTAGCGACTACTTGTTGCCGTTTGAGCTAGCTTCTATACTGCTGCTAATCGCCTTAGTTGGCGCGATTATCCTAGCGAGACGTGAGTACATTCTCGATGAGGTGACCACACCGTCAGAAGCGCTAACGCTTCCCGAAAGACCTCGCGAGCTTGTAGCTGTCGGTAGCCGGAACGACTAGGCATCAGACGAGCGCGGACTCATTTTCACTTTTTCAAGACTCCTTCTAGAAACTCATTCACATGCAACTTGAGTATTTTCTGATTTTGGCGGCGGCCCTGTTTTGCATCGGTATCTACGGCTTGGTTGTCAGCCGCAACGTAATTCGAGTGCTGATGTCTATTGAGCTAATGCTCAATGCGGTCAACCTCAACTTGATGGCATTTTCGAATTACCTAGACCCTGATGGCATCAAAGGACAGGTCTTTACAGTATTCGTGATCACGATCGCAGCCGCAGAAGCTGCCGTTGGTCTAGCTATCGTGCTGTCTATCTACCGGAACCGCGATACCGTAGATATGGAGCAGTTCAATCTGCTCAAATGGTAGTAGACACCCAGCTGTCACCCAGCTGATAGAAATCAGGAAGCGCTGTGCAGCTCAAGCAGGTCATCATTGTATACAAGGCTGGCAGTCAGCTTAGCAAGAATTGCGCCGACAAGTGTGCCCGTCAGTTAGAGGCTCACGGTGCCAACGTGATGATGGGTCCAAGCGGTGCACAGGACAACCCTTATCCTGTCTTCTTGCAGTCTTCGCCTCAGCCGATAGATCTTGCCGTAGCACTAGGCGGTGATGGCACTGCATTAGCGGCTGCTCGTCATCTGGCAATGGACGATATTCCCATTTTGGCTGTGAATATTGGCGGTCACCTGGGTTTTTTAGCAGACTCATCAGAGGTGATCGGTGATTTTGAGAGGGCCTGGGAGCGTTTGCTAAGCGATCAGTTTGCGGTGCAGCGTCGCATGATGCTGCAGGCAAGGACGCACAAAGGGGAATCTCATAATATTGAGCCGGTGAGCGATCGCTACTTTGCGCTCAACGAGATGTGCGTAAAACCCGCCTCACCCAACCGCATGATCACTTCCACGCTAGAAGTAGAAATCGACGGAGAGGTAGTCGACCAATACCAGGGCGATGGTCTGCTGATCAGTACGCCTACAGGGTCAACTGGCTATACTGTCTCAGCCAACGGCCCCATTGTGCATCCTGGCATGCACGCGCTAATTGTGACGCCAATCTGTCCGATGAGCCTTTCTAGCCGCCCCATTGTGCTCCCCCCAGGTAGCACCGTCAGCGTCTGGCCGCTAGTCGATCCAGAAGGCAACACCAAGCTGTGGGCAGATGGCGTACTTGCTACCACGGTTTGGCCTGGACAGAGGGTAGACATTCGGATGGCTAGCCACCTAGCGAAGTTTATCCTGCTAGGCGAAGACCACTCCTACTACCGAACTTTGCGGAACAAGCTACAGTGGGCTGGCGCAAGAGTGAACTACTTCAACAACCATCGTCAAGGACAAAGCCAAGAAAAGCGCTAGTCGATTGCCCAAGGTCTGCGCATGACCAAACGATTGCGTCCTTGTTGTTTAGCCTTATACAGTCCCAGGTCGGCAGTGTCGAGCAAGATGCTGATTGCCATGCTTTGTGTGGGCGTTACTGTAGTCAATCCTAAGCTGATGCTGACATGCGGTGATACTTTTGAAGCCTTGTGCTCTATCTCTCGAGCCCGGACTCTAGCGCCTGCGTCTTTGGCAACCTGCTGAGCGCCTTCGGCGTTGGTATTGGGTAGCAGAATGACAAATTCCTCTCCGCCGTATCGGGCTGCCAAATCACCAGGCCGCCTGACGGATTGACCAATGGCACTGGCCACCTGACGCAGGCACTGGTCGCCAGCAGGATGGCCGTAGGTATCGTTATAGAGTTTGAAATAGTCGATGTCGCAGAGAATCAAAGAGATGGGAGTGCGCGATCGCACAGCCCGCTGCCATTCACTAGCTAGATGCTTTTGAAAGCTGCGGCGGTTAGCCAGCCTGGTTAGCTCGTCAATCTCTGATAGTGTCTTGAGACGATGAATCTTGTGCAACCGGGTGACCAACGGTGCTGTCAGCAAGGCGATACTAGCAGGAACAATAGGTAGCCACCAGCCGCCTAGCATCAGTGCTAGCTGACTGAGACATAAGCTAGTACACAGCAGCACACCATATAGCTGCAACCGCTGAAAATCCCTTTGACACCAGTGATACAACCCTATTCCAAAGCAGGTATAAATTACAATCACCAGCGATTCTAGCTGGCTGCTCAACATTCTAATAGGCGGTCTTTGCCCAAAAGCAGCACTGATAATTTGGCTTGTCAGGCTAGCGTGAACCTCTATGCCGTGGCTAGGAATTAGGCTATCGTGACCTTTCTTGGCACTGTAGGGAGTAAAGAAAACGTCTGCATCCCCAGATTGCATGCTGCCGATTAGTACAATCTTGTCTTTTAACATATTCCAGGGAAGACGTTCATCGAGAACGTCGTAGATGTCAAAGGTTTGAAACTGTAGGTTTGAGCGCCAGTTCATTACAATCTGGTAACCACCCGCATCAGCATCTCTATAGCCGCCCGAATTTCTTTCAAATGGAAGCAAGCGAGCGAAGCCTAGCTCTAGCACATCGGACTTCGGATTAGGCAGGACATCATGGCTCTCTAAATACTCGAGTGCGACTCTAAAGGCAAATCCTTCGAGAATGCGATCGCCCACCGCACTAGGAAATAAAAAGCCCCGACGTACCCGCCCATCTACATCAATAATCAGATCGCTAGCGGCTACCTGGTTCTTTTTTACAAGTACTGAATTACCCGCTACAGATGGAAGTGTCTCGTCGCCAACGACCTTCTCGATTCCGATCAGATTAGGCGTCTGACTAAAAACAGTTCGAAGTCGCTCGTACCCTTCATCCGTAGGCACATTGCGAAACAAATCTAGTCCAATCACAGTCGGGCCTTGCCGTCTAACCTTCTCGATCACCTCCGCTAGCATCGTGTCAGTCATGACTGCTCTTTGCGATCGCTCAATGTCCGCTTCGGTAATTCCAATGATGACAATCCGCTCATCCGGCTGTTCCGCAGGCCGATGATTCATCATCCAATCAAAAGTCTGAAGCTCCCAAATTTGCAAAACGCCAGCGCTGCGTATGGTCAAAACACAAATGGCCGCGAACACACCCAATATCAAAACCATACTCTTGGGATTGATGAGCCGTTGCCACCAGCGCTTAACCACGTAGGCCCAGGTAGCAGAGGGTAGCTGTCGAGGCTGATCTACCACGTTCAGAAATTTTCCCTTTGGCAGGTAAAGCAGTGAGCTCTGCACCCCGCATAGACGTACGGAGTGCAGAGCTCACTGTCTTATTAAGCCCATTTCTATGGTTCGACTGCTAGAGAAACTTCTACCGGTATTTCCGTATTACTCTGCTGAAGCAAGCTGCGCAACTCTACCAGCGTATCTGCCTGAGCGCCTTGCCGATAAGTGCCTATCAGTAAATTGAGCGCATCGTACCAAATCCCCTGCGATGCATAGAATGCTGCCCGGTCCAGGGAAGAAGTGATGGTATCTAGTTCGCTGGGTGCCTCGATTCGCTCGACAAAGCTGCGAGTGTACACAAAAGAATCGCTGCTCTCACAGTTCACAAAAACTGTCCAACGATAGGGAACACCTACTTCGAGGGCTGCTGCTGCTGGCAGCGAAATTTCTACAAGGCCAGCAGCTGATTTTAGCTCTTGCGTATAGACAGGGTCGGCGTGCTCTGGGTGATGTAGAACGAACTTCATGTCTATAGCTTGATTGCTCTTTAAATACCAAGCTAGTGTTGGCTGCGCTTCGGTGGTCAGCACCGCATCTCCATCGGGAACTAGTAACGTGATAGCCGGATCTAGGTAGCCACTGCTGCGATCACCTTCCAAAGCGCAGGCCGCAACGGCAGATCCTCGACGACCACCGGACATAGTACTTGAAGCGCTACCTCTTTTTGGGTCTGGGGTCCAACGCACTTGATTGGCGCTAGCGGCGCTGCCAACGCTCCATAAGTAGCCGTTAGAAGCGTAGGTACAGCTGCTAAACCAGGTAGCTAATACAAAGAGTGCGCCGAGAGAAGCGTGCTTGCGCATGTTTAGAGTCCTTGCCTTTATGGATGTGCTCTTTAGGCGAGCTACTGCCAGTGAAACACGCCTATAAACAGTCTGATCAGAGTGGTTTTGCGTATTTCTCACCTTGAGTTTGCAGTGAAGATATTAATAATGGTGGCCATTTTTGCGTACAAATACTCTGCTACCTGCTTCATTCGGCACATACCGCAAATCATGGTCTGGGTAATTGACCCGATCGGGTGCGGTGCGATCGCCAATCTCTAGATAAGTGGCCAGACAATCGGATCGATTGACCAAGTAATGCGCATTAGCAACGCCTGCGGCAAAGCCCGCCATCTCTCCAGCGTTTAGTATTTGTTCTCCATCGTCTGTCACCAGCCAAAGCTCGCCCTGTACAACGTAGACAAACTCGTCTTGAGCAGAGTGCCAGTGTCTAAGTGCTGACTGAGCACCAGGTGCAAGCTTTGTCAGGTTGATGCCAAAGTTCGTCAGGCCAGCTGCGTTGCCGATTCTTTGGCGTGATCGCCCCTCTACAGCCGATTGAAATGGAGCCGGATAATTCGTGCCCATCTCGACTGGCACAGCAGATAGATCTATCTTCATAAAGCTCTTTCAACAGAAATTAAGAAATTAAATAGAGAGAAACTGACTAAAACTTTGGCTTCCAAGTGGAATTGATGGGCACAGCCATGAACGCGTCAGTAGATTCAGCGCGTTTCGATAGAGCAGACAGACCAGGATAGCGAATAGACTCTATGACATCGTCTGCAATCAGACGAGTGAACTGCCAAGCCACACAGATGGTGATATCGGCTTGAGTCATTTTGTCAGTCGCTAGCCAGCCCGAAGTCTTAGCAGC
>JBCCOH010000058.1:0-31895 GCA_039111275.1 Cyanobacteria bacterium P01_D01_bin.1 | reverse complement strand
TCATGACATCGTCAAAAAGTGCCTTGTCTGCTGCGGCTGGAAACAGCTCTGATAAGACTCTATAGGCAGCGAAGCTCATTGCTTCAATCTTGTTGGCGACTGTCCATTCTGAAACAGGCCGCTGAAGATCATCTCCGGTCTGGGTAGAGACCGCCTCCAGGCTATAGGCAGACCAGGCGTCAAATATAGCTGTGTGAGTGATTGCATAGGCACGCGCGGCGATAGTCGGCCCTACTACATTGTTGATCACAGCCTGCTGCACGACCCTGTCCCACAGAACTGAGACAGTAGGAGAAGAATCTTCAACCGTGACGAGCTGTGTATCCAGGTCCAAAGAGAGTTGAATATCGGTCATTCCTATTATTGCTGTCTCGCAAACAGCATTTCTCTATTGAATTATTCTACAGAGTACCCATCGGTGCAGATTATCTCTTTCTTATAGTTTAGGAATAGATAGGATAAAGTCAATGATAGCTATGGGGACTGAGAATAGACCAACTAAAATCGAGACAACTGGACTTAAAACAATTAATTTACAACAATTGAAGTTGGAACAATTAAAATCAAAACAATTGAGAGTGTAGAAACAGAGCTACAGAAGTAGAATGGGAATAGAACTTTGCCAAAGCGGGTCATGCAAAAGCAGATCGCAGAAGAGACATCTCATAAAGAAATATTGTCTATCAAAGGGCAAATGTCTTCTGGCTGAGGGTGCGGTTGCGCGGTAGCCCAGCGATCGCGATACCGTTCTAGCTCAGCTTTAAAGTCGGTCATGCTCTGAATTTGACTGGTTAGCTTTTCAATTTTTTCTTGCAGGAGTGATCGCACCAATTCACAGGGCACATTCCCCTTTTCATGCACTGTCAGCACCTCCCCGACTTCTTCTAACGAAAAGCCCAACGCTTGTGCCTTTTTGATAAATAGAACCTGCCGCAGCGCTGTAGCCGAATAGTAGCGATAGCCGTTGCTACCTCTTCTAGAGCTCAGCAATCCCAATTCTTCGTAATAGCGCAGGGCGCCTACAGCAATTCCTGTCTGCTTAGAGACTTCGCCAATCTTTAACTGCTTCAATTCAGCCATGTTCGAGCAACTCCTAGCTTCAAGCTGACTGTAAGCTTTAGGCTGTAGACATGACAACTCCGTCCCTATCAATGCCAAAGAGAGCTGAAGAGGACGGAGTCAAAGCGATTTGCGCTAACGCTAAGGTAGCTTATTGAGACAATGTAGCTTAGGACAAGGTAGCAGGGTCTGCGTTCTGAGGATGCCATACGAAGGCATAGTAGGCGGCGATCGCACCAGTCGCCAGATTCAACCAAACATTATTACCAAAAATAGGCATAATCCCAAACAGGTGGTTGGTGAGTGGAATCAGACCCATGATGCCGAGCGTCAGGTAGCTGATAGCAAAAAATCTGTTGTAATTGAAAGCACCGCGATCGCCCGTTGCGGAATACAGACCGACTAGACCTACAGCCAGATGTGCAATGTTGTGCAGCAAATTGGTAGGGAAAAGTCCAAATACATACCCAAACCCTCTGAGATAGGCAGCAGCATAGTTAGCCCCTGTGGTCGCGGGGATCTGATCAGCAGTAATTGGTACACTATCGGTAATTGCCGCAGAGGGTAGAGAAACGAGCGACGGAATCAGACCAGCAATTCCTAACAACGTAAAGATCAGACCTAGCGCCAATGCGCATTTCTTTTCACCAGACATATGGAGAGAGTTTCCAAATAAGAGATTACAGATCAAGTGTGTAATTTATTCTCGCACTTTCCCTCTGTCTAGGCTCATAGGTCAGCGTCGCCAACTTCATTCAATAGTTTGATAGTTAGTGCGCTACAAACGGGTGAATATAGTCACAGGCTGCGGCAAGTTTACTTCTCAAGATGGAGACTATTTTTGAGAGGCTGCTTACGCTAACTGACACGACAGACTTTACAGATCATTCGGATCGATGCCAAGCGATCGCAGTTTCTCAGCGAGTTTGTTGGCTCTTTCCTCTGCCAGTACTACCTCTTGCTTCGCTGATTCTGCTTCCTGCTTTGATTGTTCTGCTTGAGCAATGACCTCCTCAAAGCTCAGAAAAGGACTGCTGTCCGGTCGAATTAGCTGTAGCTCATCATCTTTAGTATCAAAGCGAATCTTTAGCAAAGGGCTTTCCCATCCAGCCATATCTGGAATATGCGACAGGCCAAACTCATCCCGCAAAAATCCGCTCAATTCATAAGTTTCGGAATCGTATAGATAGTATTCTTCAACA
The DNA here is from genome assembly GCA_039111275.1 of Cyanobacteria bacterium P01_D01_bin.1. Taxonomy (GTDB): domain Bacteria; phylum Cyanobacteriota; class Cyanobacteriia; order Phormidesmidales; family Phormidesmidaceae; genus Phormidesmis. The sequence continues at coordinate 29,634 of JBCCOH010000058.1, read as the reverse complement.
CCATGTCGATCGAAGAACAACAGTTTCTTCTCCATCTCTCGCTTTGTATTACTAGGTGAGAGAATCTCAAAAATGACTTGGGGTGGCGTGTTTTCTTCTTGCCACTGCTTGTACGACAGTCGCTTGCCTTTTGGCCGACCTAGTGCCACCATCACATCGGGTGCTACCGAGATATCAGGGCGACCCTCAATCGGATACCAGAACAAATCGCCTGCCACAAACGCATCTGGCATCAGCCAATTGAGATTTTGCTGGATGATGACAATCCACTGATACTGCTCTGTATTGCTTGCCATCGGCTGATCATCACAGTCGGGATAAAAGATTTCGGTCGTTTCGTTCGATTTTGATAGTTGAGAAACCATGATTCGCACGGATTAGTATCAGCCTCGGCATTTGAGCAGTCAATTGAATAAACATCTCAGCTACAAGTATAGGAGCTTATCTAAAAGACTTGGCTGGAGATACCAGACACGTCAAAGCATCCGTCAGCTAGTAGCCTGGTGCAGACGGTCATAGTGCTGCTTTAGATCTGCTAGCAAATCACTGTAGATTGGCAAAATCTTTTGGTACTGTTTTACATTCTTTGAGATTGGATGGCGGATGTGGGCGATCACAACGCTCTCTTCCACCTCTTCTAGCTGCGCCCACTCCCCCAAAGCCACCAGTCCCACTACCGCCGCGCCAAACGCCGAACTCTCAATCACTTCTGGCACCAAAATTTTCCGATCGAAGATATCCGCCAGTATCTGCTGCCACAAATCCGACAGCGCAAATCCGCCCGAGGCCCGCAGCGTTTCTACCTCACCACCCGCCAACTCCAGCGCACTAAAAACAGAATGCATGTTGTACAGCACCCCTTCCATGACTGCTCTCACCAGATGCGCCTGACTGTGATTGCGCCCCAGCCCAAAGAAATTAGCCCGCGCCTGAGCATTCCACAGCGGCGCTCTTTCTCCTAGCAAGTGAGGATGAAAAATCAGCCCTTCTGAGCCGGGAGCAACCGTCCTCGCCATCTCGGTCAGCCGCTCGTAGGTCGAATGGCTAGGTTCTACATTCATCATGCAGTCCTGGTCATCGATGTCGCAGGCTTCGTCTGGCTGCACCGAATACGGCACTAGGCGATCGCGCGTCCACTGTAAGGCAAATCCGCCATTATTCACCGCGCCGCCCATCACCCAGCGTGATTCTGTCAGCGCATAGCAAAACAGCTGCGCTTTACGTTCAGTCTTTGGGGCTTCTACCACCTGCCTAACTGCGCCGCTAGTGCCTAACGTGATGGCTGCGGTGCCTGGGGCGACCGCACCCACACCCAGATTCGCCAGCACACCGTCGCTTGCACCAATGACCACAGGCGTGCCCTCTGGAATAGTCATCCGCTGTGCATAGTCGGCCTGCAAACTAAGCCGATAGGTCGTCGGCACAATTCTAGATAGCTGACTCCGCTTGATTTGAGCAACTTGCAGAGCGCCTTCGTCCCAGTCTCGCTTCTCCAAATTCAAAAATCCTGTTGTTGAAGCAATCGAGAGATCTACTACCCATTCGCCACACCAGCAGTTCAGCACGTATTCTTTGATCGAAACAATCCGCGTCGCTTTTTCAAAGAGTTCTGGCCTCTCTCGCGCTAGCCATGCCAGCTTAACGACGGGCGACATTGGGTGAATTGGTAGACTGGTTCTGTCGTATAGGTCTGGGTCTTGAGCGCGAACAGAAGGAACTAAGCGATCGCTACGATTGTCTGCCCAGGTCAGCAAAGGCATCAGCGGCAAAAGATCTTCGCCTAGCAGCAATAGCGTATGCATCGCCGCGCTAAAGGACAGCCCCAGTAACTGAGCAGAGGTTGCCTCCACACTGGCCACAACCTCTGCAACCGTTTGCGTCGCAGCCTGTACAATTAGAGCCGCATCCTGCTGAGCTGCGCCTGGTACAGGTGCATTCAACGGATATCCCTTTGCGCTTCGTACTAGCTGCCGCCCCTTCGTATCAAAGGCCACCGCCTTTGTGCTACTCGTGCCGATATCTATCCCAATGATGTACTTCATGAGAGAGATTATACAGCGCTAGTCTACTGCTGCTGTGGGCTTAGGTGTTGACTCAGTTGCTTTGGCATCAGGTTCTGTTGTTTCGGTCGCAGCGCGGTCTGGCGCTACACCTTCTAGCACGACCAAAGCATCCAACATCTTTTTGACTAGCGGCGCGGCAACAGTACCGCCATAGGCATTCTCCCCCTGAGGCTCGTCCACTACAGCAAGTATCACGTAGCGAGGATCGCTTACTGGCGCAATGCTGACAAAGCTAGTAATCCGCTGATTTCCGTAAGAGCCATATTCTGTTGCTTTTTGCGCAGTTCCAGTTTTTCCTGCAATCTGATAGCCGTCTGTCTTGGCAGCCGATCCGGTGCCATCGTCTACGACTTCTCTCATCATGTCCAGCACCTGCTGCGCTGTTTTGGCTGAAAATATTCGCTTGGAAGCAGTTCTCTCCGGGGTCCAGGTCAGCTCGCCCTCATCATCAACCAGTCCTCTTACCACTCTGGGCTTCACCATCTCGCCGCCATTGGCCAAAGTGCCATGAAGCTGCACTAGCTGCAAAGGCGTCAGCGAGAAACCCTGACCAAAGGACGTTGTCGCCGCTTCGACGGGGCTATTAACAAACTTGTCTCGGTCTTTTATTTGACCGTTGGTCTCACCGGGCAGCTCTACTCCGGTGACCTGGCCTAATCCTAGCTTCTCCAGCCAAGCGTAGTAGTCAGCTCTCTCTAGAGTTTGCATGATATGAACCATGCCCACATTACTCGAATAGCGCAGCACGTCCGTAATTGAGAGCTTTCCTCGACCGCCACCCCAGTGATAATCAACGTTTTGAATAGGCCATCCGCCTACTTGAATTTGACCTTCGTCAAAGATAGTGTCATCAGGACCGATACTGCCATTTTCTAAGGCGATCGCCACATTGATCGGCTTAAAGGTCGACCCTGGCTCATACAGATCGCTCACTGCCCAGTTCTTGAGATATTCCAAGTTTTCGGTGTCGTAATAGCGATTGGGATCGTACGTCGGTGCGATCGCCAGTGTCAAAATATCTCCGGTCTGAGCATCCATCACAATCAGAGCACCGCGTTTGGCTCTGTACTCGGCGACTGTCGCCGCTAGGTTCTCTTGCGCAACGCGCTGTAGTCGATTGTCAATAGTCAGCTGCATTTGCAGCTCGTCGCGCGTTACTAGCTGTAAAGGGGTAGCTTCCTTGGACTGAGGTTCATCGTAGGTCAGCTCATCTTTCTCGCTGAGCTCGATTCCCGACTGTGGCACACCATCTAGATCAACGTAGCCAGTTACCTGAGAAAATAGCTCACCTTGAGGGTATAGCCGCTGCGGCGAAGGCAGTAAATCTAGACCGTCCAACCGTAGCGATCGCAGTCGCTTTGCCGTCTCCTCCGAAATATCCGAAGACAGCTTGATCCCACTTTCTTGCGCCTGGAACTGTTCCTCTAGAGACCCTGCATCCTGTTCGATCACTTCACCAACTGCCGCTGCAACTGTCGACTCAGGCTGCTTGAACAGCATAGGATGCATGTACAGCGTGTACATCACCTGGTCCATAGCCACCACGTTTCCCTGGCGATCTACGATTTGTCTCCTAGCGCTGCGGGGCGTTGCCTGAATCGCCTGCTGCTCCTTTGCCATTACCTTTAGATCAGACCCAATCACTAGCTGCAGGTAGGCCAGCCTTCCACCTAGTCCGACCATTGTGAGTATTAGCATCAGCCAGACGCTGATCAACCGTAGTCGAGGCGACTGCTCGGCACTACCACCCACCGCAGCACCCGGGCTAGTTCTTTGCCTATCAATGCCAAGCCGTCGGCTAGAGCGCTGCCGACGCGCCAAAACCGATCCCTTTTGGCGAGCCAAGCCGCTCTTCTGGTTCGCTGTGCCGTTACGCCGCCGCTCTGCGTTGTTAGATGCATCCATAAAAACGCTAATATCCCAAAGGCCGTAGCTGCTCCGACTCACCTGCTTCCGTTTCTGCCGCAGTTGCGCGTCTAGGTTCAGGTTTGATAAATAGCATGTCCTCAGGCTGATAGGGCTTTAGACCAGAGTCTTCTTTGATTGCCTGCTCTGCCAAACTTTGCTTAATTGACTCGTTTGCTGTGGTCAACTGCTGCGATTCACTCTGCAAAGCGTTTAGCTGAGCCATTGCTTGATTCGTCGATCTATCTAAATACACACTGGAGCCGTAGACCAGCAAAGCACTGGCGACTAGCAAACCCGTCAAGACCGTAGACCCTTGCTGGACTCTGTGTAAAAGCCTCAATCCCAGCGGCAGGCGAGCCCGTTTGGGCAACTCAATCGGAGCCAATATGGACTGATCAACTAGATCGCTCTTCTGCACTCGCCTTGCTGGAAGCGCTGTTGGCAAAACTAGTAGGGTGTTCTCGGCGGAGCCTGAGTTCTCTACAACCTTCAGCGGAATCGCGGAACCTGAGTACTCGGCAGTTTCTGTATTGTTTACTACGCGTCTTTCTATCATGGTCGGTTCAGAGGCTCTACGCGCTTGAGCGGCGCGGGCGATTAGCTGGTTGGTTTGGCGAGTAGGACTAAGGCTAGCGGCATTGGACTGATGAATGGGCGAATGCTGGAGCGATCGCGGATTGGATAGATCTTGGTGCGGCAGCGCAGAAGGAGCAGAGGCAGTAGCGAAAACCATGCGGCTATGTAGGGATAAGAAGAACGAACTTTCTCTCAGTTGGCTCTGGACTTTTCTTGAGCTTTTCTTTGGTTAGGAAGCTGCGCCAGCTTGAGCGGCCAGATTGAGAAGGCACTCGGCGCTACTGTAGCGATTCCTTATTTCAAATTACGCGAATACTACCCCGCAAGCGGAATAAGAACAAGATCAATTACTATCTTTTCTCAAAATTCTCTATTGAACAGGATTGAGGCTATGTGGAAGTACTTAGGCTTGAAAGACAAATGCGCTGACTATAAACAAACAGTCAGCGCATCTATATAAATCCCTATTCATAAGAAGGGTTAACGTCAGGGGTTAACGTTTTGGCCTAGGCTTGTCAGGTAGGCCCACCATGTCCGCGTTGCTCTTGCCAGGCGGGATCATGGGATAGCAGTTTTCGTCTCGGCGAACCTGCACATCGAGAAGGACAGGACCGTCGTGAGCCAGCATTTGGGCGATCGCACTCTCTAGCTCTCTAGGATCGCTAAGCGTCATACCCTTTACCCCAAATGCCTGAGCTAGCAGCTCAAAGTTTGGCATGCCTGCCGCCATCTCGGAAGAAGAATAGCGCTCGCCAAAGAACGTCTGCTGCCACTGACGCACCATGCCCTGCCAGCCATTGTTCAAAATCACTGTCTTGACGTTGATGCCGTACTGGGCCAGTGTTGCTAGCTCCTGCAAGTTCATTTGGAAACTGGCATCTCCACTAACGCAGACAACTTGGCTATCGGGCAAAGCCACCTGCACACCCATAGCGGCTGGCAGACCAAAGCCCATGGTGCCAAGTCCAGCGCTCGATATCCATTGGCGCGGGCCGTTCTTCAGAAACTGCGCTGCCCACATCTGGTGCTGTCCCACATCAGTAGTGCAGTAGGCGTGAGGAGCCTGCTTGGTAATTTCTACAATGACGGACTGCGGAGAGATATCGTCTGGGTATACAGGCGCAACTAAGGGAAAGTCTCGCTTCCAGGTTTCAATCTGATCCCGCCAGGGCTGGCTTTTGTTTGTATCTAGCTCGCCCCGGTCTTCTAGCCGGGCCAGTATACGAGCGACAACCGCTTTGACATCGCCGACAATAGGCACCTCAGGCAGGCGATTTTTGCCGACTTCAGCCGGGTCAATGTCGATGTGAATGACTTTTGCTCTAGAGGCAAATTCGTCTAGCTTTCCAGTTACTCGATCATCAAAGCGAGCACCGATCGCCACCAGCAAGTCGCATTCGCTGACGGCAAAGTTGGCGTAGGCAGTTCCGTGCATTCCCAGCATGCCAACAGAGAGCGGATGGTGTTCGTCAATCGCGCCTTTGCCCATCAGGGTATTGGTCATCGGCGCTGAGAAGGCTTCGGCTAGCGTCTGAATCTCGGCGTGGGCACCTGAGGTAATTGCGCCGCCACCGACATATAGCAGTGGCTTTTCTGATGCCTGTAATAGGGCGATCGCCTCGTCGATCTTATCGTCATCAATATCAACCCCAAGCGCATAGCCCGGAATATCCACATCGCCAGGCTCAACCGGAATATAGTCAATCTCTTCGACGCCTACGTCCTTGGGCACATCGATTAGCACCGGACCGGGCCTACCCGTTTTGGCAATATGAAACGCTTCCGCCACGATCTGCGCCATCTGATTGGGATCGCGCACTACGTAGGAGTGCTTCACGATTGGCAGCGTGATGCCATAGATATCTGTCTCCTGAAACGCATCGGTCCCAATCGCCGCTCGGGTGACCTGTCCTGTCACTACCACCATTGGGATCGAGTCCATCTGCGCTGTGGCAATCCCCGTAACTAGGTTAGTCGCACCAGGGCCAGAGGTCGCAAAGCACACACCAACCTCACCCGTCGCGCGGGCATAGCCGTCTGCTGCATGAGAGGCGCCCTGCTCGTGTCGAACCAAGATGTGCTGTACTTGCCCTTTGGCCTCTGCCTTGTAGAGAGCGTCATAGATAGGCAAGATGGCTCCGCCCGGATAGCCAAAGATGTGCTTGACCCCGTGGCGCACCAGGCTATCGACCAGCGCATAGGCGCCACTGGCTCGCTGGGTAGCTTTTGTAGAATCTAACTTGAACGTGACAGGAGAGGCCATAGACAATACCGAAGGAAATTCAGACAATACTTTGAGCAGGACTTTAGAAGATCTTAGACAGCAGGTGGTTCGTCTCACGACAAAGCACCCGTTTTTTATCATTCCTTAAAAGATTTTCCCAAAGCATCTTCTGAGAAGCGATAGCCGTGAGCTTTTTCAACAAAACGGAAGTAGATTCGGTAGGCATCGTCGGTGGCCGGACCCACCCCGGCCCTAAAGGCCGCCCCTCCTGAGAGGGAATCTACTTCAGGCTGTGAAGTTTAAGGCGATCTAGGCGCCTGAAGCATCGCAACCAAAGCTGCTCTCCTCTTAGGAAGGATGCCTACAGGGCAAGGTGGGATCGATAGCTTGCGTGCTCACCAATCTCCCCGAAAATGCTTCTAATTAGTGTAAGTTGTAGCCTATCGAACAACAAGATTTCGTTCTCTTGGTTGTTGTCGTCTCTTGACTTTTGAGTGCGGACTTAGTCGCTAGCTTCTGAAGCTTGTTCAGTGTGGTCTTGGGTTAGTGATCGCACCAAAAATTCCCTAGCACTCATGATCTCCCCGGTCGCCTCAGCTAGCTGCCACCAGGGCACGCAGCGGCCCATCGCCAGATCTGGACTTCCCCATAAGCTCGTATGTTTTACCGCCGGATCGGCATAGAAATTGATCTCCCCAGCTCCCAATGGCAAAGTCGTCAGATGCGTAAACCGATCGTGACTGATACGAATTACGCTTAAGCCCAGAACAGGAACTCCCCAACCGTCGACTGCGAACAGCCGCCTGACTCTGCCCCCTGCCTGTTGCCACAAAAGGAGAGCACCTGATAGGCCCACAACTCCTGCGCTAAATCCAACGCCTACGATTGGTGGCTGAGTCGCTGGGTTGCCTAGCGTGTCAGTCAGCCACTGGTAGAGGTCAAACGGTGAGATCGGTAGGCAACGGGCGACGTGTGGCTGGGTGAACGGGGGAAGCGATCGCACAAATCCAGCCGTCAGCTCTGCCCGATTGAACCCCGGACAAACAACTACCGGCATTGGCCTAAGTGATGATGCCTCCGAGGAAGCTAGCTGTGAATTCAAACGTTCGGTTCTACCCATAGTCAAGTCCAAAGGCTTACGGGTAGTGTAAATACATAACAAGGCGCACAGCCAACACACTTCTTTGTACATGTTATGGGCGCACCCGATCAGCTTCTACCCACGATTAGCGCACTGGTTGCTTTGGGAGAATTTGCCCAGGACGTACAGGACCACGAAGCGCCCAGCATTCCTACTTTCAGCGAAGGATTAGCTGTAGAGGTGCGGCAGCGTCGAGCCGAGCGTGAATGGGCAGGGGCGATCGCTGCGCTTACTCAGCTACTAAACCAGCAACAACCAGCAGCAGCCAAACACAGACGCTCCAAAAGACAGACGCAGGCTTTGTTGCTCACTGGACCTGTGCCGCTACTCAATGATCCTGATCTCATCCCGCAGATCTCCAACTGGACGTTTGTACCGCACTCATCGACAGAACTAGCGGCATTCAGCGCGCTTTCGCCAGTAGAACGAATCCTCCAAAAAACTTTTCAAAAGCAGACCCATAAGACTCGCCTATTACCCCTTTTAGAAGACGACCCGTTAGTCAAAGAACAGTTCGCGCTCGTTCTGACTAACGAATTCTCATTGGTCTTGGTATTAGGAGAGGATGCCGATAGCGAGCTGAGCTTTCAGTTTTCCTTTATGCCCGAAGTCGTTAGCTCCGTGTGGCAACTACTGCGATCGCGCATCCTTCTCACCCGCCCACAGCAGCTAGACTTCATCGAAACCCTGGTCGAAAAGTTCACGCTCAAAGAGCCTAGCTACCGCATCGTCAGTCAGTTTAACCGCTGGATGCTTGCCTGTTTGCCACAGGATGACGCTAGGAATGGAGCCCACAGCGATGCTCACAGCAAGCCAGTCGATTCATCAGAGCCTCTTCACAACGGATCAGCCAAAGCTTCTCAGGCCATCAGCAACGTAGACTCAAAAGGAGAGTCTGCTGCTACGCAGCCTTCTGATAGCGCCTTTCTCCAGGCAATGGCTCACGAAATTCGGACGCCGCTCACCACTATTCGTACCTACACGCGCTCTCTGCTCAAGCGTAAAGATCTCAGCCCTCAAGTAGTCAAACGACTCAAGAGTATTGATCTTGAATGTACTCAGCAGATTGATCGATTCAGCCTAATTTTCAAAGCGGTGGAGCTAGAAGCAGCTAGCCAGCTACCAAAATCGCCCCTGAGTGCGATCGCCCTTAGTCAAGTCTTTCAGAACGCCATTCCCCAGTGGCAGCAGGCCGCTCAGCGTCGCAATCTTTCCTTAGAAGTAGAACTACCGCCAAATCTGCCGATGGTGGCTAGCGATCCCACCATGCTACAGCATGTTCTCACTGGCCTAGTCGAACTCTTTACCCACAGCGTTTCGCCCGGCAGTCACATTCAGCTTCACGTTCTCCACGCTGGCAATCAGCTCAAGCTTCAGTTCCAATCTCAGGCCGACCTTAGCCAACCTAATTCGCCACCTACCTGCACCGCGCCACCGCTCCAGTCGCTTGGACACTTGCTGATGTTCCAACCAGAAACCGGGGGATTGAGCCTAAACCTAGAGGCTACGAAGAACCTTTTCCACGCGCTTGGAGCGAAGCTCACCGTCCGCGAACGCTCGGATCAAAGCAGCACTTGGACAGTTTTCCTACCTTTAGAAAGCAGCGGACTTCAGTCCTATCGAATCGTCTAGCCTGTCAGCAGGTCCTCTTCTGGAAAATGAATCGCACTAGGGCTAGGATCGCCCAGGATAGCCGACATCAGTAGCAAAATACCCACTCGCCCGATATACATTGTGGCAATGATAAACAGCTGCCCCCAGACTGAAAGATCGCCAGTAATGCCAGTTGAAAGGCCGACGGTAGCAAAGGCCGACACGGCTTCAAAGAGAATGGCGATAAATATTAGATCCGGGTCGCTTACCGAAAGACAAGTGGTGATGATCACAACGCTAATCGCCGAGGCGACTACCACAGCCAGCGCTTTGAGCACTCTAGTCATTGGAATTTGCCGCTGATAGCAGTTCACTTCTTCTTTGCCTTGCAGTGCGGCCTTTGTGCACATCATCAAAATGCGCACCGTGGTGGTCTTGATGCCGCCGCCCGTACTGCCAGGGCTGGCCCCGACAAACATCAGCGCGATCGCCACGAACAAAGCGCTAGTCTCCATCGCCCCAATATCAATTGAGTTGAACCCAGCTGTGCGCATCACCACCGACTGAAAGCCAGCTAGCAATAGCTTTATCCCAAAACTTTTGTCTGCTAGCGTGGCTGGGTTGTCATATTCGATTAGAAAGAAGGCAGCGGTTCCTAGCAGTAGCAATGCAATCGTTGTGCCGGTGACAATCTTGAAATGTAGAGAGAAGACGGTGTGAGTTTTTTGGCCTTGGAAACGCGATCGCAGCCACATAAACCCTTCCATAATCACCTGGTAGCCAATGCCACCCACGATAATCAGCGCCGAGATCACCACCATCGGCCAGGCAGTCTCGGCGTACTGCACAAGGCTATCGGAGAACAGACTAAATCCAGCGTTGTTAAAAGCGCTAATACTATGAAAGATCGCTAGCCACAGCGACTGGCCTAGACCAAAATCTTCTAAAAACGTCGGCATCAGGCAAAAAGCGCCCGTCAGCTCAAAAATTATCGTCATCGAAACGATCGAAACTAGCAGCGCCTTTACATTCGATAGCTCGGACGTGTCCATAGCCTGCTGAATCGCTAACTTATCTTTTAGACACAGCCGCCGCCCAATCAGCAGCAGCAACAGCGTCGTCGCCGTCATATAGCCTAACCCCCCCAGCTGGATTAGCGTCAGCACCACGCATTGGCCAAACGAAGAAAAATAGCTGCCTGTATCTACTACGATCAGCCCAGTCACACAGACCGCCGAAGTCGCCGTAAACAGAGCCACCAGCGGACTGTTCCAATCCCCACTAGCCGTTGAGAAAGGCAATAGCAGCAACAGCGTACCCACTGCAATCAGCACCAAAAAACCAAAGCAAATTGTTCTAGGGACGGTCATACACTCATCAAAAGCCCTTTAGAAGAGCCCATCAAAAGAACGAAAGCAAAAGCTAGCCGCAAGGGATAAAGCTACCATATGACCAATCTTCTACAACGGATCGGAGACAGCGATGACTGCCAGTACGCCCCTTGCCGAAAAAATTCAACGGTTTTATGACACATCCTCTCCCTTGTGGGAAAAGACCTGGGGTGAGCATATGCATCATGGCTACTACGGCAGCAATGGTCAGCATCGAAAAGACCGCAAACAGGCTCAGATTGATCTAATCGAAGAGCTGCTGAAATGGGCTAACGTCACCTCAGCCCATACCATCCTAGACGTAGGCTGTGGTATCGGTGGCAGCACCCTGTATCTTGCCAAAAAGTTTGACGCTCAGGCAGTAGGGATTACGCTGAGCCCTGTTCAGGCCAAACGAGCGGGCGAACGCGCAGCAGAGCAGGGCATCGATCTCCTTGCTTTTGAAAATTTTGAGACGGCACAGGCACCGGCCGTGCAGTTTCAGGTTGCCGATGCTCTATCCACGCCCTTTCCCAACTGTTCTTTTGACTTTGTCTGGTCGATGGAGAGCGGTGAACACATGCCAGACAAACCCGGTTTCCTGCGAGAGTGCTACCGCGTTCTCAAGCCGGGCGGCACTTTCCTAATGGCAACTTGGTGCCATCGACCTACCCATACCCTAGCTGGCCCGCTGACCGATAGTGAAAGTCAACATCTCGATCGGCTATACGAGCTCTATCATCTGCCCTACGTGATCTCTATTGATGATTACGGCGAGCTGGCCAGAGAGATCGGCTTTAAGGAGGTAGCCTTGGCAGACTGGTCGCGGCAGGTCGAGTTTTTCTGGCAAGATGTGGTTCGTTCGGCGCTGAGTCTAGAGTCGGTATCTGGTATTTTGCAGGCGGGGGAAGAGACAATTCGGGGGACGGCTGCGATCGCCCTGATGACCACAGGCTTCAACCGAGGGCTGATCCGCTACGGTCTCCTCAGCGGCACCAAATAAAGTCTCCCTTCCACAAAAAAAGCCTCAGCTAACGACTGTCAGCTGAGGCCAGATCTACTCACTCAAAACAAAAGCAGACAACCGAAATTAGAGAAAAGACTAAACTCTCTCATCTATAGTCTGGGTGCAGTCAAGCAACCGAACCATTGCTGCTGCTGCGTAGTTACGCAGTGCTGGCGTATCTGGACGGAAATTATCACCGACTTCGTTCAATGGCGTCGCCACGCCACAGAAAGTAGATAGCTCAGAAATGGCATCCTTTGCCCAGTGACCGTTGATATCCTCGAAAGATGCACCTGGTTGATTGGCCTCAAGGTCGTTTGTGCTGTTCTCGTATTCAGCAGCGCGGCGCATGATCGCAATCAGCTCTGCCCGGGTCACCTGATTGGCAGGTCTAAACGTACCGTCCTGGTAGCCGCTGATAATTCCCAGCTCTTGAGCCTTTTTGATTTTGGCTGCACTCCAGCGAGTAGCAGGCACATCTGAGAAAGGAACATCGCCGACTGGCGCTGCAATTTCGGGGGCAACGTCTAGCCCTTCAACTGCAATCGACACCAGCTGTTCGCGAGTCAAAGTTGCCTTTGGTCTAAAACTATTGTCCTCAGCAAAACCAGAGATAAATCCGAGCTGAACGGCGCGGTTAATTTCGTTGGCATAGACATCGCCTGCGACATCAGGAAAAGACGCTGGCGAAGGCGGAACCACTACTACAGGACCAGACACATCAGGATCAGTAGGTCCGGCGATGATGGTCTCATCTTGTTGAATGAGTTCGGCAGTGGTCAGATCGTTAGCAATGTAGGTACGACCCGTTACGTTGCCTTCAAATGTTTGCTTAGCTAGTCTCCAACCAGGCTTCAAGAAGATTTTGGTATAGCCACCTGGCACAATTCCATCAGTTTGACCAATCACAAACCTTCTAGCTCCGCTACCTGCGAAGGGCGAAGGCTGTGCGTACAGTACGAGAACGCCATCTTCCTGTTCTAGAACGGGGCTGTACTTGATATCTGTACCAGCCGCGCGCAGCAAATAGCCATTGGTATCGGTACTGCGACCACAAGATGGATTATTAAAAGTCAGCGGGGTGACAACCGTTGGATTAGAACCACTCAGAGAATAGCAAGGTGGCGTGGGCTGTCTTTGCTCTAGGATCATCAGACCGTAGCGCTGATTGCCGCCGATGTTAGAAGTTGGGTTCGCGACTAGCAGATAGGGATCTTGATCAGTTTCTTGCATGCCAAAAAGTGATGCTTGAGCTAGCTGAATCGCAGGTGCCTGGGCACTTGTGCTAGTGACAGACTGATTCTGTGCAAATGCTGAAGGCAGGTTGCTAGCTGTGATGGCAACAGCAGCGGTAGCAAGCGCGGTCACTGTAAGTCGAAATGATTTCATTTGCATATCCTTAGATTTAGTAGAGTTCACGATGGTCGGCGACAGCGTGAGGGTTGCACACCCGACGTTAGGACACGAAATTCAAGCTGCTGCGAAATTGACTAAACAGTTTGAGTTTTCTTGATTCAACTGAGTACAGATTACCTGGAAAGTCAGCATGGGCATCTCAAGATATGTGTATGGGAGCTGTCTGGCTTGGCTGTCTGGCTTAGCTGTCTGGCTCAGATGGGACTGCATGAATCGGCATAAGTCGCCGAGGGTGATTTGGGCAGTTTATAGACAAGCTCATTGACGTTTCTTTTTAGAGTTGGAGCGTGAACGAGTCGAGTTTCAAAAGGTCTGTCCGTGTCATGTATATAGAGATAAAAGATTTGTTTCGTGGGGGCTGTGCTCAAAGGGGCGCTTTTGTAGTCGGCACAGCTGTAGTCGGCGCTGTTGTAGGTATCTGGATGGGGGGTGAGGGGGCGATCGCAGCCGACCCAGCCGCTATCCAACAGCTAATAGAAACCAATCAGTGTCCAGGGTGCGACCTACACGAAGCCGACCTGCGCAGGCTAGATCTATCGGGCGCAGATCTGACCGGAGCCGACCTAGAAGGGGCCAACTTCTACTATGCCAATCTCGACGGTGCCCAGCTCAAGAACGCCAACCTCATAGATGTAAACCTCGCCTATGCCAGCGTGCGAGGAGCGACTCTAGACGATGCCGACTTGCGCTACGCCATTCTCAACCGAACCGACCTCAGCAACAGTTCACTAGTTTCCGCCGACCTGCGTGATGCGTACATCCACGAAACGATTTTTAGCCGCACTGTTCTAGACAAAGCCGATCTGCGCGAGACTCTGCATCAGCAAGCGGATTTCTCTGATGCCAGCACCTGTAGCACGCTCACCTGGTCTGGCATAGAGCATCGTCAAGGCTGTGGGGTGGCGCCTGAGCAGATCCGCCGTCAATAGCGCTTTTGTCGGCTTGGCTGTCGGCCTGTTCGCTGACGGACTCAGAAATTCGCTTTGTATGCCACCAGTCCTGCTGCTCCGCGGATAGCCTGATCGGATATAGCGTCATCACGAGCGGGTCGCTTCGGTAGCTTTGGCCGATGATTTCGACGCAATAAGAAGGATGTCTGCGCGTGGCTATATCGACAGTAAACCGTTTGCCAATGCGGCGCCAGCTGGGCTCTTTGCTACGCCACTGGATGCGACAGCAGGGCCAGGGGAGCTGCTCGCGGTCGTACAGGCGGCAGCAGGGGCCGACCACTCTATAGGTCAGATGAGCGCCTGGGCTTTCAAAAACGGTGCCAGTAGGCAGAGGGTGAGAAGCGCTCATAGAAAGTCGCGTATCGTCTGGTTAGAATATCAGCAGCTAGTAGGCTCAGACTACAAAAGTCTGCTGTAAAAGTCTATCTGTTGTAAGAGTTTAGTCGTAAGAATCCACAAGAGCACCCCTATGTCAGAGAATACAGCTGCAAAAGGATCTGAAAAGATCGATGCAAAAGTCAGCGATCGCATCTGCAAGCACATGAACAAAGACCACGCCGCGGCTGTTCTTACCTATGCTCAGCGCTACGGCGACCAAACCGAAGCGACCGCCGCGACCCTCACCGCCATCGACAATACCGGCATGGACCTCACCGCCGAAGTCAACGGCCAGAGCCTACCTATTCGCATTCCTTTCGACCACGAACTAAAGAACGCTGCCGACGCTCACACGACTTTAGTCGCTATGCTCAGAGCGTAAACCTTCGCCAGTTGAACCCTTCAAGCTAATTTCCTGTGACTGTTCAGATTCGCTTTCTTCCCGACGACGTTACGACGACTGCCAAACCCGGTGAAGCCCTACTGGATGTCGCCCACCGGGCAGGCGTTCACATTTCTACGGGCTGTCTGATGGGCTCTTGCTATGCCTGCGAAGTCGAAATGACTGGCGCAGCGGCAGAATCCGTACGGGCCTGTCTAACCGCTGTTCCCGAGACGACTGAACTGATAGAAGTTAATCTACTTGATGACCCTACTTGGTAGCGGCCACTTTGCGTTTACCGGACTTCGACTGCGCTCAGTCCTCGGACCTTACAGTTGTAGCCGCCGTCTGTTCGGTTACCATTCGGTTTCACCCAATGTGATATGTAAATAGCATTGTTACAGTGTTAAGCAAAGGAAATACTTACAACGCCTTACACACGTTGGAGACACATATTAGAGCGAAACCACCAATAGAATCGCGTTCTAGCCGTTCATAGAAGGTATCAACATGGATGATGTAACCGGAAGAACTCCAGAGTTCACTACCGATTCCAAACCTATGTCAGACAATTCACTGCTCCAGTACGTAAAGTCGATGGAGCCGGACACGATTACTCAACTATCGCGCCCTGATTCATCTGAAGTGATGCAGGTGATGGAGCACAACGTCATTGGTCTATTAGGCGGTCTCCCTTCGGGTCAGTTTGAGGTCTCAGTCACCACCAACCGTGAGAACCTAGGGCGTTTGCTGGCCTCTGCGATGATGAGTGGTTATTTTCTACGGGGCGCAGAACAAAGACTTGCCTTCGAAGAACGTTTTAGCAACACGCTGTTTGGAGAGGACTCTGACCAGGAAGCTGAGTCATAGTCTCAGCGGTATCTCCAAAGTAATGTCCACAAAAGATAGCCAGTCTAAAAGCTCGGTAGGATCTATCCTGCCGAGCTTTGCTATGTCGGAAAGAAAAGTGACGTTGCTGAGGCGATCACTCCTCTCTTGGTATCGTCAGCAGGGCCGCGATCTGCCCTGGCGACGTACCCAAGATCCTTATGCGATCTGGATTTCGGAGGTCATGCTTCAGCAGACCCAGGTCAAAACCGTCATCCCCTACTACGAGCGCTGGCTGAGGGCATTTCCCACTGTTCAGACCCTAGCGGCCGCTGACCAGCAGGCGGTATTGAAGCTGTGGGAAGGCTTGGGCTATTACGCTCGGGCAAGGAATTTACATCAGGCGGCTCGGCAGGTTGTGTCTGAGTTTGGTGGGGAGTTTCCGCGTCAGATTGAAGAGGTGATCGCCCTTAAAGGCATTGGTCGGACGACCGCAGGCGGCATCCTCAGCGCTGCTTTTAATGCGCCGACACCCATTCTAGATGGCAATGTCAAACGGGTTTTGGCTCGTTTGGTGGCATATCCGGCTGTGCCGAACCGGGCGATCACACCCCTCTGGACGCTTTCCGAACAGCTACTAGATCCCCAGCATCCTAGAGACTTTAACCAGGCCATCATGGATCTAGGAGCGACCCTATGCACCCGACACAACCCGGCTTGCCTGCTCTGTCCGTGGCAAAGTGAATGCGCAGCGTACAATCAAAATGCAGTCACCCGCTTCCCTATGACAGAATCTCGCAAGCCCCTTCCCCACAAACAGATTGGCGTTGCCGTCATCACCGACAGCCAGGGCAAGATTTTGATCGATCGCCGTAAGCAAGAAGGACTCCTCGGGGGGCTATGGGAGTTTCCAGGCGGCAAAATTGAACCTGGAGAAAGCGAAGAAGACTGTGTCAAACGCGAAATTAAAGAAGAACTCGATATCGAGATTGAAGTTGGCACCAAGCTGATCACCATTGAGCATACCTACACTCACTTCAAGGTCACTCTCAACGTCTTCAACTGCGCTCATATAGGGGGGGAGCCCAAACCCATTGAGTGCGACGAAATTCAATGGGTTACCCTCGATCAGATCGATAAGTATCCTTTTCCAAAGGCCAACGGTCAAATTATCGATGCACTGCGCAAACAGGCAAACGAATAGTCGGCTGACAGAATCGATAGAATTCACTATTAATTCACTATTCAAGATCCGTCATTCGAAGTAACGCACAGGAAGTAATACACAGACTGCTAACGCCAAGATCAAGGTCAATGTGCTGATTGCGTAGAGCAAGGCCATAAGCTGGCATCGCCAAAGCTATTGGGCATATTACGGGAAGTTAGAAAATGTTAGCTGATGTCTCAACCAAAACTGCCTTTGCTGGACTTGTCTTCGCTAAACGGTATTTTACGACTAGGTGGCCTGCTTGCGATTGGGTATGGACTGCTGCCGGGTAGTGCGATCGCCCAGACTATCCCAGACGGCACTACCCCTACCTCGCTCAGCAGCCTCAACGCGGTCACAGGCTGCCCAGGCACCTGCATCACTGGCGGCTACCGAGGCGATGCTGGCACTGGCACCAACGTTTTTCACAGCTTCAGCACTTTCAATATTGGCAATGGTGAAACATTCACCTTCAACAATGAACCAACTGTTGAAAATATTTTCAGCAGAGTAACCACGCTCGATCCGCTTAACGTTTCCAACATTGACGGAACGCTTGGCGTCAATGGAGATGCCAATCTATTCTTTCTCAATCCTAACGGCATCGTATTTAGCGAATCTGCGATGTTAGATATCGAAGGCTCGTTCTTGTCCACCACAGCAGATAGGATTAGTTTTGGCGATCGCGGTTCATTCGGCACAGCCGAGACCAGCATTCCCTCCTTACTGACAGTCAGCGCACCGCTAGGACTTCAGTTTGGCAGTACGCCAGCTCCGATTACGGTCCAAGGTAGCGGCAGTAACATGCGCTACAGCAGTAGAGGCATTAGAAGAAATTTCCCTACAGCGCCACCCTCAGGGCTACGGGTCAATTTAGAAGAAAACTTGGCTTTGATAGGAGGAAACATCAGCTTGCAAGGCGGCAATCTGATTGCAGAAGGGGGCCATGTAGAAATTGGGAGCATTGGCGATGAGGGTTTTGTCGGATTCGATGATAGTGGCTCTCAGTGGCAGTTCAACTATGACCAGGTAGCCGACTTTCAGGACATCTTTCTGACACAAGGCAGCGACATTTCTCAGCCTGCTTCTGTCGACGTCAGTAGTGCTGATGCTGGTAGCATCCAACTCAATGGAAGAGAAATAACGCTCGATAGCGGATCGACGCTGCTAGCCCAGGTTACAGGTGCGAACGGCAGTGGAGACATTGCCATCAACGCGGCAGATAATCTAGAGCTAACCGGGGTCACCCTCGGTCCAGTCCTGATGCAGACCAGTGCCTATGTTGAAATTGGACCTAGCGGCACTGGAGATGGGACCAGTTCACTCAGCGTTAATGCGCCTGAAGTCGAGCTGACTGGAGGGGCTCAGATTGGCATGACCATGGCAGGGAGCGGAGACTCTGGGCGAGTTGAAATTCGCTCCAGCAAGCGAATTAACGTAGATGGGGTGTCGAATGTAGGACCCAGCAGCCTGTTTACAACCGTCGCCCCTTTGGTGAATACACCTGAGAGTGCTCGCGGCGGATCGCTTGATATTGGCACTCAGCAGCCAGGTGACACCTCACAAATCAACATCACAAACGGTGCGCAAGTCGCGGCGAATACTTTCGGTCCGGGCATTGGCGGGGACCTGAGCGTGCAGGCTGACGAAATTACTGTATCCGGTTTTGGAGCGGGCGGCCCTAGTCTGTTGTCCACCTCTTCGCAAACGGCACCTACTGACTCGTTGGGTCCACCGACTCAGCCGCCGCTGCTAATTCCTAACGGGGATGGCAGTGGTAACAGCGGATCTGCGACTATCGACACGCGTCGGCTGACGGTGCTCGGAGGTGGCCAAGTGATTACGGGTACGAATAGCAACAACGCTGGTGGCGATTTAACTATCAACGCTTCAGAGTCTATCGAGCTGGTTGGTCAGACGGCAAGTGGGCGCAGCGGTATCTTTTCGGGGGCTCGTCAGGGAAGCGGTAGCGGTGGTGATATCGATATCACCACCGCTGAGCTATCTGTTCTAGAAGGCGCGACCGTCAATAGCAGCAATTTTCCCAGCTCTCCTAACAGTCCGCGATCGCCCGGCACAGGACCAGCAGGCAATATTGATGTAAGGGCTAATGCTATCTCGATCAAAGACGGCAGTCTGATTACAGCGGATACGGTTGCGGGCGATCACGCCAACATCACCCTACAATCCGACAGCATCGTCCTACGCCGAGGCAGCAGCAACCAGGGCAGTATCACGACCGACGCCACGGGTCCGGCAACTGGTGGCGACATCACCATTACCACCGAAGCGCTAGTTGCCCTTGAAAATAGCGACATCACCGCCAACGCTCAAGACAACTTCGGTGGCAGGGTAACTGTCAACGCAGCCACCATACTAGGCACTGCCTTCCGCGAGCAGCTAACGCCAGCAAGCGATATCACGGCCTCCTCTGCGCTGGGCCCTGCCTTTAGCGGAAGCGTCGAGATTAACAACCCCGAAGTAGATCCCACTGATGGAATTACAGCGCTCAGCTCAGAACCTACTAATGGAGAAAGGGTAATTGCCGCCTGCGGCAAAGCCGATAGTCTCAACACTTTCATCGCCACCGGACGGGGCGGACTGCCCGAAGATGCTAGCCAGCTTATGACGGGTCAGTCGGTTTGGAACGATTTTCGCCTAGCAGCAGATGGATTCCTCAGCGATAGAAGTGACGTAGATACTTCAGATCTGTCTGATGCAGAACAGGCACCTACCGTAGCGGTTCCGCTTGCTATTGCCGAAGCTCAGATTGCCGAAGCTCAAACCTGGTCCCTCGACGGTCAAGGTAGAGTCGTACTCGCTAGCACTACAGAGACCACCAGTGTATCCCACCAGACGACAGGCTGCCTTTCTTAGAAGCTCAGTTCTAAAAGCCTAGCCCCGCTACTGTTCGGGAGAAATGCGTCGATAGCGTGATTGAACCAGCAGATGGATTCCGTAAGCCAGCATGCCGAGCGCAATAATGCCCATCAAAATAGCGCCAAAAGGCTGCTGCTGAATAGCTTGTAAAGCTCCGGCGGTTGTTCTCGCCTCGCTTGCGTCAGCAGAACGAGCGGCTTGAGCAAAGAAATAGCCCACAATTACAGAGACGATGCCTTTGCTAATCAGTCCAAATCGCCCAATCCGAACTACCCAGGTTTGCGCATTTGGACTCATTTCGGCCAGTTTCAGCTTCTTGCGAAACTTGATTTTGACACCGCGATAGATACAGTAGAATCCATAGGCCACAGCGCCAGCCGCTACCAGCCCAACTAGCCAACGGCCAAAGGGTTGAGATAGCAAAGTCGCTGTCTGCTCACTAGAACTACTGCCGCCCCCACTGCCCCCACTGCCGTCAGACGACGAACCGCCGCTAAATACGATGCGAAAAGCCGCAAACGCCAAACTTCCATAGACCAAGCCACTGATTGCATAAGACAGACGGCGAAGAATGTTTTTGGCCCCATCATCGTCATGTTCAGGGTCAAAGATGGCAGCCACCAAACGCCAGAGGACGTATCCCACTAAGCCAACACCAACTATGAACAGCATTACTTTGCCGAAGGGTTGATTGGCAATAGTCTCAAATGCACCCGTAGAGCCTGTGACTTTACCTCCCCAATTAAACGCCGCTTGAACCGCCAGGATGCCAACGAGGGCATAGATAACCCCTTTGGCCGCGTAGCCGAAGCGCGCTAAGATTTCAATCCACTTGGCGGTATCGCTGCTGCCGACCGAGCCTAATGATTGGTTGCTCATAGTTATCTGTAGGTGACGAGTTTACGAAGCTGGATTATGCGTTACTCGTATTAAACAGCTAGCAGCACACACTCTCCCTCTACCCGTTGTCAGAGACTGTCGCTAGAGACTGCTGCTAAAGACAGATAAAATCCCGTCAGGTGGAATCTTTTAGATTGAGGCTTTCAGGCTTTTAGGCTCTCAGATTTTCAGGCTTTTAGGCACCGCACCGCCTCTAGCATTCCTTTTGCTTTGTTGAGCGTTTCTTGATACTCATTTTCGGGCACCGAGTCCGCCACCAGACCAGCACCTGCCTGTACGCTGATTGTCTGAGCACCCTTTTCGCTCGATTGAACCACCATGGTCCGAATAGTGATGGCGCTATTGAGCTGACCTTCAAAGTCGTAGTAGCCATAGACGCCAGAGTAGGGACCTCGATAGTCAGGCTCTAGCGCTTTGATGATCTGCATAGCACGAATCTTGGGAGCGCCGCTGACGGTACCTGCGGGGAAGCTGGCTTTGAGCAGGTCCCAGGCGGTTTTATCGGGGGCTAGATCGCCGACTACGTTGCTGACAATGTGCATAACGTGAGAGTAGTTTTCGATCACCATTAGCTCATCGACTTTGACTGTGCCACTAGTGCAGACGCGGCCTAGGTCATTACGACCAAGATCAACTAGCATGACGTGTTCAGCAATTTCTTTTGGATCGGCCAGCAGGTCCGCAGCATAGTCGGCATCTTCAGCCGCGTTCTTTCCTCTAGGGCGCGTTCCGGCAATCGGTCGCAGGGTTGCCTGCATCGGAGCATCGGGTCCGGTGACGGTGGCTTTGACCATGACTTCGGGGCTAGAGCCGATTAGCTGCCAGCCATTGAAGTCGAAGTAGCACATGTACGGCGAGGGATTGACCAAGCGCAAAGAGCGGTAGAGATCGAAGGGGTTGCCGTCGTAGCTGGCCTGTAGCCGCTGAGAGATCACAACTTGAAAGATATCGCCAGCGCGGATATGAGCCTTGGCTTTCTCGACGCTAGCGCAGAACTCTTCTGGGGTGCGATTGCTGGTGTATTCTAGCGGCGGCGCAGTGCTGGCTTCTGGCGAAGTCCAGGTGAGCAGCGTGTCCTTTTCGTTTAGCGGGGCGCGAAGTTTGGTGACCAGATTGGTGACCCGATCGCACGCCGCCGCATAAGCCTGTTTCAGATCGGTGGCAGGATCTCGAAGATCGGCGTATGCGATCGCCCACACCTTACGCTTCACCTGATCAAAAATCAGCAGATTATCTACCTGCATCCACAGCCCATCAGGCAGATCGTCCTCACTGCGCTCATGGGTCGTCACCGTCGGTTCGATCCACCTGATCAGCTCATAGCCCCAGAATCCAAACAGTCCGCCGATTCCGGGTGGCAGCTGAGGTAGGCGGACTGGCTTTAGCGGCTCAATGCACTCTTGCAGCACATCGAACGGATTGCCCTTCAGCAAGTTCTGGCTAGCATCGCGAAAGGTTTGGGTGGTGCGATCGCCTTTCGACTCTAGTACCCACAGCGGATCGCAGCCCAAAAAGCTATAGCGCCCCAGCGTCTCTCCGCCTTCAACCGATTCGAGCAAAAAGCTGTATGGCTGCCCAGAACAAACCTTGTACCAGGCTGAAACAGGCGTATCTAAATCAGCGACCCACTCTTGATATACCGGGACAAAGTTTCCTTGGGTAGCAAGATCTGAAAACGTTTCAAAATCTGGAAAGATCATGGCGAAAGTCGCTGAAACTGTGGGCCACTATGGACCACTGTGGTCCTTTAACAAGACGATTGTACCGTTCAACCTCTTCATAGAAAAAGCGGAAGGGTAGCTGTTTGTTGGCTACCCTTCCGCTTTGTAGATAATCTATAAATCCCGTAGGGGTATAGCATGCTATGCCCCTACGGGATTCTACGAGATATTTCTATGAACGAGGGAGACCAGTTGTCTTAACATCAGTCTTCTTCATATCAGTTTCAAAGGTCTTTTGACCGCTGAACTTGACAGTAGCGGGGTTGGGATTCTCGCCAATCCGACGCTCTTTCTTGCCGCTGTAGCCTCTACCTTCGTTGACCTTCTCAGGGAATACACCATCAGCAGGATGGATGAATGTAGTCTCACCACTGGGCAAGATGCGGTAGATCTTGTAGTCAGTAATCTTGGGCTTGAATTTAGTTCTCAGCTGAGCCCCTAGCGCTAGGCACTGCTCTTTGCGAGCGAGTTCTAACAGGTTCTCGCCTTCGTTCATCGTGGCTGCCCCACCCGTGGGCATTTCAAAGACCTGTTCTTTCTTAGAAGTCCAGGTGATTGCGTACCGCTCTTCTACGAAAGCTGCTGTCAGGAGACCGCCGGTGCTGCCGCCAAATTTGGGCATTGAGCCAGTTAGTGCCATGAATAATCTCTCTCAACCTTGATGCCCCAAATCGTAACATCGCGGCGTCAGCACATTAACAACGCAGAAAAGAAGCGTAACAGTTCTTTAATTGCCCTCGCCACTAAAAAAGAACGGCCTATCGAGTGTGCACCTGGTTCAGGCTATCTACTCTTCGTAGACGATTTGGAGGTTTTACGCTTAGTACTTTGCGCTTTAGCAGGTCTTTTGTTAGTTCGGCGTTTGGCTGCTGGATAGCGAAGGGCTTTACCAGCAGCGGGCAGGGTGAAATGAATTTGAGTGCCCTGGTTTTTGCCTGCCGATGTTGCCCAGATTCTTCCTTTCAATCCTTCTATAATCTGCTGACAAATGGCTAGCCCCAGGCCAGTTCCACCAACAGAACGACGTAGAGCTCCTTCTTCTTGATAGAACCGTTCAAAGACGGTTTCTAGTCGCTCGGATTCGATTCCTCGGCCCGTATCGGCAACGGTGACTCTGACGGTCTCTGGGTCTTGCATCTCAGCGCTGATAGTGATCCTGCCATAGCCGACGCCGTGGGTATCTCCACCTTCTGTAAACTTGCAGGCGTTATCTAGCAGCTTGGAGAGGACCTCTACAATCCACTCGCCATCGGCACGAACGAAGGGAAGATCCTTGGGAATATCTGTCTTGATTCGGATAGCGGGCGCTGAGTTAGAAGAGTGTTGCCAGCGCAGACTGCTGAGAGCGAGATCGACGCACTCCTGTAAAGAGAGTGACTCTAGGTTCCATTCTACGCGCTGGCTTTCTAGCCGCGAGAGCGTCAAAAAGTCTTGAACCAGCTTGCGCATGCGTTCGGCGTCGGTCAGCGCAGTATCTAGCATGACCTGCCGCAGATCAGCAGACATATCAGGCTCTGTGATCAGGCTCTCTAGGCAGACGCGAATGGTCGATAGCGGCGTGCGCAGTTCGTGTCCAGTGATAGCGATCAGGTTGCTGCGGGTGCGCTCTAGATCAGCTAGCTGCTGGTTGAAATCTTCTAGGTGAGCGTAGGCTTCGGCCTGGATCAGAGCGACGCTGAGCTGATTGGCGATCGCCTCGGTCAGACTGATTTCGTCATCCCCCCAGTGACGGCTGTTCTGATAGTCGTTTCC
Organism: Cyanobacteria bacterium P01_D01_bin.1; assembly: GCA_039111275.1. GTDB lineage: Bacteria > Cyanobacteriota > Cyanobacteriia > Phormidesmidales > Phormidesmidaceae > Phormidesmis. The sequence goes on along the minus strand of JBCCOH010000058.1, from coordinate 5,339 downwards.
GCCATCTAGGTGCAACTCGACCATGCCGAGCAGTCGGTTTTTGTGAATTAGCGGAACGAGCAAACAGCCGCGAATTTGCCAGCGCTGTAGTCGGGGCTGAGCAGTGCTCAGATCAATTTCCAGGTCGCTGTTCAGGTCCGTTTCGTCCAGGCTACGGGCCGAGCCGCTGACATTATCTATGGCCAGGGTTCGATGCTGAGCTTTTACCCACTGGTAGAGTGGGTTGTGCTTTAGCGGCCAGGTAGCCCCTTCTAGCGAGTTGACATGCGGCTGGCGATACTCATGATGAATGGTGGCATCTGGATCGTCAGCAGAGCAGCGATAGATAATACAGCGGCTGACGTCAAGGACGCTGCCAAGTTCGGTGACTGCGATCGCAAAGATCTCAGAGGGATTCAAAGATTTGCGAATAGCCGCAGTAATTGAATTGACTAGACGCGCTCTTTGCTCTTGGAGGGCGATTGCCCGATAAGCTTTTAGCTGTTTGTACTGGCCTGCCTGCAAGTAGGTGACCAGCCGCTGGGCAAAAGGATCTTTTTCAACCACTTCTAGATCTGGCATGCTGCTGAGGCCATCGGGGATAAAGCGATCGCGTGCTCTACCTAGCTTCTGGCTCAGCTCTGGTCGATAGTCCTGAATACGATTGAGCAGTAGCTTCGCTGCCCGCAGACTGACCTGCCGATCGAGTGTCCAGATGCCCTCAAATCGCCGAGTCTGGTCGAGATGGGCCGCAGTCTGCTGAGCCATTGCTTCTACCTTTAGTCCTCTAGGCGTCACCAGGACGGGCTGATGCTCCCGGCAGATCAGCGCGGCGCTATACTGCTCACCAATCACCACTAGATGCCACTCCTCTCTGAGCGCATCGTCTTCGTCAAAGTCTATTTTCTCGTAGCCAACACTTTGGGCCTCGTCAGTCCGATTGAGCCGATTGAACTGAGTTTCAGCCGCAGAGAGTACATAGACCTGATCGCTCACCTCAGCGATACGCAAATATCGGCTCGCTTCTTGCCGATAGAACCGTTCTTGTTGAAAGCTAGCAATAATCAGCGGCTGGCGCTCTGAGCCTGCTAGGACCTGGTCTTCCATAGCATGAGAAAGCGCCGTCAGCGACGTTTTGAAATACATTTGAGTGCGCAAAGTAGGCAACAACTCAAACATTTCTTCCACGATGGAAGTTGGATTACCCATGCGTTCGTTCGCTGTGACAGTGAAAGCGGCAGACGAGTCAACTAGAGTTCAGAATACCAGGCGCTCACGGTGCGGGTGTGGATAAGTTTATTAAAAGCAAAGAGTCTTGGCTGTGGTGGGGACAAAACCAAAAGTTGAGGATTGAATGCTGTTGATCGCGGTCTGTTAATTGCGAGCCGTTGCCTTACGATCGCCGATTTTGTCTGTGCCAGTGATAAACCTGGAATAGCTAGTTCTACCGACTGAGAGCAAGCTGGTATTTCTTCAATAGAGCAGATTAGTCGTCAGTAACCGAATTTTGACCTTACTCAAGATCCGGCGAGATATCTTTCCTTAATATGTCTTATCTACTTGTATAGATAGCTATGTCCTGACAGGAATAGAGACACAAACGACTGAAATAGAGCGTACGTAAGAATGTTTATCTCTAGCGTTCTACGTCGTCCTTAACTCTTTCACAAAAGCTTGCAGAAACATCTGCGCTTTGGTCTGAGAGTTCTATACCGAGGTGACCTTGGCAAGGTCTCTCTTTTGCTCTAAGCCCTCGCTGGCTGGGAATACTCCTGTATAAGGAGTGAGCTTCGCCGATTCTCAACTCTGTACTCGCTATCTTGCACCCTCATGAAAGCTACATTCGACTCTGTCGCGACATCTACTGCTAGCGCTGTAACTAGTACATCATCGGATAGTGACACTTACATGCTAGAAGAACCCTCCGATGTGGATATTGCCCTAACAGAGGAAGATGAGTCAGAGGAAGACGAATCTGGCGATGTACACATTGAAGGATTAGATTCAGAAGCGCATGCCAACCCTAGAGCAACCCGTTCGACAGACTTGGTCCGTCTGTACTTGCAGGAGATCGGACGAGTTAGCTTGCTAGAGCGTGATGAGGAAGTCGCCGAAGCTCAGCAGGTGCAGCAGCACATGGAGCTATTAGCGCTACGAGACCAGGCGGCTGAAGAAACAGGCGGACCGCTAGCGACCTATGTTCACTTGCTCAAAACAAGAGCGCAGCTAACAGCGCAGCTAGGCCATCGGCCCTCACTAGAACGCTGGGCAAAAGTAGCCAACGTCGACATTGCTGAGCTCAAGCCCACGCTGGCGAAAGGAAAGCAGCTTTGGGCAGAGCTAGCCGAACTCAGCGTCAAAGAGATCATCGCTATTCAAAAAGAGGGAACGCGGGCCAAAGAGCATATGATCAAGGCCAACCTGCGTTTGGTCGTTTCGGTTGCCAAGAAATATCAGAACAGAGGGCTAGAGCTGCTGGACCTGATCCAAGAAGGTACGCTAGGGCTGGAGAGAGCCGTCGAAAAGTTCGATCCAACCAAGGGCTATCGGTTTAGCACCTACGCCTACTGGTGGATTCGTCAGGGAATTACGCGCGCGATCGCCACTCAAAGCCGCACCATCCGCCTCCCGGTCCACATCACCGAAAAGCTCAACAAAATCAAAAAAGCCCAGCGTAAAATATCTCAGACCCAAGGCCGTACCGCCAAAGTCGAAGACATTGCCAGAGAGCTAGACATGACCGTCGCCCAAGTCCGCGAGGTCTTGCTAAAAGTGCCTCGTTCGGTTTCGCTAGACACCAAAGTAGGCAAAGATCGCGATACAGAACTAGGCGATCTGCTAGAGACAGAAGACATCTCGCCCGAAGAGCAGCTAATGCGCGAGTCTCTAAAGCGCGATCTCAACCAGCTACTCACAGACTTAACTACGCGTGAGCAAGAAGTCATTACGCTTCGCTTCGGGCTAGGAGACGGCGTTCCCTACTCCTTAGCAGAGATTGGCCGCACCCTAGAGCTCTCTCGTGAGCGCGTCCGCCAGATCGAATCCAAAGCGCTACAAAAGCTACGCCAGCCCAAGCGCCGCAACCGCGTTCGCGACTATCTAGAAGCGCTGAGCTAGTCGCCGGGAGCATCCGCTGGCATCCCGTCTACCAAGTACCATTCACGCTAAAGCTGCTGCTGGTTATTCAAAATCTCTATGCGGTTAAGCGGTCTAGCCCTAGCGGGATCGACAGGTACCCGGCCTGTGCGCATGCATTCCCAGGCATGCCGCAAAAGCAGTCCAGCATCACCCGTCTCTGGATTTTCTAAAAAGTAGGTATGGCCTGCCCGGTCATACCTACTGTTAAAATCGTCACAGTCAATTGCATAGACATTCTTAGACACCCTGGCGATGTCTTCTGGGCCAGTGTGGCCGAGACGGCGAGAAGCGTTGTTCACGTTGGCAACCTTGCTAGCGCGCAGGGCCAAATCGTCCGCTGCATAGTAAACGACGACATTGCGACTGACCAGAGGAATGACACCGCCTGACTTACCAGGTTCTAGCGTTTCATTGACCACATCAGCAGCCGCCATAAAGACATTTCTAAACAGCAATCCGAGACTGTGCTGCGGATAGTACTTAGCAGAAAGACGGAGCGTACCACGCAAGATCCGGTTGCCCATTGAAAAAGAAAGCACGTTGACCCGTTTAAAGCAAGGGTTCTCTAGCGTGCTATTTTTTTCCCGCCAGTCCAAAAACCTCTGCATAAAACGCATGTAGGAGAAGGCACTAGCATCGGCAGCTTTCTGGTCATCGAAGTAGTCTCGGACCTTGCCAATTTTGTTATCACAGGGCCAGACTAGCGGAATAACCTCAACTTTGGGACCTCGATTTGAGCTGCGCTGATCGACTTGATGAAGCGCATCTAGCAGATTCTGAAGATTCTGGGCCTGAGCGAAGGCTTCTTCTGGCCGGGTAGAGAAGCCATGGATGAAGAACAAAAGCTGCTCGGCCCCGCCTGCTTTGAGCGTATCGAGAAAATTGTCGCTGCCGATTTCTGTGTAGTCGAAGGCGCCGTTTCTACGACAGCAATAAAAGGACTGCTCTGCCTGGTTATTGTTAAGGACGAAGTTGATCGGACGAGCCAACCGGATATCTACACCTGGGTCAGGCAGCGGGGTGAGTCCCTCTTCTAGGACTCGGTTAGTAACGAACAACATAGAGGGAATATATAAGAAGAAAAGCCACAGGAAGCCAGAAGAAGGAAGGCTGGTCGTTAGAGAAGGGCGTCGATAATGACTGCAAGTGTGGCTGCGATCGCAGTAATCCCAATCCCATCTAGCGGACTCTGTCCCATACTGACCGCAAAACTGGTGATCACCCCTGCGCCCAGCGCCGCGATCAGCAGTGAACTCACCCAGTCTTTGCCTGATTCTTGCATAGGTAGTTGACCCAATAGAGGACTCGCTTTGTCAGCGATCCCACCGTATCACCGGGCGCGACGCCGCTCAGCTATCCCCATATGTTCTGTAACTAACCGTTGAATTGAGAGAGCTTTCTTAACACAGCCCTCAAAAGGCCGAAGCCATGCTACTCGCTAGTCCATTGACCAACTTCTTGAGCGGACTTAATAACGGTTGAGATGGTTTTCGTTTGCATTCTCAAGCAAGGACATATCTATGCCACCTCAGCAGACAAATCGTCCTTGTTGCTCTCTGTTTCATCTAGATCACACTCAATCCGCGTTAATGAACTAAAATCTACACGCTCTAGCTCACTAGCATCAAAAGACTGCTCAGCTTGCCACAAAGCATAGTTTTTCTGCATATTCATCCAATTGCCCGGACTACCCCTTAGCACAGCGCTCAGTCAGTGTTATGCATTTTGAGTAGTTTCTCAGTCATCAGTGATAATCCTCGCAGTCGACAACGTAATGCATTCGAATCTCGGAACTCAAAAGTCAGTTGTCAATTACCGCGCTAGCAAAGGGACACCAGGCTAAAAATCTATGGTGGGATTGTCAAAGCCTTTTGCGCGGCAACGAATATAGATACGGACTTTACAAACTTGTCACGTGAGTTCGCTACTGACTGACATTGCCGTCTCTAATCCAGCCTTCTTCTCCGCTGCTGAGCTGGACATTTAGCCAGCCGCTGTCTTCGCCGAGGACGGTTACGCTTTCTTGGTAGCCGATGCCGCCGATGTTGGCGTAGTCCGTTCCCGGTCCGGATCTTAGAATTAGGCCAACTGGCTGGGTGACTATTGCTCCGTAGGCTCCGGCGGTAAGGGGTTCGGGCTCTGGTTCGGGTTCAGGTTCGGGTTCAGGGGCTGGTTCGGGTTCGGGCTCTTCAATTGTTAGTGCTTCTAGCTGAGGCTGGTCT